>NZ_JBIWKI010000061.1:0-30640 GCF_044765565.1 Streptomyces sp. NPDC102437 | reverse complement strand
CGGGTGCGACCGGTGCGGCTGGTGTCGATGGTGCGACGGGTCCGACGGGTGCGACCGGTGCCGACGGTGCGGCTGGTGCTGATGGTGCGACGGGTGCGACCGGTGCCGACGGTGCGGCTGGTGCTGATGGTGCGACGGGTCCGACGGGTGCGACCGGTGCGGCTGGTGTCGATGGTGCGACGGGTCCGACGGGTGCGACCGGTGCCGCTGGCCTTGATGGTGCGACCGGTCCGACGGGTGCGACCGGTGCCGACGGTGCGGCTGGTGCCGATGGTGCGACGGGTCCGACGGGTGCGACCGGTGCCGCTGGCCTTGATGGTGCGACGGGTCCGACGGGTGCGACCGGTGCCGACGGTGCGGCTGGTGCCGATGGTGCGACAGGTCCGACGGGTGCGACCGGTGCCGACGGTGCGGCTGGTGCTGATGGTGCGACGGGTCCGACGGGTGCGACCGGTGCGGCTGGTGTCGATGGTGCGACCGGTCCGACGGGTCCGACGGGTGCCGCTGGCCTTGATGGTGCGACGGGTCCGACGGGTGCCACCGGTGCGGCTGGTGTCGATGGTGCGACGGGTCCGACGGGTGCCACCGGTGCGGCTGGTGTCGATGGTGCGACGGGTCCGACGGGTGCGACCGGTGCCGCTGGCATTGATGGTGCGACCGGTCCGACGGGTGCCACCGGTCCGGCCGGGCCTGTCGGTCCGTCCCAGACTGCTACCAGCGCAGCCACGTCCATTCCCGCCGGCGGCAGTGTCGAGAACATCATTGCTACTTGCCCTGACGGGACCGTGCTGACCGGGGGAGGCGCCCTGAATCAGCTGCAGAACGATGAGATCCACTGGACCGCGAGCTACCCGGACACCGCCACCAACACCTGGCACGTCTCCGCGTACAACAGTGGTGCAGGTGCGCAGACCGTCCAGTCGTACGCGGTCTGCATTCCTTCCTCTGCATGACCTGAACAGTTCCGAGGGGGCTGTCCCGAACCCGCACAGGGACCGGGATGGCCCCCGGCCGCTGCTGCAGCAGAGATCTTCTGCTGCAGCAGCTTCATGTTGTCCTCGTCGAGTTCCGCGGCCCCGAGCGACGCGGAGAAGCGGCGGTGCCGTGGCGGGAGTTCGGGCGGACCGGTCCGACGCCCGGGGCGATCACGGGGGGCTGGAACATTATGTGGGGTATCTGCTCGAACAGTTCGATCGATGGATCCGCCGTCGACGTTTCCCCCGAGGGGTGGAACGTTACTGCTCCGGCGATCCGGCGGAATGCCGGACGGCCCTTCCGTCGCTGCCGTTCCGGCGGTCCGCCGAGCGTCAACACGGCATATGTGCAGGGTATTCAGTGCTTTCCCGAGTTGTTGTTTCGGATGATCCGAAAGGCGGCTCCCACCGGATTCCGTGCGCCTGCAACAAGCCCCCGGCGTACACCCGGGAGGAATCGCACGCAAGGTAAAAAGCGCCGCGTTCTAGGGTAAAGACACGGTCACGGCTGTATAGATATACGAGTCTTCACAAGAGGGCAGATTTCATGCGTCCCGTGCGGTCGGAACACCGCCGCCTCTTTCGGCGGGCGGGTCCGCGCGTGGTGCTTCCGCACCCGCGGCATCAGTGGCTCCGGGGCCCGGCGTCGACGGAGCCCGCAGCGCCCGGGACGGCATCGCTCGACACCCGTTCATCCATTGGTCAAGGAGAGACGCTGTGAGTTACGGAACTGCGCTGAGGGACGAAGTCCGGTCCCCGGGAACGACTCCGCTCATCGGTATCTACGACATGTACTCGGCCTCCGTCGTGGCCCGCCACTACGACGGATTCTTCGTGTCCGGCTTCGGCTTCGCCGCCTCCCACTACGGGCTGCCCGACATCGGCTTCATCGCCTGGCCGGACATGGTCGCCTTCGTGGAGCGGCTGCGGCTGGCCTTCCCCTCCCACCACCTGCTGGTGGACATCGACGACGGCTACGTCGACCCCGAGGTGGCCTGCCACGTGGTGCAGCGGCTGGAGCGGATCGGCGCCTCCGGCGTCATCCTGGAGGACCAGAAGCGCCCGCGCAGGTGCGGCCACGCGGACGGCAAGCAGGTGCTGCCGCTGGAGGAGTACCTGGAGAAGCTCAACCTCGTACTGGAGAGCAGGCGGGACCTGGTGGTCGTGGCCCGCACGGACGCCACGGAGGAGTCCGACATCCTGCGCCGCGCGGAGGCGCTCGCCGAGACGGACGCCGATGTCGTCCTGGTCGACGGGGTGCGCAGCGTCGAGTGGATCAAGCGCATCCGGAAGGTGGTCGGCGACAAACCGCTGCTCTTCAACCAGATCGCGGGCGGCAAGTCGCCCAGGCTCTCCCTCTCCGAACTGACCGACCTGGAGTGCCAGGTGGCCATCTACAGCACGCCCTGCCTCTTCGCCGCGCACGCGGCCATCGACAGCGCGCTGACGGACCTCAAGCAGTCCGACGGGCGGCTCCCCGAGTTCGTGCCCGCCGAGGGGATCGGGGTGCAGCGCTCGACGGAGCTGCTGGAGAAGAACATCAGCAGGCACCACCCCGTCCATGAGCCCGCGGTCGTCTGATCCGGACGTCGCGCCGAGTGCGGTCGACCCGGCTGGTCACCGAACCGTCCGAATGCCGGGCCCTGATGGTGCGTCACCGCGCACCGCGGGGCCCCGGCGCCATGTGCATCACAGGCAGAAGGAAGAGCAGGAACATGGGATTCACCTCGTCGAAGGCGCGTGCGGTCCTGGTGATCGCCCTCGGGGCGCTCTGCCAGGGCCAGTTGGCCGCCGGAGCGGCCCGGGCCGACGCCCCCGACGGCGGCATGGAGACGCACCACGGTCCGTCCCTGGTCACCATCGACAACTCCAACGCCGACTCCTGGCTGGAGGTGGACCGGACGCTCAATGTGCTGGGCCCCCTGAGCAAGGGCACGGCGGGCAGCGACCACGACGGCGGCGGCGGCGCCATCGACCAGAACGTGTCCTCCTCGCAGGGCGTGGGTGTCCAGGCCGCGCCGGACGAGAACGAGAACGAGGACGAGGGCGACGAGGACGAGGGCGTGGCACCGGGGAGTGGCGCGGCTCCCGAGAGCGCGGCGACCGGCGGGGACGACTACGAGGGCGACGCCGACGCGTAGGGCCTCTCGTTCGGATCAGGCCGGGCCCGCGGGGTCCGGCACGCACTCCCCCAAGGCCTCAAGGGCCAGGGGGACCCCCTCCGCGTTGTCGTCGGTCGCCATGGCGCCGCCATGCCTCCCTCCTCCACCTTGCGATCGCACGCATCAGACCCCGCTCACTGATCCGGCCTGATCCAAACGTAAGGCCCTGGACCGGCGGCGGACACGTCGTCGGAGGCGGCACCCGGCGCGGCGCCGGACGCCGCCACCCCTGCGCCCCGGCTCCGGCCTCGCCGCGACGCCCGCTCCCCCGTGCGAGGCTGGGCCCGGAGGTGGTGGCCATGGGAGGGTCGCGGGGCGAGGGGGCGGTCCCCGGCGGGCGCCTGGTGCTGCACCGGTTCAACGGTGATGAGGAGTACGGCCTCGACACGGCGCAGGTGCGGGTGATCCGCTCGTACGACGGTGACGCGGACGCCGGGGTGACCGTCTGGTTCGAGGCGCTGGCGGACCCGGACGCCGCGCGGCGCTGCGAGGACACGGCCGATGCGGGCGCGGCCCCGTCCGCCGAGGTGGGCGTCGCAATGACGGCAGCCGAGGCGGACATCGACCGGCTGGTCGGGCGTACGTTCCTGATGCCCGGGGTGGCCGAGGGAGAGGACTCGGCCATGTCGCTGCTCTACTACTTCGAGCACGAACCGCTGCGGAACAACCGGATCACGGTGGTCGCGCGCGAGGGCGAGCTGCTCCGGCTGCGCTGGACCGGGGAGTGCGACGACGTGAACTTCTACGACGGTAGCAAGGCCCCGACCCGGCTGGAGATCGAGGGCGAGTTCCTGTTCCGGGACGCCGACGGCAGGCCCCCGGCCCCGTAACCACTCCTTTCCCGCCCCTTGCCTGATGCGCCGTCAGGTATCACGATGGCCCCCGCGCCCGTCAAGTGACGATGCGTCAGATTCCCTTGGGGAGGAGGCCGTTCGGTGCCGATATCGACCACCGGGCCGCTGTCGTACGGGATGCAGCTGCCGATCCAGTCGCAGAGCACCATCTATGCCGAGGGGTGGGAGGCGGCGGCCGGTCCGGACGACCTCGCCGAGATCGCCCGGACCGCCGATCGCACCGGCTTCGCCTATCTGGCGAGCTGCGACCACGTCGCGATCCCGCGGCGGCTCGCCGGGGTCATGAGCACCGTCTGGTACGACCCGGTCGCCACCCTCGCCTATCTCGCCGGGATCACCGAGCGGGTCCTGCTGATGAGCCATGTCGCCGTCGTCGGGCTGCGACATCCGCTGGTCACCGCCAAGCAGTACGCCACCCTCGACCACCTCTGCGGTGGCCGGCTGATCCTCGGCGTGGGCGCCGGGCACGTGGCGGAGGAGTTCGAGGCGCTCGGGGCGGACTTCGACGGGCGGGGCCGGGTGCTCGACGAGACCATCGACGCGCTGAAGGCGGCGCTCGGGCCGGAGGAGTACCCGGAGTTCGCGGGGGAGCGGATCTCCTTCGGCGGCCTCGGGCAGCTGCCGCGTCCGGCCCAGGATCGGGTGCCGGTCTGGGTGGGCGGCTCCTCGCCGGCGGCGGTGCGCCGGGCGGCCGTGCGGGGCGACGGCTGGCTGCCGCAGGGTGATCCCCGGGAGAAGCTGCCCGCGCAGATCGCCCGGCTGAAGGAGTTGCGGGAAGCGGCCGGGGTCGAGGCACCGATCGTCATCGGTGCGATCACCGAGCCGCTGTACGTCGGTGAGCCGGACTGGTCCGTCGGGCGGCGCACCCTCACCGGGAAGCCGGAGGCCCTCGCTCAGTCGCTGCGCGCGTACGCGGCCATGGGCGTCCACCAGATCCAGGTGCGGTTCCGCAGCCGGAGCCGCAGTGAACTGACCGACCAGATGGCGGTGTTCGCCGCCGAGGTCGCACCCCATCTCGACAGGTAGGAGTCAGGCCATGGGCAAGCTGGACGGGCGGGTCGTACTGATCAGCGGGGCGGCGCGCGGGCAGGGTGAGGCGGAGGCGCGGCTCTTCGCCGCGGAGGGCGCACGGGTGGTGATCGCCGATGTGCTCGACGAGCAGGGCGAGGCGCTGGCCGAGGAGCTGCGGGGCGAGCTGGGGAAGGAGGCCGCCAGGTTCGTCCACCTGGACGTGAGCCGGGAGGAGGACTGGCAGGGCGCGGTCGCCGCCGCGAAGGACGCCTTCGGGAGGATCGACGGGCTGGTCAACAACGCCGGGATTCTCCGGTTCAACGAGCTCCTGAGTACGCCGCTGGAGGAGTTCCAGCAGGTGGTGCAGGTCAACCAGGTGGGCGCGTTCCTAGGGATCAAGAACGTCGCACCCGAGATCGAGGCGGCGGGCGGCGGGACCATCGTCAACACCGCCTCGTACACCGGGCTCACGGGCATGGCGTTCGTGGGTGCGTACGCCGCCACCAAGCACGCGGTGCTCGGGCTGACCCGGGTGGCCGCGATGGAGCTGGCCGCGAAGGGGATACGGGTCAACGCCGTCTGCCCCGGGGCCGTGGACACCGCGATGACCAACCCGGCGGCGCTGGACCCGTCCGCCGACCCGGAGGAGTCCAAGGCCGCGGTGGCCGAGCTGTACCGGAAGCTGGTGCCGCTGGGCCGGATCGGGCAGCCGGAGGAGGTGGCGGCGCTCGCGCTCTTCCTGACCTCGGACGACTCCTCGTACATCACCGGGCAGCCGTTCGTCATCGACGGGGGATGGCTGGCGGGCGTCAGCCTGTTCTGAGCCGACCCTAGCTGACGATGCGTCAGGTATTGACGGGTAACGGTGCCGGTGGAACAGTCGGACGCATCAAGATCTGACGGAGTGTCAGAAACGATTGAGGACGGTGAACCCCCTTGGAATTCGGGCTCTTTGTACAGGGGTATGTGCCCGCCGCGCGGGCCAAGGTCGACCCCGGGGCAGAGCACAAGGCGCTGATCGAGGAGACCGAGTACGTCATCCAGGCGGACAAGTCCGGCTTCAAGTACGCCTGGGCCTCCGAGCACCACTTCCTGGAGGAGTACTCGCACATCTCGGCCAACGACGTGTACCTGGGCTACCTCGCGCACGCCACCGACCGCATCCACCTCGGGTCCGGCATCTTCAACCCGCTGGCCCCGGTCAACCACCCGGTGAAGGTGGCCGAGAAGGTCGCCATGCTCGACCACCTTTCGGAGGGACGCTTCGAGTTCGGCTCGGGGCGCGGGGCCGGCAGCCACGAGATCCTCGGGTTCATGCCGGGCATCACCGACATGAACCACACCAAGGAACTCTGGGAAGAGACCATCGCCGAGTTCCCCAAGATGTGGCTCCAGGACGAGTACGTCGGCTTCCAGGGCAAGCACTGGTCGCTGCCGCCGCGCAAGATCCTGCCCAAGCCGTACGGGAAGTCGCACCCGGCGATGTGGTACGCGGCCGGCTCGCCGTCCTCGTACGCGATGGCGGGCAGGAAGGGGCTCGGCGTGCTGGGCTTCAGCGTCCAGAAGGTCTCCGACATGGAGTGGGTCGTCGAGTCCTACAAGAACGCCGTCAAGGAGGCGGAGCCCGTCGGGGACTTCGTCAACGACAACGTCATGGTCACCTCCACGGCCATCTGCGCCGAGACGCACGCCAAGGCCGTCGAGATCGCGGTGGGCGGCGGACTGAACTACCTCCAGTCGCTGCTCTTCCGCTACCACGACACCTTCCCCCGGCCGGAGGGGATCCCGGAGTGGCCCGAGCTGCTCCCGGAGTACACCGAGGAGATCATCGAGCTGCTGATCGCCGAGGAGCTGATGATCTGCGGCGACCCGGACGAGGTGCTGGGGCAGTGCAAGAGGTGGGAGCAGGCGGGGGCGGACCAGCTGAGCTTCGGGCTGCCGATCGGGGTGAGCCGTGAGGACACGCTGAACTCGATCAAGCTGATCGGTGAGCACGTGATTCCGAAGATCGACACGGACCCGGTGCACCGGACGTCCCGCTTCCGCGACGCGGCGTAGTGGTTTCCGGGGGCAGAGCCCCCGGACCCCCGCTCCTCGATCGCCGGAGGGGCTTCCAGATCAGCGGCGTCTTCCCGGACCGCCGCTCCGTGGGGCCGGGGTGCGTACCGCGGCCGTGCGCACCCCGGCTGCACATCCACCCACCACAGAAGGGAACCCCGCCATGCTCGACCACCTCATCCGCGGAGCGACCGTAGTGGACGGCACCGGCGGGCCCTCGTACCCCGCCGACATCGGCATCCGCGACGGCCGCATCGCCGTCGTCGCCGAACCGGGCACGCTCACCGAGGAGGCCGTCACCACCGAGGACGCCACCGGCCTCGTCCTCGCGCCCGGGTTCGTCGACCCGCACACCCACTACGACGCCCAGCTCTTCTGGGACCCGTACGCCACCCCGTCCATGAACCACGGCGTCACCACCGTCGCCGGGGGCAACTGCGGGTTCACCCTCGCACCGCTGCACCCCGAGCGCCCCGAGGACGCCGACTACACCCGCCGGATGATGTCGCGGGTGGAGGGCATGGCCCTCAAGGCGCTGGAGGAGGGCGTCGACTGGACCTGGTCCAGCTTCCGCGAGTACCTCGACGCCCTCGAAGGGCGGATCGCCGTCAACGCCGGGTTCATGGTCGGGCACTGCGCCCTGCGCAGGCACGTCATGGGCGCCGACGCGATCGGCGGACAGCCCACCGCCGAGCAGCTCGACGCCATGCTCGCGCTGTTCCACGACGCGATGGACGCCGGGGCCTGGGGGCTGTCCACCACCCAGTCCAGCACCCACTCCGACGGCGACGGGCAGCCCGTCGCCTCCCGGCACGCCCTGCCCGAGGAGCTCCTCGCCCTCTCCCGGGCCGTCGGCGAGCACGAGGGCACCCAGCTCGAAGCGATCGTGGCCGGCTGCCTCGACCAGTTCTCCGACGAGGAGATCGAGCTGCTCGTCGACATGACCGCCACCGCCGGACGCCCGCTGAACTGGAACGTCCTCACCATCGACGCGGCCGTCCCCGAACGCGTACCCCGTCAGCTGGTGCCCAGCGAACGGGCCCGCCGGGCCGGGGGCCGGATCGTCGCGCTGACCATGCCGATCCTCACCCCGATGAACATGTCGCTCGGCACCTTCTGCGCCCTCAACCTCATACCCGGCTGGGGCGAGATCCTCGCCCTCCCCGTCCCCGAGCGCATCGAACGGCTCCGCGACGCCGGAACCCGCGCCGAGATGCTCCGCCGCGCCGACAGCAAGGAGGCCGGAGTCTTCCGCCGCCTCGCCGACTTCGGCCGGTACGTCATCGGCGACACCTACAGCGAGGCCAACGAGGGACTGACCGGGCGCGTGGTGCGCGACATCGCCGCCGAGCGCGGTCTCGACCCCTTCCACTGCCTCGTCGAGATCTGCGCCGCCGACGAGCTGCGCACCGTGCTGTGGCCGATGCCCACCGACAACGACCCCGCGTCCTGGGCACTGCGCCGCGAGACCTGGGAGCACGAGGACGTCATGCTCGGCGGCTCCGACGCGGGCGCGCACCTGGACCGGATGTGCGGTGCCCCGTACACCACCCGGTTCCTCGGCGACTGCCTGCGCGGGCGCAGGCTCGTCCCCCTGGAGCGGGCCGTGAAGATGCTGACCGACGACCCCGCCCGGCTCTTCGGACTCCGCGACCGGGGCCGGATCGAGGAGGGCTTCCACGCCGACCTCGTGCTCTTCGACCCGGAACGCATCGACGCGGGTCCCGCCACCCTCGTCCACGATTTGCCCGGCGACAGCCCCCGGCTCGACTCCAAGGCCATCGGCATCGTGTCGGTCCGGGTCAACGGGGTGGAGACGCTGCGCGACGACAAGGTGACCGGCGCGGTCCCCGGCACGGTGCTCCGTTCCGGCCGCGACACCCGGACGGTGAGCACGGTATGAACGCGAACAGTCGGAAACTGCTCATCGGCGGCCGGTGGACCGAACCCGACCACGGCCACTACGAGGTGATCGACCCTGCCACCGAGGAGGTGGTCGGCCTCGCCCCGGAGGCGAGCCGCGAGCAGGTGTACGCGGCGGCGGCCGCGGCCCGGGAGGCCTTCGGCACCTGGTCGCGCACCCGCCCCGAGGAGCGGGCCGAGATCCTCGACCGGGCGGCCGGCCTGATGCTGCGCGACCTCGACGGCAACGCCGCGCTGGCCCGCGCGGAGAGCGGCGCCACCACGGGGACGGCCCGCGGCATGCAGGTCGCCGTCGGTGCCTCCCGCTTCCGGCGGTACGCCAGGGGCGCGCTGGAGCCGGTCGAGGAGGCGATCACGCCGCAGATCAACGAGGCCGGGCCGATGGGGCGGGCGGGGGTCTTCGGGGCCCTGGCCGTGCGCCAGCCGGTCGGCGTCGTCACCTGCATCACCTCGTACAACAACCCCTGGGCCAACCCGGCGGGCAAGGTGGCGCCCGCGCTGGCCATGGGCAACACGGTCGTCGTGAAGCCCGCCCCGCAGGACCCGCTCTCCGTCTTCCGGATGGCCCAGGCGCTGGAGGAGGCGGGCGTTCCGCCGGGCGTCGTCAACGTCGTCACGGGGTCGGGCCCGGAGGCGGGCGAGGCGGCCGTCGACTCCGGGGACGTCGACATGGTCAGCTTCACCGGCTCCACGGGGGTCGGGCAGCGCATCGCCGAGGTGTGCGGGCGCGGGATGAAGCGGCAGCTGATGGAGCTGGGCGGGAAGGGCGCCGCGGTCGTCCTCGACGACGCGGACCTCGACTCGGCGGTGGCGGGCATCGGCACCACGTTCTCCTTCTACAGCGGTCAGATCTGTACGGCTCCGACCCGGGTCCTGGTCCAGCGCGATGTCCATGACGCGCTGATCGAGAAGCTCGCCGCCTACGCCGGTCATCTGAAGGTGGGTGATCCGGCGGCCAGGGGCACGGTCGTCGGCCCGGTCATCTCTGCCGCCCACCGCGACCGCGTCGAGTCGTACGTGGAGCTGGGCCGGAAGGAGGGGGCGAGGGTGGTCACGGGCGGCGAACGCCCGGCCGGACTCGACCGCGGTTTCTATGTCGCCCCGACCCTGCTCGCCGACTGCACCAACGAGATGCGCGTCGTCCGCGAGGAGATCTTCGGCCCGGTCGTGGTGGTCGTCCCCTTCGACGACGAGGAGGAGGGCATCGCGCTGGCCAACGACAGCGACTACGGGCTGATCGACTACGTCTGGTCCTCGGACGTGGCCCGCGCCTTCCGGGTCGCCCGCCGGCTGCGGGCCGGCGGGGTCGGTGTGAACACCATCGGGCGGAACATGGAGGCCCCGTTCGGCGGGTTCAAGAAGAGCGGTGTCGGGCGCGATGTCGGCTCGTACGCCCTGCACGCGTACAGCGAACTCCAGTCGATCGTCTGGCCCGGCTGAACCGGTAGACGCAACCCGTGGGTGTCCGCTCAGCGGACACCCACGGAAAATTTTGAATGCCCCCAAAACGGACAGTGCTGCGGTTCCCGTACGGTGCTGTGGTCGGGTCTCGGCCTCGCATCGGAAGGTGGGGGTCGTAAATGGCCTTCAATTAATCAAGGTCTTTCCGTATTGTTGCCTGGAATTCAAGGCTGAGACGGCGGAGTCTCGCGTTCCGGATGTGGAAATCGCAGCGTTTATCGTCCTTTTCATGACTCAGCTGGACGTGCGGCCACAGGCCGGAGACACGGCAAGGGGCGCTGCCCCGGCCGACGGCGGGGTACGCGGCAAGGGGCTCGGCGGGAACTCCGTCGGGCTGATGGGCAGCGCCGTCATCGGCATCTCCACCGTCGCCCCCGTCTACTGCCTCACCTCCACCCTCGGCTCCACCGCGGGCGAGGTCGGCGTGCAGATGCCCGCCGTCTTCCTGGCCGGCTTCCTGCCGATGCTGCTCGTGGCCTTCGCGTACCGCGAGCTCAACAAGGCCATGCCGGACTGCGGCACCTCGTTCACCTGGACGGTCAAGGCGTTCGGCCCGCGCGTCGGCTGGATGTGCGGCTGGGGTCTGGTCATCGCGACGATCATCGTCCTGTCGAACCTGGCGGGTGTCGCCACCTCGTACTTCTGGCTGCTGGCGGGCGAGATCACCGGCAACAGCTCCATCGCCGCCCTGGACGACAACAAGCCCGTCCACATCGTCACCTGCCTCGCCCTGATCGCGGTCGCCACGGCGATCAGCTACCGGGGGATGACGGCCACCAAGGGCATCCAGTACGCGCTGGTGGGGCTCCAGCTCGTCGTCCTCGCGGTGTTCGTTGCGATGGCCGTGCAGAAGGCGCACAGCGGCGAGTTCGCCTCGTCGCTGGACTTCTCCTGGTCCTGGCTGAACCCGTTCGCCGTGCAGTCGTTCGCCGCGTTCACCGCCGGTCTGTCGCTGTCGATCTTCATGTTCTGGGGCTGGGACGCCTGTCTGACCGCCAACGAGGAGACCACCGGCAGCGAGAAGACCCCCGGGCGGGCCGCGCTCATCGCGATGGTCGTGCTCGTCGGCTCCTACCTGGCGACCGGCGTCGCCGCCCAGATGGCCGTCGGCTCCGGCACCTCCGGGCTCGGCCTGGCCAACCCCGGCACCTCCGACAACGTCTTCGCCGCGCTGGCCGGTCCGGTCATGGGCCCCGGCCTCGGCATCCTGCTCTTCGTCGCCGTGCTCGCCTCGGCCGCCGCGAGCCTGCAGACCACCTTCATCCCGGTGGCCCGCACGGTGCTCGCGATGTCCACGTACGAGGCCCTGCCCGCCTCGTACGCCCGGGTCCACCCGCGCTTCCGGACCCCGGGGAAGGCCACGATCACGGCGGGCGTCGCGACCGGTGTCTTCTACACGGTCATGACCCTGGTCAGCGAGCACGTCCTGGTCGACACGATCTACGCGCTCGGCCTCATGATCTGCTTCTACTACGCGCTGACGGCGTTCGCCTGCGTCTGGTTCTTCCGCGCCGACCTGACCCGCTCCTTCCGCGACCTGGTCTTCAAGGGCCTGTTCCCGGGCGTCGGCGGAATCCTGCTCACCGCGGTCTTCGGCAAGACCCTCTACGACATGTGGGACCCGGCCTACGGCTCCGGCTCGTCGGTCTTCGGGGTCGGCTCGGTGTTCGTCATCGGTGTCGGGCTGCTGCTGCTCGGCGTGGTGCTGATGCTGGTGATGCAGCGCCGCAGCCCGTCGTTCTTCCGCGGCGAGGTGCTGACCAAGGAGACCCCGGCGCTGGTCGTGGAGGACTGAGCGGACCGGTGGGACGTCCCGAAAACCCCGTGCGCGTGCGTACGGGGACGGGTTAGGGTCCCCGGCATGTACTTCATGTATCAGATCTACGGCTGACACAGGGGCGGGGCACGTACCCCGTCCCGCCGCATCCGAGTGCGCCCACGGTGTTTCGCTCCCGTGGCCGGCGCACCGGATCGCTGTGTCCCATTCACCGCAGATCTGAAAAGAAGTGATCCTCCATGCCACGTCGCACCTCACGTCGCCGTGCCCATGTCGCGATGGTCGGTATCCCCGCCGTCAGCCACGTCCTGCCCAGCCTTGAGGTCGTCCGGGAGCTGGTGACCCGGGGCCACCGGGTGACCTACGCCAACGACCCCGCGGTGGCCGGGCTGATCGAGGCCACCGGCGCCGAGTTCGTCCCCTACAGCTCCGTGCTGCCGGTCGCCGGCAACGACTGGCCCGAGGACCCCATCGGCGCGATGGGCGTCTTCCTCGACGACGCGGTCCAGGCGCTCCCGCAGCTGCGCGCCGTCTACGACCGCGACCCCGCGGACCTGTATCTCTACGACATCGGCGCCTACCCCGCGCGCGTCCTCGGCGAGACGCAGGACCGTCCCCTCCTGCAGCTGTCCCCGACCTATGTGGGCTGGGAGGGGTACGACCAGGAGGTCGCCGCGGCTCTGTGGCAGCTGCCGGGCGCCGACGCCTACCTGGCCAGGTTCACCCGCTGGCTCGCCGACAGCGGGGCGACCACCGGCGACGTGGAGACCTTCTGCGGGCCGCCCGCGCGGTCCCTGGCGCTGATCCCGAAGGCGATGCAGCCGCACGCCGACCGGGTCGACACCGGCACGGTCACCTTCGTCGGCCCCTGCTTCGGCACCCGGGCGGACACGGGGGAGTGGACGCGTCCCGCCGATGCCGAGAACGTGCTGCTGGTCTCGCTGGGCTCGGCGTTCACGAAGCGGCCGGAGTTCTACCGCCAGTGCCTGGCCGCCTACGGCGACCTGACCGGCTGGCACGTCGTGCTCCAGATCGGCAAGTACACGGACCCCGCGGCGCTCGGCGCCATCCCGGCCAATGTGGAAGTGCACTCCTGGGTGCCCCAGCTGGCGATCCTGGAACAGGCCGACGCCTTCGTCACCCACGCGGGCATGGGCGGCAGCAGCGAAGGGCTGTTCACCGGCACGCCGATGATCGCCGTTCCCCAGGCCGCCGACCAGTTCATGAACGCCGACCGGCTCGTCGAGCTGGGCGTGGCCCGCCGCAGCGACACCGACGAGGCCACCGCAACGGCCCTGCGGACCGCCCTGACCGAACTGGTCGCCGATCCGGAGGTCGCCAGGCGCTCGGCGGCGCTCCGCGCCGAAGCGCGGGCGGAGGGCGGCACCTCGCGGGCCGCCGACCTCATCGAGGACATGCTGGGCTGACCGGGGCGCCGGAGCGGCGCCTTGGGCCAAGGGCGGTTCTCAGGGGTGAGAGCCGCCCTCAGGCATGAGACCTGACGTCGTCCACGACGTGCTTGTCGAGTGCGGCGCGCACCAGGGCCGCCGCGAGCACGGCGACCCCGTGCCCGTCCGCCGACCCGGCCGCCTCCGCTGCCTCCGCCAGTTCCACCAGCTTCGCCGGGGAGGCGGGCAGCCCCAGCCGCTCGGCGCCCTGGAGGGCCTTCCCGTCCACGAACGGGGCCACCTCCGGCCACACCGCCTGCACCTCGCGGACGAAGATGTCCGCTCCGGCCGGGCCGATTCCCGGGGTGCGCCGCAGCCCGGCCCGCAGGGCGTCCAGGTCGCCGTCGGCCTCCTCGCGCAGGCGCCGTAGATCGCCGCCGTAGTCGGCCAGCAAAAGCTGCGCTCCCTCGCCGAGCTGGGTCGCCGTCCGCTCGTCGTAACGCCGGTAGCCGCCCTCGCCCAGTGCGTCCACCCGCTGCTGCCAGGTCGCCCCGGCCATCCGTTGCGGTGAGCGCATGCCGTGGGCGAACAGCGCACGCGCCGCCGACACCGCCACGGAGGCGCGGATGCGTGCGCTCAGCAGATCGCTGAGGACGAGGAGTTGGTACAGCGGCTGGGGGGTGTTCCGCAGCCGGATTCCGGCTTCGGCCGCGTACGTGGTCCCGCAGCGGGCGAGCAGGGCGTCCACGGTGTCGCGGGCGGTCACTGTGCCCCGCTGCCTTCCTCGGCCGAGACCTGGGCCAGGGTGCGGCCGGTGCGGGCCGAGCGTGCCAGGTACGGGTCCGGCAGGTCGGCGCTCTCCTGGGTGGCCCGTCCGTCCTTGGCCTTGATCAGCAGCCACACCTCTTCGCCCGGCCCGTCGCCGCCCTTGAAGCGGGTGAGCGCGAACTCGCCCTGCAGCTTGGTCCCGTCGAGCCAGAACGTGGCGTGCCCGTCCTCCAGGGACTGCTCGAACGGCACGGGCGCCCCCCACCGGTCGTGGCTGAGGGGCCGGTAGGTGCCCTGGTCCCAGACGATCACCGTGTCGTCGCCGTACTCGCCCTTCGCGATGACGCCCTCGAAGGTGCGGTACTCCAGCGGATGGTCCTCGGTGGGGACGGCCAGCCGTCGCACCCGAGGGTTCTCCGAAGGGCCGCGCGGCACCGCCCACGACTTCAGTACGCCGCCGACTTCCAGCCGGAAGTCGAAGTGCATGCGCCGCGCCTGATGGATCTGCACGACGAAGCAGGGTGCCGGCCCCGTTCGTTCGCCGTTGTCGCCGGTCCTGTCCATTAGGACACCTCCTCCGGCAGCCCCGCCCGGTGCTCTCCTTCCACTGTGACGCCCCTGGTCGCGAAGCGCACCGGGACGGGTTCCGGAGCCGGTCCGACGCCGGTCCGCAGCCCGTCCGGAGCCGGTCCGTACACAAGTATCTCGTCATCAAGTATCTTGGCATCGAGATTATTTCACCGGCAGTCTTCGTCCTGCCGTTCGAGGTGGAGCTGATGCGGTCGGTGAGCTCGTGGGAGCTCGCGGTGCTGCTCGCGCCCCAGGACGCCCGCGCCGCGTATCTGGGGCTGGCTGGGATGTCGCAGTCCATTCAGAAGTCCGCCGGGCCGCCGCTGCCGACCGGTGTGGTGATGGCCGCCGGGCCGGTGGGCTGGCTGGTGCTCGGCACGGCGGTCGCGGGCCTGGCGCTCGTGCGGCGACGGGCCTGTGCGCGTCGGCTCGGCATCGGCTCGCCCTGGTCGGAGGATGCCGCCGCCCTCACTGTTAGGTAGACTGACCTACCTAATTAGGGGGTGGGTGGTATGGGCGAGGCGAAGCCCGAGCAGAAGCAGCCGGTGAAGCGGCGGCGCGGGGCGGCGCGCGGGCGGATCCTCGACGCCGCCGCGCGCCGGTTCTACGCGGACGGCGTGGCGGCGACGGGCATCGACACGATCACGGCCGAGGCCGGCGTCGCGAAGATGAGCCTCTACAACAACTTCGACTCCAAGGCCGACCTGGTCTGTGCCTACCTCCGGGCCAGGCACGAGGAGTGGCTCGACCTCTACCGGCGGCGCCTGGCCGACGCACAGGGCCCGGCGGAGGCCGTGCTGGCCGTCTTCGACGCCTACGCCGACCATGCCGATTTCGCCTACGAGCACGGCTTCCGGGGCTGCGGCCTGCTCAACGCGGCCGCCGAACTGCCCACCGGGCACGAGGGCCGGACCGTCGTCCGCCACCACAAGGAACAGGTCGAGGGCCTGCTCGCCGCCCACCTCCAGGAACTGCTGCCCGGCCGCGGCGAGCAGGCCCGGTCCGTGGCGGAGCACCTGGCTTTCCTGCTCGAAGGGGCCATCGTCCGCGCCGGCCTCGAAGGCGACGGCACGCGCATGCGGCGCGCCCGGGACCTGGCGGCATCCCTGGTGGGCGCCCTGTGACCGGGGCGGCCGGGCCCACCGCCGGACCTGGCCTCGGCACACTCGCGGTCCTGCTGGCCTCGGTGCTCTGGGGCACCACGGGCACCGCCGCGACCTTCGCGCCCGAGGTGGGCCCACTGGCGATCGGCGCGGCGGCGATGGGGCTGGGCGGTCTGCTCCAGGCACTGGTGGCCGGGCGCCGCATCGCCGGGGCCCACACGGAGCTGAGGGCGCGGTGGCGGATCGTGCTCGTCGGGGGAGCGGGCGTGGCGCTGTATCCGCTCGCCTTCTACACCTCCATGGATCTGGCCGGGGTCGCGGTCGGGACGGTCGTCTCCATCGGCTCGGCCCCGTTGGCATCGGCCCTGATCGAGCGGTTCGCGGACGGCCGGACCCTGTCCCGGCGATGGCTCGCGGGGGCCGCCCTGGGGCTGGCCGGCACGGTGCTGCTCTGTGCGGCCGAGGCCGCGCAGGCCGGTGCCGGAACGGGTACCGGCTCCGCCGGGCAGACCGTCGTCGGTGTGCTGCTCGGGCTGGTCGCGGGACTGACGTACGCCGTGTACGCGTGGGCGGCGCACCGCCTCATCGTCCGGGGCGTCACCTCGCGGGCGGCCATGGGTGCGGTGTTCGGCCTCGGCGGGCTGATGCTTCTGCCGGTACTGCTGGCCACCGGGGCGCCGCTGGTCGCCTCCTGGACGAACGCGGGCGTCGGGATCTACATGGCGCTGGTGCCGATGTTCACCGGGTACGTCCTGTTCGGCTACGGCCTGTCCCGGATCCCCGTCAGCACCGCGACGACCCTGTCCCTGCTGGAACCCGCCGTGGCGGCGGTCTTCGCGGTGCTGGTCGTGGGCGAACACCTGCCGGCCCTCGGCTGGACCGGCATCGCACTGGTCATCGCCTGCCTCGGCGTACTGACCTCCCCGTCCCGCCCGTCCCGCCCGTCCCGCCGTCTCCGTGCGGCGAAAGCGCCGGAGCCGGAGCCAGGCCGGGGGCGTGCGGTCACATGGGCCTCTGACGCCCCTCCAGGAACACCGGATTGGTGAGCGCCGCCATGGCCCCCGGCAGCCCTGGCACCGTCGCCGGATGCCGGACCTCGGCCCGTACGTAGGCCGCGTAGGCCGGAGTCGTACGCCATTCCACCGCCCCCGTGCCCGACCCGGGCAGCCCGGCCGTGAACAGCGTGCCCTGGTCGGTGACGAAGTGCGCGGTGCAGCCGGGTGCCCCGGTCACCTCCAGCCGCACGGTGACCGGGGTGTGGTCCCCGTCCACCCGCAGCCGTTCACCGATCCCCGCGTGCTGTCCGCGCCCGCCCGAGACGCCGAAGGAGAGCGTGACGGCGGAAGACTCCGCGATGTACGAGTGGCCGGCCCGGATGCCCGCCACGATCGCCTCGCGCGACAGCTCGTCGGCGAGGACGACGGTCTGCGGCAGCCCCACCACGTCCGGCTCCCGGTGCGCGTCGCTGTTGCCCATCGCTGCGACCCACGGCTTCGACCAACGGGCGGCGTCAACCAGGGAGTTGTCCCATTCGGCGAGGGCGATCTCGTCGTCCGGGGTGTACGCCCCGTTCCACACCTCCACCGCGTCCGCCTCGCCGAAGCCGAACTTCCAGTGGCAGCCGATGCAGGTGGCGTGCGGATGGGCGGGCACCACCAGACCGCCGGCCCGGCGCACGGCCTTCGCGTAGTGCCCGAACCGGTTGTCGCGGGCCCGGTAGCGCCAGTCCACGAACGTGCCCGGATCGGTGGCCACCGCGAGCACGTGCCCGTTGCGGGTGGTGATCTCCTCGCCGGTGAGGACGAGCAGGTCCTCGCCCCACAGCCCGCCCCACGCCCCGTGCGCGGAGTACGTGTTGTGCTCGCTGCTGTTGATGAAGTCGAGCCCGGCCGCGCGTGCGGCGGTGGCGATCTCGGCGGGGGAGCGCCTGCCGTCCGAGTGCACGGAGTGCAGATGGCAGTCGCCCCGGTACCAGGCCCGCCCGCGCCCCTTCGCGCGCTCCGGCGGATACACAGGCGCCGGCGTGGATCCGGCGGGCCCGAACCGCAGGGTGACCGTCACCTCGTACGGCAGCCCCTCGGGTGCCACGGTGTAGGGGCCGAGCGCGATGTGCCACGTACCGGCCCGCACCGGCCCCGCGATGTAGCCGGGCGTCGCCTCGTCCGCCCGGATGAAGAAGCTTCCGCGCGCCCCGCCGGACCACCCCCGGAACCCGCGGCCGCCGAGTTCGGTGCCGTGTTCGTCGAAGATGCCGATGTCGAGGGCGTTGCCCTGCGTCCCGGCCGGTACGGGGGTTTTCTCGTACGTGTAGGAGACGGCGATCTCCTGTACTCCGCGCGGTACTTCGACCGGCAGGTACACGAAGTCCGGCGATCCGGTCGGCAGGGTGCCGCGCACGGTCCTGGTGTCCTCGTTGCCTTCGTTCGAGGCGGTGGTGGCGTCGGCGAAGCTCACAGTGCCCAACGTTAGAGCGGTGGCGGCCGTACCGACGAGAAGGCCGCGCCTGGCCATCGGGTGGCCGTGAGCGGAGTGCGATCCGGACATGAGAGGGGCTCCCCGGGTGTCGTGGGTGTCGCGGCTGGCGAGGAATGACACGCTCCTGACACCCTGGCGGCCGGCGGTGAACCACGGAAGAACGCCGGTGGACCTGACCGGACCGGCCCACCGACTCCTCGCCTTCCGTCCCTTCCCGAAGCAGGGAAGCCCGGAAGTCCGGAAGCTCGGCTTTCCCCACCGCACGGCTTACGTTGGGTTCTCGTCCCTCACCGGATCACGACGGAGGTGTCCTCACATGCGGATCGCCACAACGATCTTCCTCACCGATGAGACGATCACGCCGCTGCGGCTCGCCCGCGAACTCGAACAGCGCGGTTTCGGCGGGCTCTACCTGCCCGAGCACACCCATATCCCGGTGAGCAGGGACACCCCCTACCCGGCGGGTGGCGAACTCCCGCCCGAGTACGGCCGCACCCTCGACCCCTTCGTCGCCCTCGCCCAGGCCGCCGCCGTCACCGAACGCCTGACTCTGGGCACCGGCATCACGCTCGTCGCCCAGCACGACCCGATCGACCTGGCCAAGCAGATCGCCACCCTCGACCACCTCTCCGGCGGCCGTTTCACCCTGGGGGTCGGCTACGGCTGGAACGTCGAGGAGGCCGCCGACCACGGCGTCGACTGGCCGTCCCGCCGCGACCTGGTCCGCGACCGGATGGCCCAGATGCGCGCCCTGTGGGCGGACGAACCGACCGCGTACAAGGGCGAGTTCGGCTCGGTCCGGGCCAGCCACGCGTACCCGAAACCGGTCCAGGAGCCGCGCGGTCCGGTGAACGGCCCCCGCACCCTGATCGGCGGCGCGGCCGGCCCGAAGCTGTTCGCCCACATCGCCGAGTACGCCGACGGCTGGCTCCCCATCGGCGGCCGGGGTTTGACCGAGTCCGTCCCGAAGCTCCGCGCGGCCTGGGACGCGGCGGGCCGCGACCCCAAGCACCTCCAGATCGTCCCGTACGCCGTCCTCCCGAGCGCGGGCAAGCTGGCGCACTACGCGGACCTGGGCATCGAGGAGATCGTCCTGCAACTGCCCCCGGCGGGCGAGCCGGAAGTGCTGCGGGCGCTAGACGCCTACGCCCAGTACCTCTGAAACTCTGAACCTCCGCACCCCCGGATGGTTGCGGGCGCAACCATCCGCCCGGAATCAGCATCTTTACGAGTTAGGACAGAATCGCTGGTGAGCACGTGAGCAGATGAGTTACGGGAGTGGATCAGGATGAACAGGCCGCTGCGGCGCATAGCCATATTCTGCGGACTGCTGGTGATGGCACTGCTGCTGCGGGCGAACTGGCTCCAGTACTTCCAGAGCGAGCCCCTGGCCACTCATGAGAAGAACCGCCGGGTCAAGATCACCCAGTTCGCCACCCCGCGCGGCGACATCGTCGTGGGCAGCGACGCGATCACCGGTTCCAAGGCGGTCGACGGAACGGACTTCAAGTACAAGCGGACCTTCAAGCAGGGCCCGATGTACGCCCCCGTCACCGGATACGCCTCCCAGTCGCAGGGCATGTCCCTCCTGGAGAAGACGTACGACAGCATCCTCAGCGGCCAGGACGACCGCTTCGCCTTCCGGCACGCCAAGGACGTCATCACCGGCGAGCCGCGGCGCGGCGGCGATGTGATCACCACGATCGACCCGAAGGCGCAGAAGGCCGGCTACAAGGGGCTGACCGACCTCGGCGCGCGCGGCGCGGTCGTCGCGCTGGAACCGGAGACCGGGAAGGTCCTGGCCCTGGTCTCCACACCCTCGTACGACCCGTCCGGCTTCGCCGGGAACTCGTTCAAGGAGGGGGACAAGTTCCAGGCGCTCGTGAAGGACAAGAGCAAGCCGCTGGCCAACCGCCCGCTGCGGGAGACCTTCCCGCCCGGCTCGACGTTCAAGATCCTCACGGCGGCCGCGGCCCTGGAGAACGGCGTGGTCACCGATGTCGACGCCCGGTCCGACGCGGTCTCCCCGTACCCCCTGCCGCTCTCCAGGAACAAGATCGGCAGCGAGGCGGGCGACGCGGTGTGCAACAAGGCGTCCATGAAGACCGCGATGCAGTACTCCTGCAACAACGTCTTCCTCGACGCGGCGTCCAAGGTCGGCGCCGAGAAGATGCGGGAGACCGCGGAGAAGTTCGGCTTCAACGCCGATGTCTACTCCGACGAGTTCGGCGACATGCTCGCCACCAAGAGCCTCTACCCGAGCGAGCTCGACAAGCCCGGGACCGCGCTGACGGGCATGGGGCAGGGCAGCCTCACCAGCACGCCCATGCAGATGGCGATGGTGACGGCCGCGCTCGCCAACGACGGCAAGCTGATGCAGCCGTACATCGTGGACGAACTGCGTGGCCCCGACCTGTCGGTCCTGGAGAAGAACGAGCCGAAGCTCAAGAGCCAGGCCGTTTCCGAGGAGACGGCGAAGAAGGTCCAGGAAATGATGGAGTTCACCGCCAAGGAGGGCAGCGCGCAGCGCGCCCTGATCGACGGCGTCACGGTCGGCGGCAAGACCGGCACGGCGCAGCGCGGTGTGAATGTGAACGACGAGGTGCCGTACGGCTGGTTCGTCTCGTACGGCAAGTCCGGCGGGAAGTCGGTGGCGGTCGCGGTGTTCATCGACCCGACGGCCATGGACATCTCCCGGTCCGACATCTCCGGTGGCCGGCTGGGTGCGCCGATCGCGAAGAGCGTGATGAAGGCGGTGCTGGGCAAGTAGCCCGCGCCCGGACGTCAGCGGACGTCAGCGGGCGACACCGGACGTCAGCGGGCGACACCGGACGTCAGTGGAGCATCAGCGGGATTGGTCATCATGGGGCCCGCCGCGATCGTCGGCCCCCGTGGGCCGACGATCGCTGGGGCGTGGTCGCGAGGAAACTTCATGGCACCCCCCGCCACGAATGCTTCGCATGCGCGCCGTTCGGAATGTGACATTCAGAGAGGGAACGTTGAGAGCAAAGATCGCCAAAATCGCGGCGGCCGCATTACTGGCCGTCGGCTCCGCCGCCGTGATCGTCGCCACCGCCTCCGCCTCGGAGGACACCGACATCCCCGTCCCGGCGTCGAGCGCTTCAGGGCAACCGGAGGACCCCGCCCCCAGCCTGACCGAGTCGCCCCGTTCCACTCTCGCCCCGGAACCCAGTGGGACGATGCCGCCCCCGGAGCCGGGCCAGACAACGATGCCGCCCCCGGAGCCGGGCCAGACGACGACGCCGCCCCCAGATCAGGGCAAGGTGACACCCCCGGAGCCGGGCCGGACATCGGGGCCGCCCGCAGAGCCGCCGTCGAGCGGCTACCACGGAGACGCGACGTACTACCAGGCCGGACTGACGGCGTGCGGCATCGTGGTCACGGACAGTGATTTCGCTGTTGCGCTCGACTCCAGCATGTTCGAATCCGGATACCCGTCTCCCTCCTGCGGGAAGCAGGTCGAGATCACGCACAACGGAAAGTCCATAACCGCGACGGTCGTTGACCAGAGCCCGGGTGCGGGCAGGTATGGCCTCGATCTGACGCCGGGCGCATACAGTGCGCTCGCCTCCCTCGACCAGAGTTCGATCGACATCACCTGGCGTTTCGTGAAGTAGCCGGCTCACCCTTGAGCAGAGGTTTGCGGAAGTGCCGCGAGGCGGGACCCGGCCGACCGGGTCCCGCCTCGTGAATTTCGGGGGCCCGTCGCCGCACTGTCCGGCTGGTCCGCGACCACTGGCACGCGGCCCGGGTCCGGAACGCTCAGCTACTGGACAGTGGCATCGGCATCGGCATCGGCATCGGCAACGGCAGCGGTATGGATATGCGTGGAATGCCTTCTTTGTACCCGACCGGTCCTGTGGCGTCACGCCCTGGGCTTGCCCGAAATGACAGGTATGGGGCCCGTCGGTACGTTCGCCGCAGGTTGGCCGTCCGGCCGACGTCTCTGAGACGGAGAGAAGTGACATGCCTTCGCGTACCTTCGCCGTGGCAGCCGCCGTAGTCGGCGCAGCGGCCCTTGCCACCGGCATCACCTATGCGACTGATGGATCCACCCAGGCCGAACCGGCCGCCGCGCGGGCCGAGCAGCCCGTCCACCGGGCCGCCCCACCCGCACAGGCCGCCCCTGCACCGGCCCCCCTCGGCAACGACAGCGGAAGCGGAAGCGGAACGGAGGGCAAGGCGGACGAGGGGAACAAGGCGGACCAGGGAGACCAGGGCGGCGACCGCGAGGGTGGCGACCGCGGCGGCTCCGACCGCGAGGGCTCCGACCGCGGCGGGCGCGACGACGAGGGCGGCGGCCGGGGCGGGTACGGCGACGAGGGCGGCGGCCGGGGCGGGTACGGCGACGAGGGCGGCGGCCGGGGCGGGTACGGCGACGAGGGCGGCGGCCGGGGCGGACGCGACCGCGGCTACGACCGGAAGGAGGAGAAGATCTTCTTCAACGAACGGGAGTACTCCGCCTATCCGGGGGGCTGCGTCCCCGCGGCCAGCGGCCTGGGATCGAGCAGCTTCAGCATCACCAACAACAGCCGGCACGCGGTCGAGGTCTTCCGGGGGTTCGCCTGTGACGGCGGTGCTCCGGTCGCCACGGTCGGCCCCTGGGGCAGCACCTACGGGGTCGTGACCCCCGACGTCCATGGCGGCGGGTTCATCCGCAACGGCGTCGCGGGCAGCTTCCGGGTGATCGGCCGCGACGAGTGGTGACGGCCTGAAGCCCCGCGAGTCATCAGCTCCCGGACAGCAGCGACGGCAACTTGCGCATGTCGTCGAAGACCACGGTGTCCGGACCTTCCAGCCAGTGCGCCGGAGTCAGTCCGCCCGCGAAGCCGAATGCCCGCATCCCGGCTGAACGGGCGGCCTGCACCCCGTACTTGCTGTCCTCGACGACCACACAGTCGGCGGGATCGACACCCATCCGCCGGGCCGCATGCAGAAAGAGATCGGGGGCGGGCTTTCCACGTGCGACCTCGGTGGCGCTGAAGATGCGTCCCTCGAAGTGCGCGTGGAGCCCGGTGTGGCCCAGGGTGTGGCGCATCTTCTCGTGGCTGCCGCTGGACGCCACGCAAGTGGGGAGCGTGAGGGCGGCCAGCGCTTCGTGGATGCCCTCCACCGCGACGAGTTCGGTCTCGACGGCATCGCGGTGGAGGTCCTCGAAGCGCTTCTGCCAGGCGGCGGAGGCGCCGGGCAGCCGGGCGTCGACCAGCTCGCCGATGGACTTGTTCGACCGCCCCACGAACTTCTCGACGACCTCCTCCGCCGTCAGCGGCCATCCCAGCTCGGCGCCCACCTGGACCTGGATGCGTACGGCGATCCGTTCGCTGTCGACGAGTACGCCGTCGCAGTCGAATATGACGAGTTCGGGAGCAGTGATCATCCGCTCAGGATAGGGACTTCGCCGGTCGGCGGAGACGCGAGCGGGGCGGGACGGACGCCGGGCGGGACCGGACGCCTCTGCCCGAGCCGGGTGGCTCGGGCAGAGGCGGCGTCCGCGTCACAGCATGAGCAGCGCCCGTGCGGGGACGAGAGTGTCCGACAGGGGGCGTACGGCCATGCGCATCAGAGCGAGGGCGTTGTCGTCCCCCGCGATGCGGTTGGCACTGAGCTCACCGCAGGTCAGGCACTCATGGATGAGTGTCCATTCCCCGTCCTGCCGGACGGACAGGCTGAGCGCCGTCATCCGCCCGCGGCAGTCGGCGGCCCGGTCGCCCGGAATCCGCAGATCGACGTGCAGGCTGGTCAGGCAGTGCGGGCAGTGGTTGCGATGGGTGGTGCCCGGGGCGGTCAGCGGTACGTCGAGCCGACAGCCGGCGCAACGGAACGCGTCGCCACGGGTGCCGCCCGGCCCGTGCAGGACGTCCTTCCGTCTCTGCGGGCGGTACGACGACCGCCGGGGTCCACGTCGTGGCATGGTGGGTCCTCCGTCCGTTCCTCGGTCGTTTCCGGCTGGTCACAGATCACCGAACGCTTCGAGCGGGAAGGGTGGTTGGGCCAGCGGGCGGACAGCCATCCGCATCAGGATCAGCTGGTTGTCGTCCCCGCAGACCGGGTTCGAGGTCAGCTCGTCGCAGCGGGTGCAGCGGTGGATGACCATCCAGTCACCGGTGCGGAGTACCGCGATGGAGATCGGGGTCATACGTGACCCGCAGTCGGACGGACCGCCCTCGACGTGGTCGAGGCAGTGCTTCGAGTGCAGGCAGCTGGGGCAGTGGTTGCGACGGCTGCCGTCGGGCGCGAGCGTGGCGATGGTCAGCCCGCACCACAGGCAGGTGAAGGTGTCGGTCCTCAGATAAGCGCTGGGGCCGTGATGGGAGGACTTGGTCGTACGGTGCTTGGGGTTGTCGGTGGACACCCGGGTTTCTCCTTGCCGAAGAGGATGAGCAATGCAGCAGGGAAGTACCGAGCGGCCCTCGGGGGCGGCGGCCGAAGAGGCATGAGGCGGCGGCCGGGGATCACGTACTGACGGAAAGGACGCGCGTACCGGTCAGGTCGTGCGGGTCAGTGCGATGCCGCGGGCGTGCGCGTGCACGTGGCTCCGGTCGCCCCGGCGCGGATGAAGGCGCGGCGAGGGAGGCTCGGAACTACTGGCCGGGGCATACATCAACTGCTTTCCAGGGCGAACGCCCATAGGTCACCGACGGTCGGCACCGTGGTGGAGGTGCGAGCACCGTAACAACGCACTCCCGCCGGATCCAGCGAATATCGGTGCGGACATGTGCGGGGTGGCCCGGGGGCAGTGATCATCCGCCCGGGACGGGGAACCGTGCGGGGGCGTCGTCGGCCGAGCAGCCGGGGCAGTTGCCCGGGGTGGCGGAGCGGAAGGCCCGGTCGCAGCGGTCGCAGTTCTGGAAGTGGACGGTGGGGTGATCCGGGGTCGGCGGGGGCGGGACGAGAGCGGTGAGCCGGTACCGGAGGAGCTTGGCGGGCCGCTTGAGGGGCTGGGGCAGGTCGTCGGTGAGGGCATGCCGGAGAGCGGCGGGCGTGGCACCCCGCTCGAACCAGGTCGCGGCGGCGGGGGCGAGCAGGACGACGTCCTTCTCGGTGAGCGTGATCGCGGCCGAGTGCCGGTGGAGATCGGTGAGCAGCGCGGTGGCGGCGCGGAGGTACTGAGGGAGCGGGTTGCGGGGCTGGGGGAGCGGCGGGGGCAGGGGTGTGGGCGTGGGCGTTGCGGCCTTGGGTGCGGGTGCGGGTGCGGGTGCGGGTGCGGGTGCAGGTGCGGGTGGCTGGTGGCGTGGCTTGGGCTTCGGAGCCGGGGCCATGGCAGGAGCCGGGTGCCGCTGCGGGGTGCCGTTCGGCTGGTTGTAGGAGCAAGTACGCGTGACGACACGGCCGTTGGGCAGCCGCTCGCGGGTGCGGCTCAGGTAGCCGTGCGCCTCCAGTTCGCGTAACGCGGCGGCGATACGGGCCTCGCTGTCGGGAAACCGCTCGGAAAGCGTCTTGATGCCGATCCGCGCCCCGGCGGGAAGCGACTGGATGTACGTCGAGAGCCCGATCGCGAGCAGCGAGAGCTCACGGTGCTGGGCGAGGTGGTTGCCGATGACGGTGAAGCGGCTGGTGTGCCGGGAGTTGATGTGCCTGACACCGGACGTCGGTGCGGCGCCACCGCGAACGGGAGACGGGGCGCGCGGGGGCGCGCTAACCTGCTGCGTATCCATCGGGAAGCCCTAACTTCCTTGGTGGTCAGGCCCTCGGGTGGGAGTTGCAGTCCCGGCCGGGGGCCGACGCATGTCTGGGGGTTGTCGCGGCGAGCATATGCCAGCGAATAGCCCCGAAACCTAGCCCAGTTGGCGAACCTCACCCGTGCGAGTGACGGGCGCCTGTGCGTGGCTGGGGGAAGGGTTGGGTTGGGGAAGTTCCTTCTTCCCAAAGCCTTTAAAAGCCTTTTTACGTCGAGGCCCGCCGCGCCGCGGTCACCCGGGTCGCGGTGCACCGGGTCGCGGCTGTCGCGACCCGGTGCGGGACCGGCCGAACGGGGGCTGACCTGGTGCGGTCAGCCCTGACGCGCGTACGTGACGAACGCGGACCAGGTGGCGGGAGGTCGAGGTGGGGGCTCCTGCCCGATGCCCATTGCTGGACGAATCCAAAGCGGGCAACTTCAGTGGAACGCGAAAAGGCCCACTGGCTCCGCCGGCAGACCGTCACGGGGAATCGAAGCCAAGAGCTGCCGTAATTCCTGGCAGGCGTTCTGACCCGCCAGGGATTGCGGGAAAGCCCTCACGCTTTTCCGCGCTCTCCCTCGCCCAGCGCGGTGTACGCAGCTTCCGCCCTCCTGCCGGAGGCGACATTTTCGGGTGCGTGCGACAGGAAATCTTCAGTACTTCCCGTGAACGTGATTCTTCCGGCATCCAGCAATGTCACGTGATCAGCTTCTTCAGCCAGATCGGACACGTCATGTGTGGAAATTAGTATATCCTTCTCGTCTGCCAAGGGGCGGATGAGACTCCGGAAGATCCTTCGTTGACGCGGGTCCATTCCAGCAGTGGGCTCATCAAGGAGCAGAATGCTGGCATCGTGCACCAGCGCGGATGCGACGCCAACTCGGCGCAGCTGTCCCCCGGAAAGACGTGCTGATTTTGTGTCTGCTTGCTCTTTGAGGTCTACCCGGGACAACGCGCTGATCGAAGAATCCCACGCGTCGCGTCGATTCATTCCTTTGAGCCATCCTACGTAGGCGACTTGCTCACGTGCAGTGAGTGCAGACATGGCAACAATTCGCTGCGGCATCCACGCCACCTTGCTGCGATAGGCTCGCTCGCGAGAAGAAATTTCGCCAAACTTGACGGTTCCCTCCCGTGGGTAAATTACAGACGCGGCAAGTTTGAGGAAGGTAGATTTTCCAGCCCCGTTGGGGCCCAGGAGAATGTTTGTCCCCTTGGGGAATTCGTAATTGAGGTTTTCTATCACGGGCTTGGACCAAGGTCGGTAGCCGTAAGTGCAATGACTCATAGTCAGTTCCATGCTTCTCCCGTCGTCTCGTTCGAGTGCGGTGGCCAGAAGATCTGAGCGGCAAGACCCGCTGAGAGCGCGATGGCTGCCGCTGCGGCAGCGTACGGATCGTTGGAACCCTCGGGAAGGATGGCCCAAAAATAGGATTGCTGAGAATTTTTGTACCCGAAAAATACAACGCAGAAGATCCATGCCACGGGCACCATGGCTGCTGGTCGTCCAACCACGCTGCGAGAGAGCAGCGTGAGGCCGATCAGGAAGGCCACGTTGCGCCCGACTGCGCTTACCGAGGGCGCATCCAGCGCTACGCTCATACCCAGCGCCGAGGCCGCTGCGATACCTGCAGATAGCAGAGACAGTCCTGCATCAAGAAGGGAAATATTCCGCAGGCCGCTCGCTTCTGGTGGAGACATGCGAGAATCCAGCGATTCCGTCAAAGCTGCACATAGCGGAATTGGGGCGATTAGCGTGAACAGAAAACTATTGCTTGCCCCGGAGAGTACGGAAGGCAAAGAGATCGTCTGCCCCTGCATGATTGCTATGATCAGAAGGTAGCAGATGAGCGCAGATGGCATAAGCGTGTGCGCGCGGCGACACTTGATCCACCACCACATCAATTTACTCCCGAGTCTTGCTTCGGGTCGCAAGCTCGCTTGCGCTCTTCCTTGTACCAATCCAGCTGGTCTGCAAAAGGCATCGTGTGGATTTCAGCTACGCGGTCCTTCTCCATGGATATGATTTCTTCGCGATTCCTGAAATTGCTCAGTTCCAAGTTCCGCTGGCGCAGGTAGCTATCTTTCTGCCCGACAATCTCTGCCGACCACAGCACGAGGCCTCGGGCCCGGATGCTGAAGGATGGCTTCCGGCAGGGAGGCTCAGTGGCTTTTTGAACAACCTGGAGTCGAGTGGTGCCATCGTGCTGGCTGGCGATCAAGGGAAGTTGCCAGTGCGAACGGGTGGAGGCAATCGGGTAGCGGCGGTTCGCCATGCTGTCGATCACGCTTCGGGGCGGATCGAAAACTATCCCAGCGCTCTCCAATTTCTTAAGGACATCTGCCACTTGGTCCTGCACTACAGCGACTTTAGTATCAGTGCCGGCGGGCAAACATACCTCCGGAGATTGTCCGGAGCATTTCATTGTGACGTTGCCGACTGACAGAGGTGGAACAGGACCCCAGTTTTTAGTCATAGAGTAGGGAGCCAGCAATCCAAAAATTGAAACGAAGCAAGCTAGGGCGGGAATGGAGAAGCGGGATAGCCTGCCGTGTGACGGAATGGAAAGTATCGCCACCCCGATAGCAAAGGAGCCGATGAAAAGGATATGAGGTGCGAGCGAGGAAATGCTTGCAGTTTCTGCGAACATCAGGTCCACGGGGAATTGGCCTGATATGTGGCGAATCCAGAATGGTTCGTAGGACCAAGAGGCTGAAACAAAGAAAAAGACGCCCACGGCAAGGATTGGAGCTGCAATGAGGCGTGATACGTACAGGCCTATTCCAAATCCCACTACGGAATGTGCTGCTGCTACGAACAAAGCCATTGCGAGCAAGGGAAGGATTCCGAAGGTTGGAGCCGTCTCCGTCATTGCCAGCGCCATCACAACGGGAACCACAAGCATTAGCCAGGCGAGGGCTACCGTTGGCACTAGAGCTTGGAAAGCGATCCCGATGCGGGAGCGCGATGGTGCGAGTTCCCAAACATGATTTGCTTTCAGTCTTCCACTTTCCCAGGCAGAGAGCGAGGAGGAGACCGCGTAAGAGAGCGCGTAGAACGACAACAGTACGGATGATGTGACGGATGGTGCGTACTTGGGTTGGTGGTCGGGAACCCTGTAGTCGATTGCGAAACTCTTGAAAAAATACAAGAGGATCAAGCCGATGGCTATGGGGAATGCCCAGAGCGTGCTGCTGGCGCGAAGCCGTCGGGTGAGGTTCATGAAGTCTTTCGATAGGTGGAGTATTTGTCTGCAGGGCGCCCGACCCTCGGGCGCCCTGCAGAAGTACTGAATATTTTGCTTAGTCAGCCTTGGTCGTATCTATGGCGACTACCCTTGCGGAAAGGCTATTCCCGAAATCGCTGCCATTTATGTACTTGATCTGGAAGAAGTGATCGCCGTAGGAAAGGCCAGTCCATTCTCCAGCGCTGATACTGTCTTCCCCCTTGAAGCAGTTGGTGAACACCTTGGTTCCCCATGATGTATCCGGCTGCAGGCTGCGTCTCCAGCGGAGGTCGACAGCGGTGCTTTCAGACATCGAAGAACTGCTGGTGTCGCAACCCTTGAATCTGACCTCGGAATAGGCCTCGTCTACCCATGTGTGCGACTGGAAGCCAGTTAGAACATCCCCCAGCTTGCTGGTCCAGTTGTAGGGCTGAACTATTCCGGAGTCGGTTGTCGCGCTCGCCTCCGCAGCGTTCGCTACCGGTGCCATTGCGAAACATGTGGCAGCAATGATTCCGCTTACCGAGCCGATTCGTAGACCTGCGAGTCTCGGGTTTGTGTGCATTAACCCTCCCCTGAGTGAACGTTTCTTCACCTTCCTATCACGACCCACCCGGAAGAGGGGGTGGGTTCAGGCCATTTATTTTTTCATGGGTGCATTAAAAGATGATTGTCCGGTGTTGATGTGTCATTTGAGACAAAGGGTGGCAGGGCGCCACGCGGAGCGTGATGAGACGCAGTCCGCATCCGTGCTCGGCGAACTCTTCCGGCGTTTGGGCGCCGTTTCGGTCGGGTCGCGGCGCCACCGGATCACGGCTGTCGCGATCCGGTGCAGGTAAGAGCTGTCCCGTAAGTGATGGTCAAGGCAGGTAGGGCATGACCGGCCCGGAGCCCGTTACAGCGAAGGTGCAGTGGCAGGATGACGGCTTCGACCATCTTGAGAGGCCATCCTCGTGCCCACGCCTGCCGACTGCCTCGCACTGGCGCATAACGAGAGAGACAGCTTTGTCCTGCAACGTCTCGCGCAGTGTCCTTACCCTTTCGTCTGGCAAGCCCTGGCCGCCAATCCCCACACTCCGCCCAAAGCCCTCCAGGAACTGAGCGCGGCCCGAGACTGAACCGCCCCGGTTTCAGTAGAGGCTCGATTTCATGAAAGGATCGAGTCATGGCACGGCCTTCCCGATACCCGCTTGAGCTCCGCCGTCGTGCG
>NZ_JBIWKI010000060.1:0-30866 GCF_044765565.1 Streptomyces sp. NPDC102437 | reverse complement strand
CTCGCATGGTCACGATGGCGAAGACGAAGCCAAGCACGAGCCCGCATCAGCCATTACCAACGCAGAGGACATCACGGAGTGTCGTTGCAGTACTAATCGCGTCGGGCCGGGGCAGCCTCCAGGACTTCCAGGGCGTCGACGGCGAAGTGGGCCGGGATGGTCGGGTCCTCGGGCCGGACGACGATGCCTGTGACGCGCAGCAGGTCGCCGGGCTGTATCTCGTGCAGGAGTACGTCGGCGAGGCGCGGGTCGGCGGTGCTGCAGGCGTAGACGGTGTCGGGGGCCTCGGGTGCGACCTGGTCCGCGCCGGCGGAGGAGTGGATCAGGTCGAACTTCGCGGTACCCCAGCTGGTGCCGGGGACCGGGATCGCACCGACGTAGCCGTCGATGGCGAGGTACTTGGTGTCCATCAGCCGGCCTCCGCCAGGGGGTTGGTGGAGCGGGGGGAGCGGGATCGGGGAGAGCGCCGCGCGAGCACCAGGAGCTCGCGGTTGCGTCGCTGCTGCTCCGGGGTAATCGGCCGGGGCCTCGGGCCCTGGCGGTGCCAGAGCGGGGAAGCGGGCGGCTCGGGATAGGCAAGGGCGTGGTCTGTGCTGCTCACGGGGACCTCCGGGGAAGGAGTCAGGCGTGGTCGTCGTCGCGCCGGCGCTTGGCCTGGACGTCGGAAGCGAACCGGCCGAGGCGGCGGGCCTCGGTGGGATTCGCGGCAATCCAGGCCTCGGCGCAGCTCTTGTGGACGGGCTCCCCGGAGTGGGAGCGCATCGGTGTGGCCTTGTCGCACAGCGCGCAGGGGCGGTCCTGCCAGCGGTCGAAGTGCCGGGCGTCGCGCCAGTCCAGCAGGTCGCCGGGGACCGGGACCAGGCCCGGCTCCCACAGCGGCGTCTTGCTGCTCCTGCGGGTCATGGCCGCAGGTGGGGCAGCTGCTGGAGGACGCGGTCCACGAGGTCCCGCGTCGGCTTCCATGCCGGGAGCGCACCCGTGGCGGGCACGGGCAGCGGCAGTTCGTGGACATCGGCGAGGACCAGGTGGTGGACGTCGCGCTGCGCCCACGGGCTGGTGCAGTGTTCGGGCCCCTGGTCGGGGTGGCAGCCGGTGAGCCGGGCGACGCCGATGACCGCGCCGAGGTGGAGCTCGCGGCCGCGGATCGCGGTGGCCACCAGCGGGTCGCGCAGGAGGGCGGGGTCCGGCTTCGCCTTCCCGGCGTGGAGGAGGACCCAGCCGCGCCAGGACCAGTGCTTGGGCCTGTTCTCCGGGGTCTTCCCGGCGAGGATGCAGGTGGCCCAGGGCTGGCGGATCGTGATGCCGCGGATCCAGTCGCCGCCTTCGAGTTCGCTCGTCATGCGGCACGCTCCAGCAGCGCGGCACCGGGGCGCCCGGCTCGGCGGCCGTTGACGGTCGGCGCCTGGAGGTCCTCGATCTCCGCCCAGCCGTACCGGCCGGAGTGCTTGGTGCGGTACATCGAGACGTCGGCGCCGCGCAGCAGAGCGGGCAGGGTGTGGATGCCGAGGTAGTCGGGGACGGCGGCGCCGACCGACGCGGCGAAGGCGAGCGGGCCAGCCTTCGTGGGCACGGGCTCGTGCAGTACGCCCACGAGCTCCTTCAGGTGTTGCTCCATCGCGTGCTCGTGGTTCAGGTTCATGCGGGTGGCGACGGCGAACTCGTCTCCGCCCAGGCGGCCGACGACTCCGTGCGGTCCGGCCCAGCGGGCTAGGCGCTCGCCGGTCGCGGCGAGCACAGCGTCGCCGGCGGCGTGGCCCTGGCTGTCGTTCAGGCCCTTGAAGTGGTCGAGGTCGACCATGCAGAGCAGGGAGTCCTGCCGGTGCCGGGCAAGCAGGCGCTGGGCGCGGTGCTCAAACGCGGCGCGGCGCTGCGCTCCGGTGAGGGGGTCGCGGCGTTCGGCCGCGAGGCGCCGATGGAGGGTGAGCGCGTGAACGGTCCAGCCGGTGAGCGGGACCGCAAGGGCGGTGATGATGAGGGCGCGCTGCCCGATTGGCGTCGCAACGCGCGTGACGGGGTCCATACTTGGTTCTCCCTCTCTCGTCTCGTGCGGGATGGGTGACCCGGGGCGGCCGACTGGTTTTCCGGCCTGTGACGGCCGTCCCGGCGCGGAGCTACGGCGCGAAGTCGCCGCGGCTGGTGGTCCAGTTGACGGAGTTGATCCAGCGGCCGGCCTTCGCGGCGGGCCACTCCATCTCCCAGCCGGGTTTCAGCCCGCTGGCTCCCCAGCTGTCCGGCTGCTTGCCGGGGTTATCGAGTCCGGCCTGCTGTGCGGCGAGAGCTGCGTCGTACACCTCCTGGTGCTTGAGGGACCACCGCGACCGTCCCGGCCTTCGCCGGGCCGGGACGGCACGGAGCGTCCGTCAGGCAGCAGCCGGGACGGGGGCGTCGAGGTCGACACCGCGCAGCGCGTCGAGGACGTACGCGTCGAGGCGGGTCTGGTGCTGGGCGGCGACGGCCAGGTCGGTGGCGCGGCCGTAGGCGTAGTAGCACGCGGCCCGGCTGACGCCGGTTTCAGCGAGGGCCCGGTCGACGGTGTCGCGGGCAAGGTGCTCGACCCACCGCTGCGCGGCCGACTCACGGCGGGCGTACGAGGTCGCGTAGGCCACCTCCTGCGCCCACCTGCCGCTGGCACGGCCACGACCGCCGCGCTGCTCCCAGGCCCGGATCCGCTCGCGCATGCTCTCGGGGTCGGCGTCCCAGTCGGCGGCCCACTGGGCGGCGCGCTCGGGGATCTGCTGGTGGATGACGTCCAGGACCTCACGGCCGCCGGCCCCGAGCGCGCGGTGGGCGTCGGTCTCCTCGATGACGCGGATCTGGTGGGCCAGCAGCCGGTAGGGGTAGTAGCGCGGGCTCCAGTTCCCGGTCTCGCCGACCGGCTCGACGATCCACAGGCGGACCGGCCAGGTAACGGGCCAGATGCCGGTGTCCTCCAGCACCTCGCCGACACGCTTGACCATGCGGAAGTACGAGAAGTCGCTCTCGTCGAACCACTTGTTATGGCAGGGGTTGGGGTGGTCGATGACCTTGCCGATGTTGTCGGCGAGGTTCACCCGTGTCCCGGCCAGACGGGACAGTTCGATGATGCCGTCGGCCGGGGTGGCGATGTACCAGGTGACGGGCCTGGGCGTGCGTGCCATGCGGTCCTCCACGGAGGGTGTGGGGCGGCCGGAGCCGCTCATAACTGGATGTTGATCGGGGTGCGCGGGTCGTCGGCGGGGTTGCGGACCGTGCGGCGGTGCGCGGTGAGCCCCGCGCTTCCGCCTTGGATGCGGATGTGGCAGTCCGGGCACCCGCGGGCCCACTCGTCCCCCGGCCGGGATGCCGGCCGGGGTGAGCGGGTGCGGATGGGTTCCGTCGCTGGCGGCGCGGCTCACTGGTCGTCGCCACCGGTCGGCTGCCGGTCGGCGAGGGCCAGGAGCTCCACGGCGAGGTCCGGCGCGGACAGGATGGTGCGCAGGATCGAGGCAAGGCCGTCGCGCTCGGTGGGGTTGAGCCGGTCCCACACTGCGTGTGCGTCGCGGTGAGCGCCGACGGCCTTGAGGTAGTCGTCCTCGGTGGTGGCGGTGTGCTTGGTGCCGCACCGGCCGCACCGGAAGACGGCCTGGTCCCAGCCGCGTTCGGGGGTCTTGGTCGTCATCCGCTGATCGCCTCCATGGCCTGCGCTTCGAGGTCGGCGCGGCCCTCGGGGTCGTCCTGGCCGTGGATGGTGCAGCGCACGTCCGGGTCGTTCATCAGCTCACCGGTCAGGCCGCGCAGGAGGTCGGTGACGTTGTAGACCGGGGCCCACGCCGCGCTCTTGCAGTCGGCGAAGACGGGGCAGCCCATCAGGACTTCGAAGCCGATGTCGCCCTCGCCATCGATGTCGAGGCGCTGGGCGAGGTACAGGCTGTCCGCTCCGAGCCGGACTTCGGCGACGCGGTCGCCGTCGGCGAGCTGCGAGCCGTCGCGCCAGCGCCACATCGGCAGGATCTCGGGGCCGAAGTAACGGCGGACCAGGAGCAGATCGCCCAGGCCCTCTCCCCCGCCCCAGCCGAGATCCCCGCGCCGGGCGTCACTGAGTCGCTGAAGCAGGTTCTCCAGGCGGTAGATGTTCTCCGCGACGACGACGTGATCGAACCCTTCGGCGGGCAGGCCGGGCCACGCGGCGACCACGGCGGCATGCTGGGCAAGGATGACCGGCTCGGGTACGCGCCGGTTCGCGGGCCGGCCTTCCTGGCGTTCGACGCACACGGAGGCCGGGGTGGGGATGACCAGCGCAACCGTGGGCACGCCGTGGCGGCGGGCGGTGGCGATCAGGTCGGCGCGTACGGACTTCTCACAGTTCGTCGCGTTCCCTGTCAAGTTCTTCTGTTCAAGCTCGCCTGTTTGTGACTTGTGGAAGCGGCCGACCTGCGAGCGTATGCGAGGTGCCGTAGAGAGATGCCTTACTGATCGTTTCAGAATGCTGTCCTGCGGAGACGCTGGCGGCCCATGGAAGAATCCCTTCACTCACGGGCTCAAGGAGGAGGGCGCCGTATGGAACGGGTTGGGCTGCACGGGACCTCGTGGTCGGTTACGTCCACGCTCTGAACGCGATTGACGAGGCCATGAGGGTGGCGATTCCGTCGCTTGAGCGACTGGCAGATGTCCTCGGCCTCGCCCGTTCGCGCCGGATCAGTCGGAGTGGGCAGGTCGGCGCCCACTCCTACATGGGTCATGGGGCAGGGTGCTGCTTCGTGTACGACAACGGCATTGAGGTTGATGTGGACTTCGCAGCCGGCGGAAGTGAAGTCTTCGACCTCTGGCGGCTGCGTAGGTACGGGCTGAGGCTGCCGGAGTCTCTTGACGTCACGGATGAGGACCTGCGGGCCGCAGTGCGGTCGCTGCAACCGCTTCTGGCCGAGAAGCGGCCGGGGTGGTTCAGCGTAGCCAGCTGATCGCTTCAGGGTGAGGTTCGCAGGCGGCGCAGGCATATGAGACTGCAGGCAAGTTCGAGCAGGCCCTGGTGGAGATCGGCACGTCGCTCGTAGCGGGTGCGGAGCCGGTTGAACTGGTGCAGCTAGGCGAAGGCGCGCTCGACCACCCAGCGCACCTTGCCCAGCCCGGAACCGTGGGCGACACCGCGTCGAGCAATCAACGGTTTGATGCCCCGCTTCCACAGCAGACGGCGGTACTTGTCGAAGTCGTAGCCACGGTCGGCATACAGACGCTGGGGCTTGCAACGGGGACGTCCCCGCAGTCCCCGGATCGACGGGATAGCGTCGAGCAAAGGCATGAGCTGGGTGACGTCGTGTCGGTTCCCGCCGGTCAGCGTGACAGCGAGCGGGGTTCCGTGCCGGTCGACGATCAGGTGGTGCTTGGAGCCGGGGCGGGCACGGTCAACGGGCGAGGGGCCGACGTGATCCCCTCCTTTTAGGGCCCGGACATGCGAGCCATCCACGGAGCAGTCGTCCAGGTCCAGCAGGCCGGCACGGCGAAGCTCGCTCAACAGGGCAGCGTGCAGGCGCGGCCACACTCCGGCCTCGGTCCAATCCCGCAGCCGACGCCAGGCCGTCACACCGGAGCAGCCCACAGTCTCCGCCGGGACATCCCGCCACGCGACACCCGTCCGCAGCACGAACAGGACGCCGGCGAGTGCCGCCCGATCCGGAATACGCAGCCGCCCGGGGTGGCGATGGCGCCGTTCGGGAGCGGGCGGCAGCAACGGGGCCACCCGCTCCCACAGGCGGTCAGGAACAAGATCGGTGCGCACCCCGGACACCTTGCCGATGAAGGTCGCTGAGCATGAGTCCCGCAGCTCAACTCATTCAGGACGTCCAGCGTCTCGCCGACGTACCGCCAAGCGGTGGCCTCGGATCCCAAACCCGGCTTCCGAGCCGCGAGAACGTCTCGCTCTTCCGCGGATGGACCAGGGTGAGCAGCGCCTGCTGGAAGCAGCCGAGCCTGCGCCAGCGTGTGTTGCGGGCCCGGCGGTGTTCCTGCAGCAGTCAGGAAACATGCTCGACCAGCTCATGCGGGGCGCCGAGCACGGCAGGATACGAACACATCCAGAGCCCCTTCGGTCGTCGGCTTGGTGAGTGGAATCATCACGCCAACGACCAGGGGCTCTGTCTCGTCACCGCGCCCGCTGACCAGCCCATTTCGCCCTCCAGCACAGGATGGAAGAGGTTCAGTCACCAGAACTGGAACCGCGGTGGTGGGGCAGGTCAGCCTGTCACCCGAACCCGTATCAGGCCCGCTGTGCGGGGACGTACGATGAGCGTCAGGGTGGGCCCTCGGTCATCGGACCGTGCGGGCCGCCTGCTCGACGATGCGGGTGACAGCCTCGGGGCGGGATACGGATACCGCGTGTGACGCGTCGATGGTCGTCGTGCGGGCATGGGCGCGGGCCGACATGAAGCGCTGGGCGGCCACCGGGATGTTGCGGTCCTCCGTGGTCACCAGTGACCAGGAGGGGATCGTCTTCCAGGCGGCCTGGGTCGACTTCTCCTCCAGAGCGGCGGCAGCGATCGGACGCTGCCCCGCGGCCATGAGCCCGGCCTTGTCCTTCGGCACGTCTGCGGCGAACTGGTCGCGGAACTTCTCCGGCTTGATGTACACGTCCGCGCCCTGAGCACCGTCGGGCAGGACGTAGCGGACGGACTCGACGGCTTCGTCGAGGGTGCTGCCGGGGAACTTGTCCGTCAGCCCGATCGAGCTCTCGCCCTCGTCCGGCAGGAACGCCGCGATGTAGACCAGTGCCTTCACCTTGCCTTCGAGGCCCGCAGCGGCCTGGCTGATGACGGTGCCGCCGTAGGAGTGGCCGACCAGGACCACGGGCCCGTTGATGTGGTCGAGGACGCTGCGCAGGTAAGCGGCATCGCTCGCCGGACCACGCAGCGGGTTGGCGGCGGATACCACCGGGTAGCCCGCGCTCTGCAGCCGGGCGACGACACCGTCCCAGCTCGCGGCGTCGGCGAACGCTCCGTGTTCCAGCACGATCGTCGGACGTACGGGGTGGTGGGGCGTGGCGTCTGCCGCGGCGGGCAGGGTGACGGCGGCGACGGATAGTCCGACGGCCGCGGTGACACCGAGCAGTACGGATCTACCGCCCGGACGGACGAGGTGGGTCTTGCGCATGGGTGAAATCCCTCTTGTTCGATGAATAGTGTTCGACGGACCGAAAGGCGAGGCAGCTGGGTGCGTCGAGGAACGGGGCCCGGATCGTTTGGCCGGTACGTGATGGACGGGTGTCCGTCCGCGCCGCGTGAGCAGCGCGGATCGGAGGGCGCGGAAGCCTCGACCGGATGAGGGAGCGAGCTCCCCTTCAGCCGGATGACGGCCGCTCACTCGCGTTCCTACGCGATGTTTCCCGGACCGTGGTCGGTGTGCGGCGCCAGATCACGAGTGCTGCGCGTGCGACGGCGTCGAGGCGGATATGGAGCCGTTTCCCGTAGCGTGTGGCGACCGGGCGAAAGATCTTGAGGCGGTTGACGGTACGTTCGGCGGTGGGCCGTAGGCTCCCCCGCGCGGAGCCTACGGCCACACCTCAGCCGGTACCCTCCAGGACTTCGTAGACGTGCCTGAGGTAGATGTGCGTGCGCTCCGAACCGAGGAGCCCGTCGCCCACCCGGTTCATCGTGTACGAGAACGTGACGCGCCGGTCGAGGTCCATCACGACGATCGAGCCGCCCCTGCCGACCCAGAAGCAGATTCTCCCGGTGGGCATGTGCGGCATCGTCCTCGGATCGGCGAGGGCGTAGCCGACGCCCCAGCGGACGGGGACGCCCAGGAACAGGTCGACTCCGTCGGCTTGGACGTCGAACACCTTGTCCACCGTCTCCTCGGAGAGAAGCCGGCGGCCGTTGACCTGGCCGTGCCTCGAGACGACGGAGAGCGCTCGGGCCAGGCCACGTGCGTTGCCGTGTCCGTTGACGGCTCCGAGTTCGGCGGAGCGCCACTGCGGGGTGTCGACGTGCTCGTCACGCGCGGGGCTTCCGAGCAACGTCCTGATGAAGATCCCCTCGGGATCAAGACCCGTGGGCATGCCGATTGGCTGCGAGGGGGCCACCAGCTCGGCGATACGCGGCCAGTCGGCCCGTCGCGCGCCGATCTGGACATCGGCCTGCGCCGGCTCGGCGATTTCGGTGGCGACGAACTCTGTCAGGCTGCGGCCGCTGACCCGCCGGACGAGCTCTCCCACCAACTGCCCCTGGGTCTGGACGTGGTAGCCGGACGCGGAGCCCGGCTCCCACCAGGGTGCCTGTGCGGCCAGCCGGGCACTCGCGGTGGGCCGGTCGTAGAGGTCCTCCATGGAGAAGGGCTGCTCCCAGCCGGACAGTCCCGAGGTGTGGGCCAGGACGTGACGCACCTCGATGTGTTTTTTCCCTGGGCGGCGAACTCGGGCCAGTAGTGCGCGACCGGGCGGTGCAGATCCAGCGCGCCCCGGTCGACGAGGATGAGGGCCGCGAGATTGGTGAGGGTCTTCGTGGTCGACCACATGCTCACCAACGTGTCCCGGTGCCACGGAACGGTCCGTGCTTCGTCCGCGTGGCCACCCCAGAGATCGACTTCCATGACCCCGTCCACGTCGACGGCGATCGACGCGCCCAGCTCCTCGCCGGCTTCGAGGTGTGCCGCCAGCGCCGCCCGTACCGGTTCGAACCGGGCGGTGCTCGTGCCCTCGACGCCCATGCCCTTCTCCCCCATCAGACCCGGTTCTCCGCCTGGAACATCCAGCTCTGCTTCTCGAGATCGGCCGTGAGTCCGACGAGGAGGTCCTCGGTGACGACATCCACCGGGCCCATCGCGACGATGCGCTCACGCAGCCTCTCGGTCACGGCGGAGAGCGCGTGCACCAAGGCGTCGACGGCGTCGCTGTCCTTGGTCCAGCCCGGCGGAAAGGCGGGCACGCCACTGGTGTTCGCGATGGTCCCGGCCCGTCCGTCCGGGCTGACGCCCAGGGCGGCCGCGCGCTCGGCCACCGTGTCGGCGTGGTTCCGGGCGATGGTGGCGGCCTCGTCGAGCTGGAGGTGGACCGAGCGGAAGCGCGGGCCGTACACATTCCAGTGGGCCTGCTTGGCCACCAGGGACAGGCCGAGGAGGTCGGTCAGGGTCGCCTGCAGCGCCGCACCCGCGGTCTCGCGGTCGCGCTGCGGCAGGGGGTTGTTCACAACCGGCACAGGAGTGTGGTCCTTTCGTGACAAGCGCCGGCTCTCAGGCGGCGAGGAAGCCGAGCAGGGCGGCGTTGACCTCGGCCGCGTGGGTGAGCAGCAGACCGTGCGGAGCGCCGTCGATCTCGACGTACCGCGCTTCGGGCAGGCGGCGGCGGAACTCGCGGGCCGTGGCGTCGATCGGCAGGATGCGGTCGGCGGTCCCGTGCAGGATCAGCGACGGCACGTCGATGCGCTCCACGTCGGCCCGGAAGTCCGTCAGCCACGCCGGGACGCACGCGTACGCGGCCATGGGCGCCGAGTCGACGGCGGTGGCCCAGTTCGCCCGCAGCGCGGCCTCGCTGAGCCGCGACCCAAGCGTCTCGTCGGTGTTGAAGAAGTCGACGAAGAAGCTCTCGTACCAGGCGTAGCGGTCGGCCTCCGCCTGCTCCGCGATGCCGTCGAAGACGCTCTGCGGCACACCGGTGGGGTTGTCCGGCGTCTGCAGCAGGAACGGCTGGAGCGAACCGAGGAACGCCGCCTTCGCCACCCGCTCCGAGCCGTAGGTACCAAGGTAGCGGGCGACCTCGCCCGAGCCCATCGAGAACCCGACGAGAACCACGTCACGCAGGTCCAGCTGGGTCAGTACGGTGTCCAGGTCGGCGGCGAAGGTGTCGTAGTCGTAGCCCGTCATAGTCTTGCTCGACCGGCCGAAGCCACGGCGGTCGTAGGTGATGACGCGGTAGCCGGCCTTGACCAGCGCATCGGTCTGCTTCTCCCACGACTGCCCGTCCAGCGGGTAGCCGTGGATCAGGACGACCGGCTGCCCCGACCCGTGGTCCTCGTAGTAGAGGTCGATGCCGGTCGAGCCCTCGGTGCCGACGGTGATGGTTCCCATGGTGTGCCTTCCCGCCCGTCCGCCGTGTGCGTACCAGGCATGGCACAAACCTAGGAATCAAGCGGGTCGGTCCGCGTCCGTCGGACTACGGCTTCGACGTACGTCATGGTGCCGCGTCTTCCGCGTACGTCATGACGCTGCGCTTTCGGGGTACGTCGTCGTGCCGCCGAGCACCCCGGCGAGTTCGCCGCGGGACGTGACCCCCAGTTTGGGGAACATCCGCTGGAGATGGGTGCTCACCGTCCGGGGCGAGACGTACAACCGCTCGCCGATCTCACGGTTCGTCAGACCCTGCGCGGCGAGCTGCGCGACGTGCAGCTCGGTCGAGGTCAGCCGGTCGACCGCGGCCGGATCCTGGCGCGGGGACGACGCGCCCGCGGCGCGCAGCTCCTGTCGTGCCCGCTCCGCCCATGCCGACGCGCCGAGGGCGTCGAAGATCTCGCGTGCGGCCTGGAGGGCGACGCGGGACTCCGCTGGCCGCCGGTGACGCCGCAGCCACTCGCCCAGGGCGAGGCGTGCCCGCGCGCCCTCGAACGGCCAGTCCGTGGGGACGGCGTCGAGGGCCGCCCTGTACAGCGGCTCGGCGGCGTCCTGCGGGCTCAGCAGGGCCCGGCCCAGTCGCAACCCGCAGAGCAGGGCGGGCGAGGACGTCGAGTCGCCGAGCGGGGTCAGCTCCCGCACGATGTCGCGTGCCACCTCCGCGGATTCGCTGCGCACCGCCGCCTCGGCCAGCTCCGCGACCGCGTAGAAGCGCAGCCAGGGGTGGAAGGCGGGGTCGGCCGGGTCGAAGACGCGGTGCAGGTGGCCGAACGCGTCGCCGTAGCGGCCCTGGCAGAGGGCCGCCTGCCCGCGGGCCATCTGCATGATGGCCAGCACCGGGCGTCCTCCGCTGGGAAGGGCCTCGCGTTCGGCTTCCGCCGCCCATGCCTCTGCCGCCGGGTCGCCGCTGACGGCGGCCAGCTGCGCGCGGATGGCGTTCACCATCGCGTGCACGAGAGGCTGACCGGTCTCACGGGCGAGCGACGAGGCTTCCTCCGCGGCGAGGGAGCCGGCGCGCACGTCACCCAGCCGTGCGGCGCTCCCCGCCTGGACGCAGAGGGCGCGGGCCAGCATCGACAGCCTGCCCTGTGCTCGCAGGGCGTCCAGCGACCTTGCCGTCAGCCGGCTCGCCAGGGCGGGAGCGCCCACCGTCACGGCGGCGGCGCCCAGGAGCTGGTCCCCCTCCGCGTTCTCCGATGAGCGCTCCAGCTGACCCGCCAGGCCCTCCATGACTCCTTCCCCATGCTCGACCGGCGCCGAGTACGCCCGCAGAGCGACCAGGTCGGCGTTGTCGGCAGGCACGGGCATCCGGTCGGCGGCGGCGGCGACCCGCTCGCGGGCGGCCGGGCCCGGCTCCCCCCAGAAGCACTGCAGGACCGCGCTCCACAGCATGCGCAGCCCCAGTGTCGACTCGCCGCCGGCGGCGATCTCGACCGCCAGTTCGGCCAGCTCGGCGGTCGCGGCGCCCTCGCCCCGCGTCCCCTCGGCCAGAGCGATGCTGACCCAGGCCGCGCGGCCTCGGTCCCGGACCGAAAGGTCCAGTGAGCGTGCCTGAATCAGCAGGTGCGCCGCATCGTCTCCTTGGCCCGACTCCAGTGCGAGCTCCGCCGCCCGGAGCAGCCGGTCCGCCCGCGCGGAGGGGTCCTTCGTCAGCTCCGCCGCCCGCCTCAGCGCGGCGAGAGCCGCGGCGACACCGCCTCGCCGCAGGGCTCTGCCGGCAGTGGAGTCCAGATCCCGTGCCACTCTCTCGTCGAGACCGGCGGTGGCGGCGGCACGGTGCCATGCCTGCCGATCGGGCTGTCCCTGGAGCGCGGCGGCCAGCGCGGCGTGCGCGGCCTGGCGTTCCACGGCGGTGGCGGCGTGGTGCATCGCCGAGCGGACGAGGGGGTGCCTGAAGATCAACCCCTGGGCCTCCACCAGGCCCGCGTCGATCGCCGCCTCGAAAGCACCGACGCCGACGGCCGTCCCGAGCATCCGGGTCGCCGCGTCGAGGCATTCCTCCATCGTCCCGTCACCGTTGAGGGCCGAGAGGAGCAGGACCGCGCGGGTGTCGGCCGGCAGACGGGAGACCCGTGCCGTGAACGTCCGCTCCAGCCGCGCGGTCAGCGGCAGCGGACCCGGATTGAGCGCGTACGCCCCGCCGACCGACTGCAGCGCGACCGGCAGTTCGGTCAGCGCCAGCGGGTTTCCGGCGGCCTCCTCCAACAGCCGCCGTCTGACCTGCTGCCCCAGTCCGGGGGCCACCGCGTCCAGCACCTCACCCGACACCTCGTCCGTCAGCGGGCCCAGGTGCAGCACGGGCAGGCCGGCACTGCTGAGGCGGTCGTCGAGGCGCCGGGTGACGGCGAGCAGAACGAGGGGGTCGGATTCGATCCGCCGCGCCACGAACCCGAGCACATCAAGGCTGGCACGGTCCATCCAGTGGGCGTCCTCGACGACCACCAGCAATGGCGTCTTCGCCGCCGAGTCCGTCAGCAGGGTCAGCGCGGCCAAGCCGACGAGGTACAGATCGGGTACGGCCTCGTCGACCAGCCCGACGGCCGCGAGCAGCGCGCTGCGCTGACGTCCCGGCAAGTCGTCGATTCCGTCCCTCAGTTGGTGAACCAACTGGTGAAGACCCGCGCAGGGCAGGTCTTCCTCCGACTGGACCCCCACAGCGGTGATCACACGGGTCCCACCGCGTGCCGCCGCGCCTGCGGCCTCCGCGACCAGCGCCGACTTGCCGATCCCCGGCGCCCCGGTGATCACCGTAGCGCCGCCCGAACCGGCGGCCCCCTGCTCGACCAGGGCAGCCAGCGCGCGGCGCTCCGTATCGCGCCCCAGTAGCACCCGCAGATGCATGCCGCCCCCCGTTCTCTCTGTACCTCCCCAGCACCCCACTGCTCCGCGTCCTTGCGGAACCAGGCGAACTGGCGGCATCGCCGCTGGTGAGCGGACCTGGATGCCCGGCCTGGATGCCGTTCATGCAATGGTATGCATGCCGCCGAGCGGGAATGACCGCTGTCAGCATGGGCGGAACCGAGCCGCCGCCGGGATGCCCCAGGCCACCGCTTGGCGGTACGTCGACGAGACGCTGGACGCCCTGAATGAGTTGAGCTGCGGGACTCATGCTCAGCGACCTTCATCGGCAGGGAGTCCGGGGTGCGCACCGATCTTGTTCCTGACCGCCTGTGGGAGCGGGTGGCCCCGTTGCTGCCGCCCGCTCCCGAACGGCGCCATCGCCACCCCGGGCGGCTGCGTATTCCGGGTCGGAGGGTGGTGAGCGGCACGCCTCGTGGTTGGAGTTGTCTTTCGACCTGATCGCGGTCGCGGGGGTGGGGCAGCTGGCGCACCTGCTGCATGCGGGGCCGAGCTGGACGTCGTTGGGTCAGTACGCGGTGCTGTTCCTGGCGTTCTGGTTCGCCTGGGTCATGTCGACCATGTACGGGAACGTGGCGGGGGAGCGGACCCGGGTAGTGGCGGTCGTCGCGGCGATGTTCGGGATGGCGGTGATGGCGGCCGCCGTGCCGGGGGTCCACGAGTCGGACGAGAAGGCCCGTGCCTTCGCTCTCGCGTACATCGTGGTGCGGCTCATCGCGTCCCGGGTGTGGAGCGGGCGCGGACAGGTGGTCGCGGACCTGCCGATCATCCAGCTGGGGGTCGGTCTCACGCCGTGGGTGGTGTCGTTGTGGGTGCACGGAGATGCCCGGTTGTGGCTGTGGGCGGCGGGGCTGGTGATCGACATGGCGGTCATGGTGCGCGTCAGCCGGGAGGCGCTCCAGGCGGAGGTCGACCAGAAGTGGGCGGACGCGGAGGAGCGGGCGGAGCACTGGCTGCGGCGCGAGGAGCGGCGCAATGCCGCCCTGCCGCCTGAGGAGGCCCATGCGCGGGTCGACCGCGTCCGGAGCAGGATGCGGCGGAAGCCGCAGGTCGTGGCCGCAGACATCGAGCATCTGTCAGAGCGTCTGGGGCTGTTCGTGCTGATCGTGCTGGGTGAGGGGCTGGTGCAGTCGGTGTCCGCGGCGAGCGAGGAGGAGTGGGACGGCGGGGTGCGCGCGGTCGGAGTCGGGGTGTTCGCGGTCTTGGTGCTGGTCTGGTCGCTGGCGCTGCGCACCGGCTCGTACGGGCTGCCGCTGCTGGCGCCGCGGGCGCTGCCGGTACGGCTGGTGCTGGTGCTGCACTGTTTGTTCGCCGGGGTGGTGGCGGCGCTTGCGGCGGCGCTGGGGCGGGCGGTGGAGCAGGCCGGTGACGTGATGCCGCAGCCCGGCCGGCTGCTGCTGGCCGGCGTGCTGGCGTTGATCCTTCTCGCCGCGGCCGTGTGCGCGCTCGTGTCCGGTCGGGGCACGGGCTGGACGGCGGGGGCGGTCGGACCAGGGCTGGTGGTCGTGGGTGTCCTGACGGGGTCCCCGAGGGCGCGGGACCCGGAGGGGTTCGGCACCGTGGTGTCGGTGGCGCTGGCGGTGCTCGCCCTCGCCTGGCCGGTGGCCTGGCAGGCGTACCAGCCCGGCAGCCGGATTCTCAGGGCGAAGGAGCTCGCGCAGGATGCCGGCCCCGCTGGCGGGCCGGGCAAGGTGTGATCCCGCACCCCCAAATGGCGAACATGTTCGTTACGATCGGTGTATGACTGTGAAGCGAGAACCGATCAGCCGGCGTGAACGCCCCGCGAAGCCGGCCCTGACGCGGCGGGGGATCGTCGAGGTGGCGGTGCGGGTCATGCGGTCCGAGGGGCTGGAGAAGGTGACCATGCGGCGCCTGGCCCAGGAGCTGGACACCGGTCCGGCCTCGCTCTACGTCTACGTTGCCAACACCGCCGAGCTGCACGCCGCCGTCCTGGACGCGCTCCTAGGCGAGGTGGACCTGCCCGCCGACCGGCCGGGGGCTGACTGGCGCGAAGAACTCGTCGCGGTCCTGACCTCTTACACCCGCCTACTCTTCCAGCACCCGCAGCTCGCCCGTTCCGCCCTAGTCGCCCGCCCGAGCGGCGCGAACTACCTCGACCTGGTCGAACGCCTCCTGCTGCTGCTCTCCCGCAGCGGCGCCCCGCGCGAGCAGGTCGCCTGGGGCGTGGACAACCTCCTGCAGTACGCGACCGCCACCGCCGCCGAGCACGGGACCCAGGAACGCGACCCGATGAGCCAGGACGACTGGGACGCGCTCACCCGCGCCGCGCACGGCGTGGACGAGGCCGAGCATCCGATGATCAAGGCGCACTTGCCGGCGCTGCTGTCCGGCACGCAGGACGCACGGCTGTCCTGGGGCTTCGATCTTGTGATCAACGGCATCCTCCACACCCCCGTTCCGGGCGCCACCGGCTGATCTGCGGGAGGTTCCAAGGGCTGCGGCGTCCCGTTCGGGGCGCCGTTTCGCGTTTCGGCCCGCGCCCATGCCGCGCAGAAGGGACGCAACACACCCCCGAACGAACTTGTTCGCTACGAACATGTTCGTTACGGTGGAGAGGTGAGTCGGCAAGGGCGGCCGCAGCGTCATCCCCCACACCTCTAGGAGCACCCCATGAACACGCATCACCCCATCGCGATCATCGGCGGAGGTCTCGGCGGCCTCACCGCCGCCCGTGTCCTCCACGTCCACGGCATCGAGGCGGCCGTCTTCGAGCTGGAGGCGTCGAGGGAGGCCCGTACCCAGGGCGGCATGCTCGACATCCACGAGGAGAACGGCCAGAAGGCCCTGCACGCCGCCGACCTCCACGACGGCTTCCTCAAGATCATTCATGAGGGCGGTCAGGCCATGCGCCTGCTCGGCCCCGACGGCACCGTCCACGTCTCGGAGGAGGACGACGGCACCGGCGGCCGGCCCGAGGTCGACCGCGGCGACCTGCGCGACCTGCTCCTCGACGCCCTCCCCGACGGCACCGTCCACTGGGGAAAGAAGGTCACCGGAGTCCGCACCCTGTCGGGCGGACGCCACAAGGTGACCTTCGCCGACGGCTCCGCCATCACCACCGACCTGCTGATCGGCGCCGACGGCGCCTGGTCACGTGTGCGCCCCCTGCTCTCCGACGCCACGCCCGCCTACACCGGCATCTCCTTCGTCGAGACCGACCTGCTGAACGCGGACACCCGCCACCCGCGCAGCGCGGCCGTGATCGGCGGAGGGTTCTTCATCTGCCTCGGCGAGGAACGCGGCTTTCTCGCCCACAAGGAGACCGACGGCAGCCTGCACGTCTACACCGCCCTCAAGGCGGACGAGGACTGGCTGGACACCGTCGACTTCACCGACCTGCCGGCGGCCAAGCAGGCCGTCCTCGCCCGCTTCGAGGGCTGGGACGAGGCCCTGCGCGGCCTGATCGCCGACGCGGACACCATGACCCCGCGCCGCATCCATGCCCTGCCGGTGGGCCACCGCTGGGACCGCGTGCCCGGCGTGACCCTGCTCGGCGACGCCGCCCACGTGATGTCGCCCTTCGCCGGCGAAGGCGCGAACCTCGCCATGTTCGACGGCGCCGAACTCGCCCTGGCCATCGCCGCCCACCCCGGCGACACCGAGGCCGCCCTGACCGCCTACGAGGAAGCCCTCTTCCCGCGCAGCGAAGCCTCCGCCGCCGACTCCGCCCAGAGCCTGGACACGATGTTCGGCCCGCAGGGCCTGGAGCAGATGACGGCGTTCTTCACCACCGGCCCGGCAGCCCCGTAACCCCCACCCCCACAACCACACAGCTGCGGGCCCCACCGGCCTTCCCCACAAGGCCGGTGCGCCCGCCGCCCGGAAACCTCTCACCCACAGGAGTCACGTTGCCGAAGATCGCGATCATTCTCAGCAGCACCCGCACCGGCCGCGCCGGAGCTAACGTCGCCCAGTGGGTCCTGGAACAGGCCCGCCGACGCGGCGACGCCGACTACGAACTCGTCGACCTCGCCGAAGCCGACCTGCCGCAGATCGACGAGCCCTTCCCGCCCGCGATGGGCCGCTACACCCACCCCTACACCCAGCAGTGGGCCGCCACGGTCGCCGCCTTCGACGGCTACGTCATAGTCACCCCCGAGTACAACCACTCCTTCCCCGGCGCGCTCAAGAACGCCCTCGACCGCGTCTACGCCGAGTGGAACAACAAGGCCGCCGGCCTCGTCTCCTACGGCGTCGACGGCGGCGTCCGCGCCGTCGACGCCCTGCGCCCCGTCCTCGGCGCACTGCAGATCGCCGACGTCTCCGCCACCGTCACCCTCAACCTGCGCACCGACTTCGCCGACTTCGGCGCCTCCTTCACCCCCGGCGAACACCAGGGCCCCGCCCTCACCCAGATGCTCGACCAGCTGCTCACCTGGACTGAGGCACTCGCCCCTACCCGCAGCACGCAGGCCGCCGTTACGGCCTGACCTCCCCCACTGCGCCCGGCAGCCCTCGGCTCGTGCCCACCCCGGGCAGAGACCGGGTGATCGCCGACCACAGTGCCGGGGTCTTTCACCCGATCGCAGAGCCGCCTCTTCCCGGGGCGGCTCTGTCGTTCACGCGTGACCTGCCTCGTACCTGTGAGCCGAGGACGGCTCATCTTCTTCCTCAGCGCTGCAGCAGAGTCATTGCCAGCCCGGGCGTTCAAGGTCTCGTGGTGTGCTCAGGGCTTCGCGCAAGGGGATCACGTTGCTGGGGTCTGCTGCGGGTGCTGCGGGGCGGTCGTGGGTGAGGACTGCGGCAGCGAGGGTGAGGCGGGTGACCTGCTGGCGCAGGTCGTGGATCTCGGCGTTCTGGTCGGCGATGGTCCGCTTGAGCTGTGCGACGGTTCGGCGGAGCCGCTTTTCGTTCTCCGGGATCTGGGTGGTCTCGGTGCGGACCCGTTCGAAGAACTCGTTTTTCAGGTCTGCGTGCCGCTTCATCAGAGCCATGCGGTGAACATCGGCCTCGACAGCGAGGGCGGCGGCGGTGAGGCTGCCGTTGGACATCGTGGCGCGGCCTGTCAGGAGCCGGTCCATGGCCTGCCGGATGCGTGTGCGCTCGGCTTGGTGGTCGGGGTTCGTCACGGGACCTCGGAACTCTGAGCAGTGGTTTCGTGGGTGACGGCGGTGTCACGGAGGCGGTCGGCGTTGGTGTGCAGGCGTCGGGCAAGAGGAGTGGGAAGGTGTCCGGCGAGCTGGTCGAGTTCGTCGGCGCGCTGGCGCAGCAGGCGGGCGTGGGTGTCGGTGCGGACGGTGTTGCCACAGCCGGGGCGGCAGTCGTACTGGCGGGGTGCGGTTGTGCCGGGGCCTGGGTTGCACAGGGCGGTGTCGTGCTGGAAGGCGCAGATGAGCAGGGCGTCGGGGTTGTCGAACAGGACGATGCCGTCGCGTTCGAGGTAGGCGCGGGCTTTGTGGACGAAGGTCCGCGGGACGATGCGGCCTTCGAAGCGGGGGGCTTGGGCGGCGGCTGTGAGGGCTCGGTCGGCGGCGGGGCCGGAGATGTGTTCGCCGGCGGCGAGCTGGTCGCGCAGGCGGGCGGCGGTGTCGGCGGCGGCGAGGGCGGTCTCGACGTCGAGGACGGTGTGGATGCCGCCGCGGCTGCGGGTGCCGTAGCGGCTGGAGGTGCGGGCATCCAGGACGGTGCGCATGTGGCCGTACTGGATGGCCAGGGCGATCAGGCCGCCGGGGCGGCGGGCGATGTGCCAGGCCAGGGTCCGGCGGAAGCGGCTGACTTTGATGGGGCCGTGGGGGTCGTCGGGGATGTGCTGGCCGGTGAGGCCCCGGATGGCGGTCTCATGGTTGGCCCAGGTGGTGAAGTCGTTGATCCTCAGGTTCAGGCCTCCGGTCTGCAGGGTCCCGCCGGGCCGGCCGCTGTGGTGGGCGGTGCTGAAGAGGAGTTCGCCGTCGGGCACCATCTGTTCCAGGACGCGGATGGCGTTGACAACCGGCGTGATGGCCACCCAGGGGACGGCGCGGATCTCGCCGGCGGACAGGTGGTGGCCGTCGGTGTCGGTGACGTTCTTGAAGTGGCGGGAGCGGATCACATGTCGGCCCGTGGTGTCGGGTTCGGGGTCGGGGCAGCATCCGGAGCACAGGTTCAAGACCTCCTGGGGGCGCATGCCGGTCAGGTAGAGGCACACGATCGCGGCCGCTGTGGCGAGGTGGCGCATCAGCTGGGGCACCTCGTGGAAGTCCATGGCCGTACGCCATGGCATGCAGTCAAGAGATCCCCGGACGGGAACGTTCATCGGGCAGGGGCCGGGACGCTGTGCCACGAGGTCGCCCAGGCCGTGCTGTTCGACGAACTTAAGGACCTGCCATCTACTGGCGCCGGTGACCGCGCCGACGTAGGACCTGGCCAGCAGAGGCCGGCCTGTGCCCACGGTGGCCGGCAGCGGGCCGCCCTCACGCACCAGCGGCAGCAGGAACTGTTCCAGCGCGGCCGCGCTGGCCGGGGTTCCCTGGTTGGTATGGGCGAGGGCGAGCAGCCGGCGGCGTTCGGCCGAGGCGGCGAGGATGTCGCCGGCGAAGTCGTCGACGAACCGCATGGCCCAGATCAGCAGCGGGCCGAGGACCTGCGGGTCGAGGGGCTCGATGGCGTTCTCGGCCCGGGCGCCGCCGACGGCGGGCAGGAAGTCGTCCACTCCTTCGGTGTCCCACGGCGGACGGGCGATGCCGGTCGGGGAGGCGGAGAGCCGGTCGAAGGCCCACAGGTCGGTCAGGCGGGCGCAGGTCAGCGCCCCGGTGGGGCGCGAGACCGCGGCCAGGCGCTCGTGGGCGTAGGCCCTCCACAGCGTGTCCGTGCAGCCGGCCAGGTCGGTGATGTGCTGCTGAGTGAGCCAGCGGGCGAGCTTCATCCACTCGACGCAGGTGGCGTAGAGATCGCCGGCTGAGGTGCGGGCCTTGGCCTGCACGCCGCGGGTGTGGAGGTAGGTGGGGCGCAGCCAGCCGTTGGTCATCGTCCAGGCGGTCAGCTTCAGCTGACCGCGCAGTGAGGGTGCGCAGTTCTTCCAGTAGATGCGGGGCAGCGCGCTGGCAGGGTTGTCGACGAGCGGGGCGAGTGACCAGACGGGGTCCTGGTAGGTGGAGTTGGGGTGGGTGTTGCCGGGGCTGATCCACTTCGCCAGTACCACCGGGGTGTCCGGCGTGGGCATGGGCAGCATGTAGGGGTCGCCGTCGGCGCCCTGGGCGGCGGTCATGGTCGGAGGGTTCCCTTCACCAGCAGGTGGACCAGGGTGTGGTCGTCGGTGTCGGCCCGGCTGCGGGCGGCGTCCCAGGCGGGCGGGCCGGTCTTGTCGCGCAGGTCGTTCAGGCGGGCGAAGTGCTCTGCCCACCGTGCGTGCCAGACCTCGGCGGGCAGCACGGAGCGCAGGCTGCGCAGTTCCTGGTGCAGGTGGGCCAGGCGCGGGTGGTGGCCGGGGTGGACGTGAGCGTTGCGGCAGCCCAGGCACAGCAGGAAATCCGCCGCGCAGCCCCCGGCGCCGTCCGGCCAGGGGCTGGAGGTTTCGTCCGCGCAGTCGGCGGTGGCGGTCGCGGTGTGGCCGGGATCGGCCGCGCCGGTGAGCCGGCCGCCGAACACGGCGGCCCGCGCCTGGGCCAGCGCCTCGTGGGCGCCTTCGGCGAAGACGTCCCGGGATGCCTGCTGGACCTGTTCGTCGGGAAGTACGTACACGCTCTCGTACGTGCCCGGGGCGTGCTGGAGCGGGCGGCCCTCGCGGATCACCGCCGCGCGGCGGCTGCGCTGGAAAGGCGACCCGGACAGCCCTTGGGCCTTGCCCCACTTCTGCGCGTCGCCGTCGGTGATGCCGATGATCAGCGGGCCGAGGAAGGCAGGCCTGAGCGGGTCGTGATGCGTCTTGCTGGGGTAGTTCCGGCGCGCCACCATCAGCCGGTCCGTTCCCGGGGCGAGGTCGGCGGCGAGACGGCGGGCGAAGGCAGTGGCCTCCAGCGCCCGGGCGATCAGCCGCCCGGGCGAGCCCGGGCCGGTGTCGGCCACGTTCTCCGTCGAGAACCAGCGGCCGCCGCCCTGGCGCCGCTTCTCCACCTGGATCCGGTAGACCGGCGCCGTACCCGTACCCGTACCGGCTGATGGCGCTGTGGTCGGTGCGGGCAGACGTTCGTAGACGGACAGGTTCCAGCCGAATCGGTGCGTCAGCAGCACGCCGAGGGCAGTGAGCTCCGAGCGGTCCAGATACAGCCGGCTCCAGGTGTCCTCCCCGTTCGTACTGCCCAGCGGCCTCCGCTCGCGTACCTCTGCCTGGTCGTGGTCGGGGAGATGACCAGTGCGGGCCAGGTGGTCGAGAAGCGTTCCGAGCCGCGCTTCGTGACTGCCTTGGGGCAGTTCACCGGACCTCCAGCGGTGCAGCAGGCGGGCGTTGTCCCGCACCCGCAGGAGCGCAGTGCGGAACTGCCGCTGCGCGGCCAGCACCACGTGCTGCTGTTCCTGCGCGTCGAAGGCCCGGCGCTTCGAGGGAGGGGTAGGCAGACGCCGCAGAAGCTCCTCGGCGACCGGCCCGGCGGCCAGCCGCTCGTCCAGCTTCAGCAGCGGCCTGATGTGACGCATGAGGCTGATGCCCCCGTTGGTGGCGATGTTCCGCGCCCGCCACCGCTTGAGCATCGTGGCGGTAAGGCCGTCCAAGTCCTCGATCACGCCTGGCTGCTCGGCGATGAAGCGGGCGAATGCTCCCAGCGCCGTCCAGTAGGCCGTCGCGGTCTCCAGGCTGTTCCACCGGGCCGACCTGATGGCGAACAAGCGGGCCAGGGAACGCTGCATCGGCTCGGCAACAGGCAGGCCGGCGAAGTCGAACTGGCAGTAGGTGTCCTCGCCGGAGGTGATGGTCACCACCAGCTCGTCGGCGGCCAGCGGCTCGGCAGCGCGGTGTCCGGCCGGAGGTGCAGCGGCCCGGCGTCCCCGCCTGCTCATCCGTCTGCCCGCCCGGCCAGCAGGACGTCGATGTCCTGGATGCCCTGCGACTCGCGGGCGAGGCGGGCGAACACCCCGTCCAGGTTCTCCGCAGGATGCCCCCCAGTCGTGTCGGCGCGTCCTGCGGCCAGGACCGACTCCAGCTCCAGGTGCGCGACCGGGGCGAGGTAGTGGCGCTTCGTGGTCTCCACGTCGGCATGTCCAAGCAGGGTCTTCACCAGCCACCACGGATCACCGAACAGCATCGCGAAATCCCGGCGGTCCGCCTTCGTCAACCCGAGCCGGGACTCCAGCAGCGTGTTCAGCAAGACCAGCATGTAGAGCGCGTACGAGTGCCGGGCTGCCAGCGGCGTCGCGTACGGGCTCCTGCCACGGACCTCCGCCAGCCGCAGACCGCGTCCCGCCGTCCGCTCGCGGGCGGTGAGCAAGACCTGCTCGCAGCGCTGGTTGGCTTGCGTGAAGACCCCGTTCCATCGCTCCGGTGCCATCGGCAGGCCCTGCTCGGTGAGCCACAACCAGGCCGGCTCCGGTCCGTCCGGGCCGTCGACGAACAGCAGCTGCCGCTCCCGCCACCCCAGGCGCCCCAGTTCCTGCCGGCCCGCGGCCCCAGACCGGTCCACCCACTCCACCACCGGCCTGCGGCCCCGCCTCACTGCCGTGACCAGCCTCAATTCGGCAAGGCGCTCGTACCGGCCCTGTTGCTGGGCACGCTGGACGGCCCAGGCGCGCTCCGAGGCGATGTACGCCTCGACCTGCCCGACCGCGTCCACCGTGGCGTAGAAGACCCGGCCCACCTTCGCCTGGGTGACGGCCGCGGCGATCTGCCCGTGGCAGTAGCGCCCATGACGCAGCCGCTCGACAGGCACCTCGAAAGTGAGCAGCGAGCCGCCCTCCTGGCGCCGCAGACCGGAGCCGAGCAGCAGCTGGACAAAACTGGTGTTGCGCAGCTCCGTCCTCGACTCCCACCCGGCCGCCGGCACCCCGGGACCCCGGTGGCCTCGCAGCCCGATGTCCGACCACAACCCCCACGTCCGCGGCGTCAGCCACAACACGTTCGAGCTGACGGAGTCCGCGGCCCGGTCCTCGCGCCGCCCGACGTCCACCGGCAGCGGCTCAACCCCCGCCCACCGAAACAGCTTGGTGAACGCGGCCGCCTCCCGGTTCCACTTCGTCCCGCCGATGCGCTGCGGGTTCTCCACCGCCCGACACCGCCAGTCCCGGTAGTCCGCCAGATCCCTGCGGCTCGCCCTTCGCCAGGAAACCCCACGCGAGGACAGGAAAGTCAGCAGCGGCCGGATGTCCGTCGCGTAGTTCCGCTTCGTCTCCCGCTCCAAACGCCGAAACGAGTCGGACAGGACGAACTCCAAGAGCCCCGCATCGACGGTGCCGTCCGGCCCTACGAACACCGGATCACCAGGCCGAAGACCGACTCTGGCCACCGCTGATGGCAAGTCCCGAACCCCAAGAACACCCTGATCAGGGAGGACACCCCAGCGGCCCGGATCCGGCACCCACACCACTTGCCACTCGGCCAACCGACGCCTCCCTGATGCGTGAACTCACCGAATCATCAGGGAAGTCGCGTCGATCACCGTCATCTTGCGGCGGGCGAGGCGTGCCTCCAGGACGGCCTGGAGCGCGACAACCGCGTCGTCGGTCGCTTCCTGGCAACCGGCGTCGTCACTGACCAGGGCCCTGAACCGGTCGAGTTTCAGGACCTGCGTGTCGGGCCAGGTGCTGGCCCACGTGCTCTTGCCCGAACCGGCCGCGCCGATCAGGCACACCAGCGACGGGTCGGGGATCGTCGTGTCGACGGGCAGCGCGTTGTCCATACGGAACGGCTTCATTCGGCTTCTCCTTGCGGGTCAAGAGCACGGGTGGCGTAGTGGGTCTGCAGGCCGGCGTTCTCGGTGATGAGTGCGGCGGCCTCGTGCAGCGGGCACGACATCTCGCCGTCGTGGTCCGGCTCGATCCGTCCGGCGGCCTGCGCGGCGGCGGTGAGCAGCTGCGCGAGGGATCCGAGGACGCCGTCCTGGCGGTGGTCTTCGTGGTGGAGCTCGGGAAGGATCTGCGCGAGTTCCTGGGCGCCGATGTCGTCGGTGGTGAGGTCGTCCTCGATCTGCTGGAGGGCGAGCTTGGCGATCCCGGCGGAGGCGCGGACACGGTCCAGGCGGGTGCGGGTCATCGGCGGGCGCCGGGGCGGGTGGTGAGCCAGACGGTGACGGCGGCGCCGTCACCGATCGCGCGGTGCGGGGTGGCGTCGTCCGGGTCGGAGGCATCTGCCACCTGGCAGGCCGTCGAGCAGTACCTGCCGGCGGAGAAGAACGGAGCGTCGCACAGCACGCACTTGGACTCTTCGCCGTCACGGACCTTGGACCAGTCGATGATCACGCTGGGGTCGATGCATGCCCCGCAGCGGCCGTCGTCCTGGTCCTGCACGCCGTAGCAGCCGTCACCGCAGCTGTCCCGGTAGGTGCAGCCGCACTCCCGGCACACGAACTTCGGGGCCGGGGCGGGCGGGGCGGGGAGGACCGCGGTGTGGTCGGCGAGGAGGGGGTGGGGGCGGTGGCTGGCGCGGTAGCCGTGCAGGTGTCGCACGGCGCTCTCCCACCAGGCGGCGGCCAGCTGTCCGAGGTCGGGCAATGTGCGGGCGGCCTTCCATCGCTTGCGGTCCGAGCGGTTCATCCAGGGCAGGTGCACAGCTTCTCCTCACACGAGGTCGGGGCGGTCAGAGCGGTGGCGCGTGATTCCGGGCGGCCACCAGCGGCCCCGGGCACGCGGCCCGGGATCGACGGAGGCGGCGGGCCGAAGGGGGAAGGGACGTGGCCGTCGGGTGGTCGGCGCGATACAGGAAGCGGGGCGGGCTGTGGTGCCGGTCAGGTCGGCGTCGTGGCGCGCACGGGCGGCCTTCCCGGGTGAGTTGGTGTGTCTCGCTCGGTGCACACCCACCATGCTGTAAACGAGTTTCGCTTGTCAACGTGTTTACAGACGAAAGGCGTTGACAGTTCGCGGCGGGGGCTTGATCCTCGAAGGCATGACGAACACGCAGCCCGCCGCACACGTCGGCGTCACGGAGATCGGAGAGATGCTGACCGTCAGCCGCCAGCGGGCCAACAAGCTCGTGGCCAGGCCCGACTTCCCCGCGCCCGTCGCGCAGACGAAGGCCGGCCGGGTGTGGGAGAGGGCGGCTGTCGTGGAGTGGGAGAAGGGCTGGGACCGTACGAACGTCGGTGGCCGGCCTCCGAGCAGCTCCGCTCAGCAGCAGTAGACCAGGAACCGTGATTCCCATTTGGGGATCACAGCGTCCGTGAAATACCGAGTGCGCCGCACGGAGAGTCCGTGCGGCGCACTGCCGTTTCCAGTGGAAACGGCGCCAGGGTCAGCGTCCCGGCCCCGGAGTGCGGGCGGGGGCGAGAAACAGGCAGAGCGTCAGGTCAGCGGGCGGTGCGGAAGCGGCGGGTGGCCCACGAACGCAGCCGGTCGAAGCGGGTGGGGTGGGTGTGCCGCCAGGCGGTGGGGAACACATCGTGCACTGGCGAAGAGTCGGTGTTCCGACCCTGCACTATTCGGACGTGGAGGGCGCAGGGGGTCGGTGATCGCGTGCCGCCCGGCCGGTTTGGACTTCCCAACGTGGCACCCGCGCTGACGGTCCACGGTTCTATGAATTCAGGATCACGTGTACTGTCGTGGTGTGCTGACTGTTGCCTCTGATATCGAGGTGCTGGCCCGGTTCGGTCGTGCGCTCGCCGACCCAATCCGCTGCCGCATCCTGCTCGCCCTGCGCGAAGCCCCTGCCTACCCGTCCGACCTCGCCGACGCCCTCGGCGTCTCCCGGACCCGGCTGTCGAACCACCTGACGTGCCTGCGCGACTGCGGCCTGGTCGTCACCGTCCCGGACGGGCGCCGCACCCGCTACGAGCTGGCCGACGAACGCCTCGGCCACGCGCTCGACGACCTGCGCACCGCCGTGCTCGCCGTCGAGACCGACCGGACCTGTGTCGATGCCGACGAGAAGGGCTGCTGCTCATGACGGCGATATCCCACCTCGGGCTGACCCCGGCCCGCCGCGATGCACTCGCCCGCCGGATACGGCTGCTGGTGGCCGCGACCATCACCTACAACGTGATCGAGGCGATCGTCGCGATCACGGCCGGCACGATGGCCTCCTCCACCGCGCTGATCGGCTTCGGCCTGGACTCGGTCATCGAGGTCGCCTCCGTGGCCGCGGTTGCCTGGCAGTTCTCCGCCCGTGAGCACGCGGTGCGCGAGGCCCGGGAGAAGACCGCGCTGCGGATCATCGCGGTCTCCTTCTTCGCGCTCGCCGCGTACGTCGCCTTCGACGCCGTGCGCGCGCTCACCGGGACCGGCGAGGCCGAACGCTCCATCCCGGGCATCGTCATCGCCGCTCTGTCGCTGGCGATCATGCCGTGCCTGTCCTTCGCCCAGCGTAAGGCCGGGCGTGAACTCGGCTCCGCCAGCGCGGTCGCGGACTCCAAGCAGACCTTGCTGTGCACCTACCTGTCCGCCGTGCTGCTGGTGGGCCTGGTTCTCAACGCCACCCTCGGCTGGTCCTGGGCCGACCCGATCGCCGCCCTCGTCATCGCCGCCGTGGCGGTCAAGGAAGGCCGCGACGCCTGGCAGGGCAAGGGCTGCGGCTGCGCTCCGTCCGCGGCAATGACGACTCCTTCCGACGCTGCAGAGGCGGACGCGTGCGGCAGCTGTGCCCCTGGGTGCGCCTGCTGCACGCCCGCGCCAGGGCCGAAGCGGTGAACGGCTGGGCATGGGCGGCGCTCGTCCTCTACCTGGGGTGGGCGGTCTTCGCCTTCGGTATCCGCGCGGTTCTCCAGCGCCGCCGTACCGGGGATGCGGGCTTCCGCGGAATCTCCGGCCGCCCCGGTGAAGCGTCCTGGTGGGCCGGTGTGCTGTTTGTCGCCGCTCTGCTGGGCGGAGCCGCAGCTCCGGTGGCCACGCTCGCGGAGCTTCCCACGTGGGAGGGCGGCGCGGCGCTGCACGCGACCGGCCTGGCCCTCACCCTGGCCGGGATGGCACTAACCACCGCGGCCCAGATGGCCATGGGCGCCTCGTGGCGGGTCGGGGTCGACGCCGGGGAACGCACCGCGCTGGTCACCTCCGGGGTGTTCGCCTACGTCCGCAACCCGGTTTTCACCGCCATGGCCATCACGGCGTTCGGGCTCGGGCTGATGGTGCCCAACCTGATCGCCCTGGCTGCCCTGGTCGCTCTGGTCGTGGCGGTGCAGTTGCAGGTCCGGGTGGTCGAAGAGCCCTATCTCGCCTCCGTCCACGCAGACGACTACGCCGCCTACAGCGCCGGCGCGGGGCGCTTCCTGCCGGGTCTGGGCCGGCGTACGGCCTGATGTCCCACTCGAGCGGGCGGCTCACACCTCTCGGCGTCGTCCCCGGCGGCGTGGCTCCCTCGAACTGGCCGGCCCGCTGCGGCACCAGCAGAAGGCCCCCTTCTGTGCGGGAGTTACGACCTGGTACGCGATTGAGGTCGGGACGTGCTGGCCAGACGATCTGGCTGGTGGTTGATCAGCGGTCGGGCTGCCCGGCGAGCACCAGTTCGGTGCTGGTGCGCCGCCGGGTGGGCCTGCGGGCTGCGCGGTCGGAGACCAGCCCGGCGATGGCGGCGTGCGTTTCGGCGTAGTACTCACGGCGTCCGATGTAGCGCTGGAGCGGCCGCCACTTCTTCTCCTCGCCGATGGTGTGCTCCACGCAGATCCGTGCCGAGGACTGGCGTCGGCGTGCCTCGCGCCAGGCGTACCGCTCGCCCAGTGGTGCTTCGTCCTTCGGTTTGCGCGGCGGGGCCTGTACCTGGTCAGGGAAGTCGTTGGCCAGCCCCCGGTAGCCCTCGTCGACCTTCGCCTTGACCCGCGGATGCAGACGTAGCTGCTCGGCGATGCCCTCCGTGCGCATCGCGGTTTGGTCGTGCATCCGGCCGGGCCGGTCGGCTCCGGACCACAGCAAACGCCCCGAGCCGTCGCCGATGGTCGTGGTCTTGGCGGTGTTCTGCTTCTTCTTGCCGGAGACGAACGCCTTGCGACCGGGGCGTCCGGCCTTGGGGCGCCTCACCTGCGTTTCGGTGCCGTCGATCCGCAGCTCGATGGCTTCGGCTTCGGCGTAGGCGAAGACATCGGCCAGGGTGCGCAGTCGGATGCCGGGTCGGTCGGGGACGGCGAAGCCGCGAGTGGCCAGGAGCGGGCGGATCTCGTGGATGGCACGGGTGACGGTGGGGCGGGTGACGCTGTACAGCTCAGCGAGTGCCGCGTGCGGCAGTTGCAGGCGCAGGTGGACCAGGGTGACCAGGACCCGGTCGGTGAAGACCAGTTGGTGGTCCGGCCCGCCTCCGGCCGCGCGGCGGCGGTCGCCGCCCCGGCGCTCACGCAGCGCGGACTCGCACCGGGCCATCCACGGATCGGCCAACTCCTCGATCAAACCGCTGAGATGAGCACGATCAAGGCCACAGAAGGCAGGATGAGACAAGGCCGCACGGGCTCGGTAATGCGTCACAACATCACCAACCCGTGAGGTCCGCCTCACGTCACGATTCGCCGGCGGCCCGAGCGGCGTAGGACTTCGCGAGCAATTCCTCCACCAGAGCGCTCTTCGCCGCCGAGTAGGCGGCCCTGCCCTTGCTGTCGGCACGGAAGCGCTGCGCCAGGGCCACCTTCAACGTGCTGTAGCGCTGGACTTCATCGGGCCGCTGACACAGATAATCACGGAGAAGGACGTGATCAAGGTGGGGCTTTGAGCCTGCTATCACGCCGTACAGGTGATGTTCGGGAGCCGCCGCAGGGGCTTGAAATGCCTCCCGCCCCCGAACTCCGAGATCACCTTCGTGGCAATAACCCAGCCCGGTGAGCCGGGAAATCAACTCCGGTATGACGGCCTCCTCGGACACCACGATGTCGAGGTCGATGATCGGTTTGGCGGCACACCCGGGCACGGCGGTACTGCCGACATGCTCGATGGACACAGCCAGATTCGCGACGTGAGGCGCCAGTCGCTGCCGGAGATCCTCGAACCGCTCGGACCATTCGGGGTCGTAGTCACTGACCACGATCATGCCAGTCATGTCGGCAGTCTGGCAGGAACGCCAGGGATCACCGCATCCCTTGGAGATGCATGGCTATCGCGTACCAAGTCGTTAGGGCTCGCAGAAAATAAACATGCGGGTTTGATCTTGTCCGGGGGTTCGGTGCTGTAGGTGTCGAGGTAGGCGGCCACGTCTGCGGGAGTGGTGAATCGTGTGGTGGAACGGGGGACGGTGCAGCCGTGCTGGTCCAGGAGAGGTTGGGTCTCCTGGATCGTGCGGGTGATGGTCTGCGAGCTGGTCCCGAAGAGTTTGCCGAGGAGGGCGTGGGTAAAGCAGCCACGCTGATACAGGATTGTGGCCAGGATCCGGTCGGGGTCGGTGAACGCCTGCCGGGGGCCGGCACCGGGGGCTCGCTGTCGTTCGCGACCGCGTCGATGGCGGCGCTGTTCCTCCCGCCGGGCACCCTGGAGGGCCGCCAACTCGTTGATCAGGGTGTCCAGTTGTGAGCGGGTGATACCGGTGAGTTCCGGGTCGGTGAGGCGGGTGTGCTGCCGGGCGTCCCACCGCCGTGGTTCCGTGCTGTGTGGAGAGCTGGTGGCTGTGGGTGCGCGCTGGGCATGGTGTGCGTGGAGGGTGTAGTTCCAGTCGCCGTGGAAGCGGTGGCGGGTCATCGCCAGCGCGTCGACCTGGGCGTCGTCGACTTTCACGCCGGTGGGGTAGGCGCCGGTGTCGAGTTCGGCGCGGACCCTCAGTCCGGTGCGGGTGGTGGTCGCCGCGATGGACTGCACGATGACTTCATGGCTGGTCAGGGGCCTGCCGCGCCAGTTCATGGAGATGTGAGAGAACAGTCGGTGCTCAATCCGGTTCCATTTCGATGTGCCCGGCGGTAGGTGACATACCGTGATCTCAAGGCCGGTCTCGGCGGCCAGTGCGGCAAGTTCGGTCTTCCATGCCCGGGTGCGGTAGCCGTTGGAGCCCCCGGCGTCGGCGGTGATCAGCAGCCGACGGGCACGAGGGTGGTCGCCCTGTCCGGCCCCGTGCCACCAGCGGCAGATCGAGGCGACCGCGAGAGCGGCGGTGTCGTGGTCGGTGCCGACACTGACCCAGCCGGCGTTCGCGGCAATGTCGTAGATGCCGTACGGGATCGCCTTGCCGGGCCCCTCCCGGTCCAGGAAGTCATGCGTCTTGACCTGCACCGGATCACCCATGGGCTGCCATTCACGCCCCGCGTTCTTGTACTGGCCGACCAGTTCCTTCTTCTTGCTGTCCACGCTGACCACCGGGTCCCTGGCGCCGATGTGGTCCTTGGCCTGCTCGTTGATGTAGCGGAACTGGGCGTCCCGGTCCGGGTGCTGCTTGCCCTCGACGGTCTTGGAGTTGGCCTGCAGACTGAAACCCTCCTCCCGCAGCAGGTCACCGACCGTGTCGGCACTGACCTTGTGTCCCTGGCGGGTCAGCTCGCCGGCCAGGTTCCGGGTCGACTTGGTCGTCCAGCGCAGCGGCGACATCGGGTCTCCGCGCATGTCCGGCTCGACCAGGGCGAGCAGCGCGGGCCGCAGTCCCGCATCCAGGTCAGCGGCCTTCTTCCGTCCGCCTCCGGGCCGGCGGACCCGTCCCAAAGGCGCCTCGCCCGCCTCCAGCTCATCCGCCCCCTTGCGGACCGTCGTCTCGCTGGCCCCGGCGGCCCGCGCGACGGCCCGGATCCCGCCGTGCCCCAGGATGCGGGCCTCTGCTCCCATCAGCAGACGCTGCTGCCGCTCGTCTAGGTGCGGGAACAACACCCCGAACCTGGCGGCCAGTTGATCTCGAACCTCTTGCGATATGCCCATACCACGTCAACGAGCCAGATCACCGGAAGCAACACGTTGATTCTCTGCGAGCCCGGGCCTTGACCCCGGATGTTGGACACACGAGACACTGGATCCTGAGGATCTGAGAACGGACATCTCGTGGTCATGAAGAACTACCCGCCGGAGTT
>NZ_JBIWKI010000059.1:0-31315 GCF_044765565.1 Streptomyces sp. NPDC102437 | reverse complement strand
GGCATCTGCAATGTCCGCCTCGGCGAGCCGCTCGACGGCCGCCTGCAGCAGCGCCTGCCGGGTCCTGAAGTAATAGGAGCAGGAACCTTCCGCCAGCCCCGCCCGCTGGTCGACGGCCCGGTGGGTCAGCCCCCGCATACCCTCCGCGGCCAGCGTCTCGACCGCCGCGTCGGCCAGCTGTTTCCGTCGTGTCGAGCTCTCCGTCACAGTCGCTTCCTCTTCACACGCCCAATCCCTCTACAGAAGTAGAGTACCAGTGCCACTACAGCTGTAGAGGCCGGGATGGAGGGAAGGCCAGGTGCGGTGAAACCATCGGTCCTCCTCCGGGGCGTTCGGGCTCCACCGTGGGCGCGGAACGAAGGTGGGCCACTGGTACCGGATCGTGATCGGAGTGCCCCAGACCCAGAATCTCCCGGGCACGGCCATCCGCCAGCCGCCTGCGACTGAGGGCCGGAGCACAACGATCGGCGACCATCGAGCCGCCGTATGAAACATCCCGAACTACAGAAACTCTGTTGTGACACCGGATGCGGAACTGCAGAACGCCCGCACCGAGACACACGTGATCTATCGAGGATGAAAAGTGACTGAGAACGACGAGCAGCACCTGACCCTGACTGATGGGCAGGGCGTGCCGGTCCTGACTTTAGGGCGTGCAGATCTTTAACCCGTGGCTTTCCGCTCGGTGATTCGTTGGTCTGGCATGGGTGGATTGGAAGAGCAACGGGCCGTGTTGTCAGCCAAGTTCGGGGCGATTCTGCCGCATCTCGACGAGCGGCAGCGATTTTTGATAGGGGCGGAGGCCCGGTCGCTCGGCCACGGCGGGATCAGGGCGGTCGCCCGTGCCGTCGGTGTCCGTGAGACCACTGTGTCGCTCGGGGTGCGGGAACTCGACTCCGGAGAGGCGCCGTTGGGGCGGGTCCGCTGGCCCGGCGGTGGCCGCAAATGCACGAGGAAGGCCCGTGCGGGCCAGATCGCTGAAGCCGGATGCCTGAAAAGTGAACTGCTCACCCGATACACGCACAAACCAGCTGGCGACAGACTCGGTCGCTGCCATTGTCACGGACCATGGGATCCGTCAGAGCTGCGTATGCAGCAAGCATGCTCACCAGGTCGTTGGCCGTGCAGCTACCGTCCCCGCGGTACTCGTTCCCGTAGGCGAGACTGGCACGAGCGACAGGACTGTTCCACCATGTCTCGTCGTGCCAGCGTGCTGAAGCTCCAGCAATCACAGGCAGCAGGGCGCTGGGGCGCTGCTGCCTGACTCGCTGTACGTACTCGTGGTCCGTGACCAACCGGTCGTAGAGAAATGCCGCCATGGACCAAGCGTGGCCGACCATGTGCGGGTTTGTCTCAGGGATATCGCGAGAACCAGAAGGAGCGGGACGGGCACCGCGGCCGGGCAGGACCACCCTGTCCGGCCGCTGCCGCTGCTCGGACGTCGGGCGGCGCTGAACTCGTGGGCGTGGCCGCCGCGCCACTCCACCCACCGGCAGCCAACTCACCGAAGGCAGGGGCGCGGCCTTCGGACTCGGCCATGATCACCCGCAGTTTGAGGAAGTCTCGGCCCCTACTGATCGAGGGGCCCATGAAACAGTGCGCTCCCCCGGCGCGCCGTCAGCGAACCCGGATCTCATGTCGTGCAGGGTGAAACGGGCTCCACTCCCCAGTATCCGGCGTGCACGGCCGCCGCGTCCTCATACAGGTGCGGCCCGGACACCGCCACGGCGCTCCCTCCTGCCTCGAAGACCCGGCGACACGGCAAGTCGAGCAGTTGTTCACTGGGGTCCGCTCCCGCGAGGACGTTCAGCTCTGCCGCCGCGAGCGCGTACACGACGCGGCGAACACCGCTCCAGTAGACGGCGCCGGAGCACATCGCACACGGCTCCGTGCTGGCGTAGAGAGTGGCATGGACAAGCCGACTCGGCTGCAGCGTACGCGAGGCCAACCGCACCAGGTTGGTCTCCGCGTGTCCGGTGAGGTCGCGTTCCGTCAGCACCGTGTTCTCGGTCGTGAGCAGGACGCTTCCAGTCGAGTCGGTCAACAGCGCGCCGAACGGATGGTTCCCGTTCCTGCGCGCCTGGGCCGCGAGCGCGATGGCCGAGAGCAGATGGGTCCGGTCCAGATCGGTCAGCTTGTCCGGCGAAGGCGGCATTACGCACTCCTCAACGTTGAATCCGAGTAGAAGTTATACGTACGACTTCTCCTGCGCCAGAGCCTCGGCGTTCACCGGAAGCCACGGGGGCCAAGGGGCTGAAGTTTCCCGTGATCCTGGACACGATCTTGTTATGCCGCGAGGGCTTGTTGTTGGTGCTGCCGGGTCTCGGTCGGGGTGAGGTAGCCGAGGACCTTGTGTTTGCGCAATCGGCGGCGGTTGTAGAAGGTCTCGACGAAGGCGAAGACGTCGGCGCGCGCGGTGGCCCGGTCGGGCCAGGTGCGGGTGCCGATCTCTTCTTTGAGCAGAGCCCAGAAGCATGGCGTGAGCCCCCGCCACGGAGACCGCATAGTGCAGGAGTGCGAGGCCGGGCTAGTCGAGGTCCGCCGCACCGGTGACCTGGATGCGGAGTACCTGCACCAGGTCGTGACGGCGTTCGGCATCAGCCGCGACCAGGTGCTCGCCCACCAGTGGGTCGACAACGGCCCCGGCTGGGCGGTTGTCCGGCTCGGCACCGCTCAGGAGGTGCTCGACCTGGAGCCCGACCTGTCGCGGATCCCGACGGCCATGGTGGGGGCGATCGGCGCATACCCTCCAGGTTCGGAGCACGCGTTCGAGCTGCGTACCTTCGCACCCGGCGTGGGAGTGGACGAAGACCCGGTCTGCGGCAGCATGAATGCTTCGGTAGGGCAGTGGCTCACCAGCACAGGCTCGGCGCCCGCAAGCTACAAGGTCTGCCAGGGTGCGCGGCTCGGCCGGGCGGGAGACATCACGATCTCCGCCGATCCCGACGGGACCGTATGGGTCGGCGGAGCGACGACCACCTGCTTCCGCGGCACGGCTACCCTGTGACGGCGACGACCACGGAGCCCCGCCCGCGCCCGGCAGCCAAGCCGCGCCGCCCATCCCGACGCACTGGGAGTTGCGATCGCCTCGCTGCTGGGGGCGACGCTCTTTTGGGCCGGCAACTACATCATCGGGATGACCGCCGTCGAGAGTGTCGACCCGCTCAGCCTCGTCCTGTTGCGCTGGTCGGTCGCTGTCGTCCCGCTACTGGTGACCGCCCAGGTGGTCGAGAGTCCTCGATGGCGGCAGGTGCTGGCCGCCTGGCCATGGCTGATCGCGCTCAGCGCGTTCGGACTGCTGGGCTACAACTTCCTGCTGTACGCGGCGCTTGAGCACACCGACGCGTTCAACGCATCGCTCATCAACGCGTTCAACCCCGCACTGATCACCCTGGCTGCCGCCGTATTCCTGCGTGAACGCCTCACGCCGACGGCGGCCGGTGGCGTCCTGATCGCGCTGGCCGGCGTCCTCATCGTCCTCAGTGGCGGAAACCCGGCCACGCTGCTCGACACCGGGTTCGGGACTGGTGAGCTGCTCATGATCGGCGCCATCGCGGCCTGGACCGCCTACACAATCACCGGGCGGCTCGCACCATTGCTACCACCAATCACTGCCACCGCTGTCCAAGCCGCAGTGACCGTCGCCGTGCTCGCGCCGATCAGCGCTATCACCGGCGGCCCGACTCTGCCCGGCACCCCGGGCGCAGTCGCCTCCCTGCTGTTCATCGCAGTCTTCCCCTCGGTGCTGTCCTATCTGCTGTGGAACCACGCCCTGAGCGTCATTCCCGCCAGCAGTGCCGGGGTGTTCCTCAATCTCATCACCGTGTTCACAGCAGCGTTCACCATCCTTGCCGGCCACTCCTTCACCGCTGCCCAGGTCGCCGGCGGCTTGATCGTCATAGTCGGTGTCGTCCTGACCAACGCCCGTGGCCTGCGCGGCCGATCCGTTCCACAGCGCCCTCAAAAGGAGATCCCGTGAGCACTGCGCGCACCCAGGGGTTCCTCAACGCCCACAAGAGTGGCCTACAGGTCACCGAGACCAGCGCTGACACGTCGACTGTTCAGGCCGCAGCAGCCGGGCTCGGCGTTGAGCCCGAGCGCCTGCAGCAGGTACTCCCCGGGTGAGACGGCGGTGTCGGTGCCCAGCAGTGCGGTGGGTTCGTCGCTGCTCATCGCGTACTGCGCGCCCGCGTCTCGTCCCGCTCGCCGCCCGCGGTCAGCGCGCCGGTGTGCGCGGCGAGGCGGCAGCCGCCGTGCCAGGAGCCGTTGACCGAGAAGGTGGCTTGGCCGAGCCGGGGGTTGGCCCGGACAGCGACCGTGGTGTCCTGGAGGGCCTGGGCGTCGAAGTCGTTGATCACGGTCATAAGTATTCGTTCCTTGGAGTTGCTGCGGGGATATGGAAGCGGGGCAGGCGTCTTCGCATGCCCCAGTCGGGGTGTTGCGGACAGTTGCTGAGCGGCAGGTCAGCTGTGTGTCCGGGTCAGATCGCCGTCTCAGGCCGGTCGGGGTCGGACCAGTGGGTGTGGAAGGTCCCGGGGCGATCGGTGCGCTGGTAGGTGTGAGCACCGAAGTAGTCGCGCTGGCCCTGGAGGAGGGCGGCGGGCAGCCGGTCGGCGCGCAGGGTGTCGTAGTGGGCGAGGGCGGCGGAGAACGCCGGGGTGGGGATGCCGCGGCGGACGGCGGCGGCGATGACCTCGCGCCAGGGCACCTGGGCGTCTGCGATCTCGCGCGCGAAGGTCTCCTCCGTAAGGAGGCTGACCAGCTTCGGCTCGGCGGCATGGGCGGCGCGGATGCGGTCGAGGAAGGCGGCGCGGATGATGCAGCCGGCGCGCCAGATGCCGGCGACGGCGCCGAGGTCGATGTTCCAGCCGTACTCGGTTGCCGCGTTGCGGATCATCGTCCAGCCCTGGTCGTAGGCTATGACCTTCGACGCGTACAGGGCCTGTTCCACCTGAGCGGCAAACCGGGCGGCCTCGGTGCGGCTCAGCGACGGGCGGGTACCGCCGGACATCCCCTGGTAGGCGGCGCGCAGGTCGTGCTGGACGGAAGCGGCTCTGGCGAAGGTGGCCTGGGCGATGGCGGTGACAGGAGTGCCGAGGTCGAGGGCGGTCTGGACGGTCCAGCGACCGGTTCCCTTCTGGCCTGCGGCGTCGGCGACGATGTCGACGAACGGCTTGCCGGTGGCCGGCTCGGTGTGGGCTAGGACTTCGGCGGTGATCTCCATCAGGTAGGAGTTCAGGCGGCCGGCGTTCCAGGTGCGGAAGTTGTCGGCGATCTCGTCCGGAGTGTAGCCCGCGACCTGGCGCAACAGGTCGTACGCCTCGGCGATGAGCTGCATGTCGGCGTACTCGATGCCGTTGTGGACCATCTTGACGAAGTGTCCGGCGCCGTCGGTGCCGATGTGGGTGCTCATCGGTTCGCCGTCGATGTGGGCGCTGATGGTTGCGAACATCGGGCCTAGGGTGGTGTAGGCCTCGGCCGAGCCGCCGGGCATGATGGACGGCCCGTTCAGGGCGCCTTCCTCGCCGCCGGAGACGCCGGTACCGACGAAGTGGATACCCTTCTCCCGCAGGGTGGCCTCGCGTCGGCGGGTATCGAGGAAGTGGGCGTTGCCGCCGTCGATGATGATGTCGCCCGCCTCCAGCAGCGGGGCGAATTCATCGATGACGGCGTCGGTCGCGGCGCCCGCCTGCACCATAATCATCAGGCGGCGGGGGCGTTCGAGGGCGACCACGAGTTCCTCGGCTGTTTCGGCCGGCACAAAGGTGCCCTCGTGCCCGAACTCCTCGACGAGTGCACGGGTGCGGGCCGGGGTGCGGTTGTGGACAGCGACGGTGAAGCCGTGGCGGGCGAAGTTACGGGCCAGGTTGCGGCCCATGACCGCGAGGCCGGTGATGCCGATGTGGGCGGATGGTGTGCTCATGGTCGTGCCTGCTTCTCGGGGTGGCTGGCGGGCCGGGCGGGGCACATTGGCCCCGCCCGGTACCGCGGGGTGGTGCCCATCGGCGGTGGTCGGGTCGGACTGCCGCGGACGGGCTGCTCCTGCGCCCTGATGGGGTTCTTCAAGAGGGCGGCGGTGTCGGGACCGGTCCGACGGTGCTGTCTCCAAGCGCGGAGGCGGCACGCTGTGACGAGTCGTCCAGCGGGCGTGGGGCCGGCAGCGCGCCCGTGCGGCCTCTCGCGGAAGCACCAGGGGGCAGGAGCGGCTACTGGACCGCGGCCGCCTGCTCGGACTGCTCGTAGAACTTCATGGCCATGAAGCCGTGCGCGAAGCTGCCGCCGGCGCGCAGTGCGGCCGCGATCATGGTGGTTTCCGCCAGTTCCTCCTGGGTAGCGCCCTCGGCGTGCGCGGCCTTGGTGTGCGCCTCGATGCAGTAGGCGCACTGTGTGGTCAGTGCCACGGCCACGGCCATGAGTTCGGTGTACTTGCGCGGGATGACTTTCCCGGCTCCGGACAGAGCCTCCTGGTCGAAGGCCATGAGGGTCTTGAACGCCGCCGGTGCGCCGGCACGGAGGTTCTTGGCGTACTGATGGTCGTTGTGGTCGTGGTAGGACACGTGTGCTCCTGTGAGGCGGGGGCGGTGTCCCCGGGCGGCGCCGCCCGGGGACTGTTTACAAGGCGGGATGAGGGCAGGTCAGTTGCGTCCGGCCATGACGCCGCCGTCGATGTCCCACACGGCGCCGGTGACCCAGTCGGTCTGGTCCGACAGAAGGAAGGTGACGGTGGCGGCGATGTCGTCGGGGGTTCCCGTACGGCCCAGGGGGTGGAAGGAGTTGAACCCGTCGAGTGCGGAGTCCATGTCCGCCTTGGGGATGAACTCCTCGTAGATGGGGGTACGGACGACGGCGGGGGCGACGGCGTTGACGCGGATGCCGTGCGGGGCGAGTTCCATCGCCAGGTGCTGGGTGAGGGAGTGCAGTCCGGCCTTGGCCATCGAGTACGCCGACGACGGTGTGGCGGCGATGGCCTGGTGCGCCCACATGGAGCCGATGTTGACGATGGATCCCTTGGTGCCGCGGGCGATCATGTTGCCGGCGACGGTCTGGGTGAGGAAGAAGAACGCCCGGTTGATGGCCTGGTAGCGGTCGTAGTCCTCGCCCGTGTGCTCCACAAAGGGCTTCGGGGCGAACACACCGGCCGCGTTGACCAGGAGGGCGGCGTCGGCGTGCTCCTCGGTGAGGATGACGCGCAGACCGTCGACGGCAACCGGGTCGGCCAGGTCGGCCGCCAGGCCGACGACCTTGCCGTAGGCGGACAGGGCAGCCGCGGCCTCGTCGGCGTTCGGCTGCGTGCGGCCGGTGACGACGGCGGTGCCGCCGGCGTCGAGGACATGGCGGGCGACGGCGTAGCCCATGCCGCTGGTGCCGCCGATGACGATGACCTTCTGGCCGGTGAAGTCGAGGGGGGTGGTGGACATGCGGTGCTCCTGTTTCAGGTGGGCTGTCCCGGACGGAGAAGGGGGTGTCCGGTCTGGTGGTCAGGCGTAGGGGTTGCAGACGAGGTAGCCGTCGACGCGGCTGAGCCAGTCCGAGGCGGGGTCGGGCGGGAGCGCGTGGCCGAGGTTTTCGGCACGGACCTCGCTGATCCACTGGTCGTGCTGGTACTCGTGATTGATCAGCGCGATCAGCAGATGGGTTCCGACGACGGTCAGCTGGGTCGGGGCGCCGACCTTGCCGGCGGCGATGTCGCCGATGCGTGCGTGGACGCGTTCGGCGACGGTGTCGCGAAAGGCGGTGAGGCGTTCGACGGTGGGCAGCGCGCCGCGGAAGTTCTCCGGGTTCGCCGAGTCCATCAGCCCGTCCAGTTCCGGGTCGGGGCTGGGCTCGGCCGCGGTGAGGTTGCGGATCATGAAGTGGGCGACGTGGGCCTGGTGGCCGAGGTGCCAGCCGACGGCGCTGGAGTTCTCGTTCGGGCGCCAGGTCACCTCGTCCGGGGTGAGGTCTTTCCACAGGTCGTCGGTGTGGGCGCGGGCACGGTCGTACTCGCGAAGCAGTGCCTTGAGTTCGTACATGACTCCACCTGTCGGTGTCCGGAGGGAGGGGGAAGGTTCATGGCCCCGGTCAGGTGGGGGCCTTCGCCAGGCGTGGCAGAGTGATCACGGCGATAGTGAGCATGGCGGGCTTGAGGCCGGGCAGGAGCTGCCCATGTTCGACGGCGCGTGAGGGGTGCTGAGGACCGCGGTGACGAGGCGAGGACGACGGCGCCGCCAGGCCGGAGGCGAGTCCATGCGTCGTCGACGCCGTGGGTCGCGGCCACGTTCACAGCTCGGTATCAGGAAGTTCCAGCAGGACATGCGCCGGTAGTGCAGAGGCCCAGCAGGTCTCGCGTCGATGGAAGACGGAGCCGAGGGGTACGTGACGCCGCGGGCTATGCGGCGTTGGCCCGCCGTACTGGGGCGGCAGCCGGGACGCTCAAGCGTGGGCCGTTAGGTCGTGGCGGCCGGCGGCGCATGGATGCCTGGGCTGCGATGGCCCCGAGCGGGGTCAGACGGTGTCGTAGAGCCGTACCTCGGGTGCCGCCTTCAGCATCGGGGAGAGGCCACCGACCACATCGCGGGTGAACAGGTCGCTCGCCAGGTACGCCTTCGCGTCGGCCACGGTCTGGAAGCCGTGGAGGACCTGGACGTCCTCGTCGCGGACGAGAAGCTCCTTGCCGGTGGCACCGGGGACGGTGTCCAGGAAAGGCTGCTTGTATTTCTCGTACACACCCGCGGCCGCGACTCGATTGGCCGGGGCCACCTGCAGGGTGATCTCAAGATACGCCATGGTTATGCCTCACTCGATCGGCAGGGAATGAATGGAGCGGTTGGTGCCGCAACGTGCTTGCCAAGTTAGGCATTCTATGTGGGGTCCGGTAGAGGATCCCGTTGAATCATGGCATAAGCAGTGCATATAGCTAGCGGGCAGTGCGAGGCTTCAGCAATGCGGAGCGGGTCCGCACCGAGCGGGGAGTTGGCACTCCACACCGCTTCGAAGATCTGCACCCCGCGGCCCTGATCCGTCAGCGGCCCGTCGGGCGAGGTGAGCTTGGAGCGGGGCACCATCGCCGAGCAGCTCCGTCCAGTCCTCCCAGGACCCGGTAGCTGGCGCTTCCCCCCGGTTACGTACGCAGGGGCATCTCGTGCGCCTGGAAGTGCTGCGTGGTGAACACCGTCAGGCCGCAGGTGTGCGGCTTGCCGACCCAGCACGAGGTCGCGAGGGGACGAGCAGGTCGCAGACGATGCTGAACGCCCTGGCGATCAGACGCCAGGGCGCTCAGGGGCGAGAATGCGGATCTTCTGCTCGCCGGATTCGTTCAGCCGCCTGGCGTCCGCCGCGACGGCGTCGAGCGCGACCAGGCGCGCTCGATTAAAGGCAGGAGCCGGGCGCCGAAAGCTGTCTGGGGCACGCCGCAGGGCGACCATCGAACAGTTCTTCGCCGAGGCGCTCTTCGAGCTTGGCGATCCCGCTGGACAGGGCGGGTTGCGTGACGCCGTATGCCCGGGCAGCGGCACCGAACGCGATTTGTCTCGGGGACCGCCTGTACCGGAGTCCTTCCGGATTCAGGCTATCGATCATAGCCGCGCCTTATCACCGCATTCACTGATGTCCCCTACCGGGCGGCCCTTCCTCTGCCTACGGTGGGGATCCTGCTGATTCGGCATAACCAGGATCTATACCAATCGTCGTGTTCGGAATGGAAGAAGCACCATGTCAAACTCTGCCGTGACCATGGTTGTGACCGAGCCGCGAGGGGCTTTGCGCCCCTCCGTGGCGGAGACGACATCGCCGACGGGCACGTGGGTCCGTGTGTCCGTCGCGGCGAGCGGCGTGTGCAACGCCGACATCGGAACGGCCGCCGCCACCGGCGCGGGCACGTCCTTCCCGGTCACCCCAGGGCATGAGGTCGCCGGTGTCATCGTCGAGCTGGGTGACCAGGCCGAGGGCTGGGCGGTCGGGGACCGCGTGGCGGTCGGCTGGTTCGGCGGCAGCTGCGGACACTGTGCCTTCTGCCGGGTGGGTGACGTCGTCCATTGCGCCGAACGCAAGGTACCTGGCCTCTCCTACCCGGGTGGCTGGGCCCAGAGCATCACCGTGCCCGCCGATGCACTCGCGCGCATCCCCGACGAGTTCGACCTCTTCGACGCGGCCCCGTTCGGCTGTGCGGGTGTGACGACCTTCAACGCTGTCCGCAAGGCCGGCGCGCGTGCGGGCGGACGGGTCGCCGTGTTCGGGATCGGCGGCCTGGGACACCTCGCCGTCCAGTTCGCGGCGAAGCTCGGTTACGAGACGATCGCGATCGCCCGGGGCGGCGACCGGGGGAAGCTCGCCCGTGATCTCGGCGCCCACCACTACATCGACAGCGACGCCCAGGCGCCCGGAGCCGCCCTGAAGGAACTCGGCGGCGCGGACCTCATCGTCTACACCGCCTCCTCCACCGCCCCCGTGGACGAACTGCTCACGGGACTGAACGTGCACGGACAGCTCACCCTCGTCGGTGTCGACGCCGGATCAGTGACCGTTCCCGCGGCCCAGCTCGTCATGAACGGCCACACCGTCACCGGACACCTGACCGGCAGTGCGCGCGAGACGGAGGAGGCGATGGAGTTCGCCGTCGCCAACAGCGTTCGTCCCATGATCGAGCGCATGCCGCTCGAGCAGGCCGGCGAAGCCGTGACCCGGCTGCGCTCCGGAGCCCCGCGCTTCCGCATCGTCCTGGACACCGCCAACGGGGAGTGACGCGGCCCTTCGGAGCGCAAGCCCGTCGCCTGAGGTGGCCCTGTCCGATGCCACCGGCTCGGCACACCCAGAAGCCGGATGAATGCCGAAACACGGCCCACGGAGACCGCAGTTCGGCCTGAACAGAAAGGAAGCTATACATGTCCCACAGGGACAGTCACGACGTGATCGTGGTCGGCGCCGGCGCCTCCGGACTGGCCGCTGCCACCGCCCTGCACGCCGCCGGCCGCGACACCGTCTGCCTGGAAGCCCGCGACCGCATCGGCGGACGCCTGCTCTCCGCCCCCACATCACACCCCGAGCGGGCCCTCGACCTGGGAGCCACTTGGTTCTGGGACGGCGAGGAGCGCGTGCGAACGCTGGCCGCACACAGCGGCATCGAGACTTTCGACCAGCATCTCGCCGGCGACACCATCCTCCAAGAGGCCACCGGCACACGCCGCCTGGCAGGCAACCTGATCGATGCCCCCTCCCGCCGCTTCGCCACCGGATCCCAGAGCCTCACCTCCGCTCTCGCGGCGGCGCTGCCCACCGACACCCTGCGGCTGAGCACGCCCGTCACGGCCATCCACCCCCACGGCCGGGGTGGTCTTGACCTGCGCACCCCGGCCGGAATGCTGCACGCCGAGCACATCGTCCTGGCCGTCCCCCCGGCCCTGGCGCTGGAGCGCATCGACTTCAGCGACGCGCTCCCCTCCGACCTCGTGTGCCTCGCCCGATCCACCCCGGTCTGGATGGGGGCCGTCGCCAAGGTCGTCGCTCAGTACCCTTCCGCCTTCTGGCGCGAGGCGGGGCTGGCCGGTGCAGCGTTCAGCCGGACCGGCCCGCTGCAGGAGATACACGACATGTCGGGGCCCGGCGGCCGCCCCGCCGCACTCTTCGGATTCACGCACGCGCGCACCGTCGGCCCGGGATTCGACAAGGCCGTCACCGCCCAGCTCGCGCAGCTCTTCGGGCCGGCCGCGGCCACCCCCGACGTCCTGCACGTGCAGGACTGGAGTGCCGAGCGGTGGACCGCCCCGTCCACCGTGCAGAGCCTTGCCGACTACTCGCTCTTCGGCCACCCGCTCTATCAGCGGCCGACGCTCGAGGGCCGGCTGCACTGGGCGTCGACCGAGACGGCGACCGACCACGCCGGCCACATCGAAGGCGCCCTCGCCTCCGGAGAGCGAGCAGCGCTGGCCGTACTGGCGGCGGCCGCCGGCGCGAACGGCCGCAGCATCAGCGCTACCACCGCAAGCCGATAGGGATTCCTTCATGGACAACCACTTCGATCTCGTCGTCATCGGATCCGGATCCGGAAACTCGATCGTCGACAAGCGATTCGCCGGCTGGAAAGTCGCCATCATCGAGAAGGGTGTCGGCCCGCTGGAAAGCTACGGCGGCACCTGTCTCAACGTCGGCTGCATTCCGACGAAGATGTTCGTACACACCGCCGACACCGCCCGCGCGCCGGAGCACGGCACTGCGCTGGGCGTCGATCTGACCCTGCGCGGTATCGACTGGCCCGCGGTCCGCGACCGGATCTTCGGCCGCATTGACCCTCTCGCGGCCGGCGGGGAGCGCTACCGCGCAACCGGGCGTGACAACGTCACCCTCTACCGCGGCACGGCCCGCTTCATCGGCGAGCGCCGTCTGACCGTGGAAACTGCCGACGGGCCGGTCACGATCACCGCCGAGCAGGTCGTGGTGGCAGTCGGCAGTCGCCCGGACATCCCGGACGTGCCTGGCCTGGACCATGCGATCGGCTACCACACCAGTGACACCGTCATGCGCATGGACCGGCTCCCGCTACGCATGACCATCCTCGGCTCAGGATTCGTCGCCACCGAGATGGCCCACGTGTTCTCCTCCCTGGGCGTCGAGATCACCCTGATCGCACGCGGCGAGGTACTGCTGCGACACGAGGACACGGACGTGGCGCGACGCTTCACCGAACTGGCGCAGAGCCGCTGGAACGTCCACCTGGACCGCAAACTGCTGCGTGTCGGCAGAGAAGGAGACAGGCTGCTCCTCGACCTTGAGGGCCCCGAGGGTGCGGAGACGCTGGAGACCGACGAGCTGCTGGTGGCCACCGGCCGCCGGCCCAACTCCGATCTCGTGGACGCCGCCGCGGGAGGGCTCGCGATGCACGCGGACGGCCGCATCGTCGTGGACGGATTGCAGGCCACCTCGGTGCCCGGAGTGTGGGCCCTCGGCGACATTTCCTCCCCCTGGCAGCTCAAGCACGTCGCGAACCACGAGGCACGCACCGTCCAGCACAACCTGCTGCACCCGGACGAACCCCGCACCACCGACCACCGTTACGTCCCCCACGCGGTGTTCTCCTCCCCGAGGATCGCTTCGGTCGGGATGACCGAGCAGGAGGCGCAGGCCACCGGGCGTGCGTACGTGACCGCGACACGGGAGTACAGCGCAATCGCGTACGGCTGGGCCATGGAGGACGCCACCAGCTTCGCGAAGGTCCTGGCCGACCCCGCCACCGGGGAGCTGCTCGGCGCGCACATCATCGGCCCCGAGGCGCCGACGCTCATCCAACCGCTGGTCCAGGCCATGTCCTTCGGCCTGGACGCCCGTTCCATGGCCAAGAGCCAGTACTGGATCCACCCGGCCATGCCCGAAGTAATCGAGAACGCCCTGCTCGATCTCCCACTCGACTGATCGCAGCAGCGAGGCGGTGCAAGACAGTGCCGTTGAAGGATTTGCTGGCGCCGGAGCTGGATGTGCTGTTCTGCGGCATCAACCCCGGCCTCACCTCGGCAGCTGTGGGCATGCCCTTTGCTACCAGGGGAAACCGTTGGTGGACCGCGCTTGAGAAGTCGGGATTCACTCCGCGAGTGCTTGCACCCGCGGAGGCGGACGCCCTGCTCACGTGGGGGCTGGGGCTGACGACGATGGTCCGGCGGCCCACGACCAGAGCAGCGGAACTGAGCCGAGCCGAGCTGGTCGCGGGGGCGGCTTCGCTCACGGACCGCGTGCTCACCTGGCAGCCCAGGTGGCTGGCCGTGCTCGCGGTCGCCGCTTTCCGGACCGGGTACGGCTGGCCCGGGTCCACAGTCGGCGAACAGGATCTCCGCATCGGCGCGACGCGGGTGTGGGTGCTCCCCAGCCCGAGCGGCCTCAACGCGCACTTTCCGCCCCGCCGACTCTCGAAAGAGTTCGCACGGCTACGCCGGGCCGCCGCCTTGCCGGACCGCAGCAGGCGCCCTGCCCGGTGACGTGAAGTGGCCACGCAGTCGCAAGGGATGCGCCGTGGCGCCGCGCGGAAAGCGCCCCAGACTACAGGGATGCGGAGCCATGCCGGGAGGCTGTAGCGAGGCCGAGGAGAGTCACTGGCTCGGAGGAGGAAGCTCCTGACCTGATCGGCGCACAACTCGCCGGATCCGGCGCACGGTCAGCGCACTGGCCTCCGGCCAGATCCCCGTGACCGGTGTGCGTCGTGTTCGGCATCAGACGCCGCAAAGAGGGAGTCTGAACCTCGCGACCGCCTGCTGCAGGCGTAACGCCTGCCCCCCTCCAGCCCTCCGCCGATCCGCCCCGCCGCGCGCGCTTTCACGGCAGAGCTCCGCATAGCCACCTCGGTGATCAGCTCCGGCGAGGTGGCCAGTGGCGGCGACCGGACGTCCATCGGCGAGCCGGCCGCGCCGCTGCCCGGGAGGGGCACTGGAACCCTCGCCCATCAGCAGCAGCGGCTCTGCGGATGCTCCTCCCGGTACCGGGTGCGCTGCCGTTCGTACTCCCGGCGTGTGGGAACCGGGTCCGCCGGGTGGTGGCTCAGGTGCCGTTGAAGGAAGCGGTCGTAGTCCGCCGCGCCCGAGACCTCCCGCAGGTACCAGCGGACACCTCGAAGTAGCGCGTGAGGGGTTCGGTCAGCGCGCCTGTTCTCATCCTTGTTCCCGCGGGCTCCGGCCAGTGCCTCGGACCGGCGGCCCGTCGGCATGTCGATCGCGGACTCCACGTAGGGCGCTTCGGTGGTCGCCAGGGGCTGCGGCGACCGTACAGCTCGCACGCAGATGACTTGAGCATGACCGTGTGCATGTCGTCCAGGGACTTGGCCGGGGGCAGAACCTTGCCAGCGGCGTGTGCCGCCCTGGTCTGGGATGAAGGGTTTGCGGCCATGCCGACGTCGGTTCAGATCCCGGATGCCATGGCGTCCAGACGTACCTCGCCCAGCCCAGGCTCGCGTGCCTCCAGCGGCGCAAAGAGCACGGGCCCACCAGGCTCGGCCCCTGCGCGACCTGGTGAGCTCGGCGGCCGTCCTGGGAGACGGCATCACTCCTGACGAGAGGTGCTTCCCGGAGCAGAATTCCCCCGCGATCCAAAAATGCCAGGCGAATTAGAGGAGCTCGCAAAATGGGAGTCCGATCAGCTCGCGGCGTCTGGTGCATGCGATCGCAAGGCGCTGGAAGGTCCTCGTAGCGGCGCTAATAGGACCTTTCGGCAACGCAGCGAGCATGCGTGCCAGGCGCCGCGAGCCGGGCGCCCCATTTTGCGAGCTCCCCTAAGCCGAATGCCTCACGGATCAGCGGAGAAGGCTTTCGCCACCGTAGAGTGGCCCACCGACGGCGGTAGAGGGTGCCGGTCATACAGCCCATGGTTATGACTTAATGAAATTAAGGATGACCGGACTGAGCTATACGCAGCCCGTGTCCCAGGCGAAGTCCTTCAGCGCCACGACGCGCGACTACGGCGTCACCCAGCCCGCCCTGTCGAGCGGGACCCCGGCTGGGGTAGGAGCTCGGCGTCAAATTGTTCGATCGCTCCCCCGCACGGCGTCAAGCCCACCGCTCAGGACGCACGCATCCTGCCCATGACCGACCAGGCCTTGGGGGGCGCTGGACTCCATTGTGGCCGAGGCGCAGCAACTGGCCCGCGCCACAACCGGCGCGATCCGCTTGGACGTCTCGCCCCTGATCGGGCCGACCTGCTGGCCTGTGCCTTCGACGCGGCCCGCGGTCTGTCCCAGCCGCGTGACCTGGTGCTTCGGGAAGCTGACCTGGGCTTGCTGCGCGCCTCGCTGAAGGCAGACGACTTGGACGTCCTGCTGGTGCCCGCGGTAGAGGCCATGCCGGTCTATCGCCACCGGTTCATCCTCGTCCCCGACACCTGCGGACTGACCACGTTCACCAGCCAGCTCTTCCACAGCAACGACCTGACGCTGCGGACTTACCCGGGTGAGGCGGCCAGCTACCACGGGCTGGACACGTGGGAGGCATGGGGGTGGGCGCGGCCCTTCTGCCCCGCCCCAAGGTGACTCACCCGCACGCCGACTGCCGCCCTCGGTCCGGTCCGGTGCCCCGATCGAAATTATTTCTACGAGGCGGTCTGGGCGCGAGAACCCTCTGTCCGCCGATCTGGAGGAGTTCGTCGGCTTCCTCGCCGAAGCCGCCGCCTCCCTTGGAAGGGACAGCGCGTCCCGTCACGAGGCTTCTGCCTCGCCGATCGGCGGATCCCGGAGTGAGTTATTAGCTTCGGTTATAACCACATCACGGATGATCCTCTACCGGGCGGCTATCGCAGGATCTACGGTGGGCGTATGCCAAAGCCTGCGGGATTTCTTGTGGGCGACGATACGGTAAAGGATGTTCATGGTGGCTTACCTGGAAATCACTCTCGCCGTAGGGAAACCTCGGCGCGTTGAGGCGGCTGCTGTTTACCAGCAGTACAAGCAGGCGTTCCTCGACACGGTCCCGGGCGCCGTTTCCAAAGAACTCCTCGTGCGCGACGAGGACGTCCAGGTCCTGCACGGCTCCTCCGCCGTCGGCCAGGCCCGGGCCTATCTCGACAGCGACCTGTTCACCAAGGACGTCGTCGGCGGCCTGGCGCCGCTGCTGTCCGCCGACCCCGAGGTCAGGATCTACGAAACCGTCTGACCTCCTCCCCGGAGCGGGGGGCGGGCCGCAGCGCCAAGCCGGGGACGACCCCGGCTTGCGGGGCCTTAACTCAGACGCTTGAACGCTGCCTCCAACGGATCCGCAGCGCAGCCGACCAGTGCACTCAAGGTGGCTCCGTCCCAGCCGGGCCGGGCCGGGCCGGCCCGGCCTTCCGCCGGCCCCCACGCCGCTCTTGCACCTGCCCCGAGCCGGGGCGGTGCATCGTCCCCACCTTCTACTACGCGTCCGTCCGACTCCCTACTCCGGAGCCACGGCCGACTTTCTCCCTCATCCGTGACTCGCCTTGCGGATTACTTCTTCATCAGGAGCACAGCATGTCCCTCACCACCATCGACCTCACCGGCAAGAAGGCCATCATCATCGGCGGCACCAGCGGTATGGGCCTGGCCATCGCCCGTCACGTCCTCGACGCCGGAGGCAGCGCCGTCATCACCGGCAGGACACCCTCCAACGCCGAAGAAGCCGCCTCTGCTCTGGCAGGCTCCGGCAACGTCACCGCACTGGCCGCCGACCTCACCGACGCCAACGCCGTGGAAGGCCTGCGCGCCGTCCTGGCCGAGGAGCACGCCGACGCCGCCCTCCTGGTCAACGCGGCCGGTGTGTTCGCCCCGAAGCCCTTTGTGGAGCACACGGGCGAGGACTACGACCGCTACCAGGCCATCAACCGGGCGTTCTTCTTCCTCACCCAGACCGTCGCCGGCAACATGATCGCCCGCGGCACCAAGGGATCCATCGTCAACATCGGCTCCATGTGGGCCCACCAGGCCATCGCCGCCACACCGTCGTCGGCGTACTCGATGGCCAAGGCCGGACTGCACTCCCTCACCCAGCACCTGGCGATGGAACTCGCCCCGCACGGCATCCGCGTCAACGCCGTCGCCCCCGCCGTCGTCCGTACCCCCATCTACGAGGAGTTCATCCCCAAGGCGGACATGGACTCCGCACTCGACGGGTTCAACTCCTTCCACCCCCTGGGCCGTACGGGAACCCCCGACGACATCGCCGCCACCGTCACCTTCCTTCTGTCGGACCAGACCGACTGGGTCACCGGCGCCGTCTGGGACATCGACGGCGGCGTCATGGCCGGACGCAACTGACCGCCCCTCCCCTCGGGCCGACGCCCAGCGTGCACCGCATCGGTGCCGGGCAGCGACCACGGCCGTCGGCTCAAGGGAGGCGACAGCGGCAGAGCCGCGCCTGCCCAGGGGATCAACACGGACAGCAGCGACACATAAGAAACGGAATCGGCATGGATGAGCACATGGGGCCGGCAGGCGCCGTACTGCTCGAGGCATCCCCCGGCAGCGAGGCGGAGCCGCAGCATTTCGACCTTGTCGTCATCGGCGCCGGGTCCGGAGTCGGGATGCTCGATGAGCGCTTCGACAGGATCTGTGCACCTCCGATCACCGCTTCGTCCCGCACGCGGTGTTCACCTCCCCGCAGATCGCCTCCGTGGGGCTCACGGAGCAGCAGGCGCAGGCGACCGGGGTGCGTTACGTGACCGCTACTCGCAACTACGCCGATGTCGCCTACGGCTGGGCCATGGAGGACACCACCGGCTTCGCCAAGGTGCTGGCCGATCCCGCGACCGGGCAACTGCTCGGGGCCCACATCATCGGCCCGCAGGCCCCGACCCTGATCCAGCCGCTGATCCAGGCCATGTCCTTCGGACTGGATGCTCGCTCCATGGCACGCGGGCAGTACTGGATCCACCCGACCATGCCAGAAGGCGTGGAAGGCGCCCTGCTCTCACTCCCTCTCAACTGAGCCCCGGGCGCACCAACGTCGCGGATCCCACAGACCACACTTCCGTCGACGACAGCCGCCACGATGACGTCCCCGGCTCTCGGCCGCCCTCAGCCCTCACCGGCTGGGGCTCCGGCGCCATCTGACACATCGACGTCACAGGCCCGGCCGAGTGCCACCAACAGGCCCGATCAACTGACCGCCGGCACCACATGAGCGGCACCATTCCGCATACGGCGGTGGTCGCCGTTCGCCGTCGATACCCCCCTCTATCAAAGGATTCCGCACCATGTCTGCAATCAATGAGATCGATGTCAACGCTCTGAATGACACCATCGACGCCGTTCGGGCCAACCCGAAGCTCGGCCAGGTCACCTTCGCCATTGACGGTTCCTGGCAGGGCGGCTGCCGGCTCGACGCGCAGACCGCCGCCCTGACGCAGGGCGGCGAGCGCGACGAGAAGCGCAGCGCGCAGTACACGATGAGCAGTGACGAGCCCAGTGCATTGTTGGGCACCGACACCGCTGTCTCCCCTGGGGAGTATCTGCTTCAGGCGCTCGCCGGCTGTTACACCGTCACGATCGCCACCTTGGCGGCCGCGCGCGGCATCGAGCTCGACAGCGTGCGGCTGGAACTCGAAGGCGACGTCGACCTGCGCGGATTCCTCGGCATCGCCCCCTCGATCCGTCCGGGCCTGGACCAGGTGCGCGTTCACGTACACGCCGAGGCACCTGGTGCTACCCGTGAGCAGCTGGAGGAGCTCATCGCCCTCGTCGAGCGCCGCTCGCCCATCCGCGACACTCTTGCCAACCCCATCAGCGTCGTCACGACGCTTGCCTGATCAAGCCGGTCGGCTCTGATCACGGCGGCGGCGCTGCTGGTCCGAGCGGCACGATCCGAACCGGTCGGGCCATGGGCCGAACACCGTCCGGCGGCAGCCGGCGGGACGAAGCAGAGCGGCTGGCCCGTCGTCCCCACCAGCCCGAGAAACGGCGTGGACGACGGGCCAGCCGCTCTGGCCGGTGGGACGGGCCGTCCAGGGTTCCAGTCTCGACGGCGAACTGCTGAGAGGTGCCGAGGACTGCGCCTAGGATACATGTGGTGCCCATGTGGAATACATGACGGAGTATGGATGTTGAAGCACGCCAGAAGGCCCGCTCCACGCGGCTCTTTGTGAACAGAAGGGATCTACCGTGCGGCAGATCATCGTCATCGGATCCGGACCCGCCGGCTACACCGCGGCCATCTACGCCGCGCGCGCCAACCTGCGCCCGCTGCTGATCGCCTCCTCGGTCGAAGCGGGAGGCGAGCTGATGAACACCACCGAGGTCGAGAACTTCCCCGGTTTCCCCGAGGCGGTCATGGGACCCGACCTGATGGACAAGATGCAGCGGCAGGCCGCGAAGTTCGGCACCGACCTCGTCTTCGACGACGTCACCGCCGTCGACCTGACCGGCGACATCAAGACCGTCACCCTCAGCTCGGGCGAGCAGCACCAGGCCCTCGCAGTGGTCTTCGCGACCGGCTCCGCCTACCGCAAGCTCGGCCTGGCGGACGAGGACCGGCTGTCCGGGCGCGGCGTGTCCTGGTGCGCGACCTGCGACGGCTTCTTCTTCCGCGAGCGCACGATCGCCGTCGTCGGCGGCGGCGACTCGGCCATGGAGGAGGCGAATTTCCTCACCCGCTTCGCGAAGAAGGTCTACGTCATCCACCGCCGCGACAGCCTGCGCGCCTCGAAGGTCATGCAGGAGCGCGCCTTCGCCAACGACAAGATCGAGTTCGTCTGGAACGCGGAGGTCGTCTCGATCAACGGTGAGGACGGCGTCAGCGGCGTCACGCTGGCCGACACCGTGACCGGCGAGCGGCGTGACCTGGAGGTCCAGGGCCTGTTCATCGCGGTCGGCGCCGACCCGCGTGTCCACCTCGTGCACGGGCAGCTCGACCTCACCGAGGACGGGACGATCGTCGTGGACGGCCGAAGCTCCAGGACGAATCTCGCCGGTGTGTTCGCCGCGGGTGACGTGATCGACCCGACCTACCGGCAGGCAGTCACCGCCGCAGCGTCGGGCACGGTCGCCGCGCTCGACGCCGAGCACTACCTGACGACCCTCCCGAAGGACTTGCTGGAGAGCGCTGCGGCGGCCGCGTCCAGCGATCTAACCCCCGCCACCGCCTGATCCGAAGAAAGAGAGCACAGACCCATGTCAGCAGCACGTCCCGTCACGGACGCCACCTTCGCGGATGACGTCCTCCTCAGCGACAAGCCCGTCCTCGTCGACTTCTGGGCGGCCTGGTGCCCGCCGTGCCGCGCCGTCGCCCCGATCCTCGACCAGCTCGCGGCCGACCACGCGGACAAGATCCAGGTCGTCAAGCTCAACGTCGACGAGAACCCCCGGACGGCCGCCCAGTACGGAATCACTTCCATCCCCACGATGAAGGTCTTCCAGGGCGGCCGGCCCGTCAAGACCGTGGTCGGCGCCCTGCCCAAGCCCGCCCTTGAGGCGCAGTTGGCGGAGTACCTCGCCGCATAAGAGCCTGTCGGGTGACCTTCGATCGGAGAGCGGACGCGGCGTGGTGCGTGCGGTTCCAAGGCGCCCGGAGGGCCTCGGATGGGGTCTCCCCTGCTCGAACGCATTTCGGCAACGCCGGAAGTGTGCGCGCCACGCCGTGGCCACCCGATCAGAGGTCACCCGACAGGCTCCAAGGCCGAGAGCGACGACCGTCTCGCCCATGCAGACAACACATCGCCACAGGAATAAGGGAGAACCCGTGAGCAGCCTGGAACTCACCAAGGACAACTTCGACGAGATCGTCTCGCACAATGACTTCATCCTCATCGACTTCTGGGCGGACTGGTGCCCGCCGTGCCGCATGTTCGGCCCGGTCTACGAGGCCGCCTCCAAGCGCCACTCCGACCTGGTCTTCGGCAAGGTCGACACCGTGGCGCAGCCGGAACTCGCGCAGGCTTTCGGGGTCCAGTCGATCCCCACGCTCGCGATCATCCGGGACAAGGTCGCTATCTTCTCCCAGCCCGGCGCCCTGCCCGAGTCCGCTCTGGAGGACCTGATCGAGCAGTCACGGAAGGTCGACATGGACGAGGTCCGCAAGCAGATCGCCGACGAGCAGAAGAAGCACGGGCAGCAGTCCGAAGCATGAAAGCCGGGTCAGGGAAGCGGGTTCGGGGACTACGCCCGCCCCCTGAGTCCGAGGTCCACCAGCAAGAACAAGGGGCCACGCCGAGTGCTTTCTTTCAGGCCGGCCCCTGAAGGCATACCTGTGCAGGACGAGGACGTCTACCACTGCATTGACGAGCTCGTCCGTGAGGAGCACGCCCTGCGTGATGGGCGGACGGAGACCGGCGACTACAGGCGTTTCCGGCTCACTGCCGTGGAGCGCACCCGCGGCCGGTCCTGCTGCGACAGCCGTGTTACCTCTCGCGAGTTCGGTCAGGATCGGATCCGGACCAGGCCCGCGTATGCGACGCCCAAACGGTTGAGGACTACCAGCAATGACGTTCCGCACAAAGCGGCAGGAGGCGATGGCCATGCGCATCGAAGTGTGGGCAGACGTGGTCTGTCCGTGGGCCTACATCGGCAAGCGGAGGCTGGAGAAGGCCCTGGCCGATCCGGCGCTCGCGGGCATTGACGCCGAGGTGGTGTGGCGGCCCTTGCGGATCGACCCGGCCGCTCCCGCACAGGCCACTCCGCTGGTAGAGCTCGGGAGCACCCCTTCAATGGGCGCCGCTCCGGACCGGCGCGCAGCCGGCTTCCCCCCTTCCCGGGACCTGGGACAGGTCGCGCAGATCGCCGCCGAGGAGGGGTTCGGGCCGCAATGGGGCGCCGTGTGGCGAGCCGACAGCCATGACGCCCACCGCCTCGCCTTCCTGGCATACGAGCACGGTGGCAGCGCCCTGCAGGACCAGGTCGTCGAACAGCTGATGAAAGCGCACTTCCTCGACGGTGCCGACATCAGCGACCCACGGCGGCTCCACGGCATCGCTGCCAGGAGCGGATACCCGGATACGGCTGCGCCGCTGGACACCGACTGCGCCGACCGCGGCGTACGAGAACTCCTGCTGATCGGCAAAGCCCGGTCGATCGTGACCTCGCCTAGTGTCGTGGTAGGCGACCGGGCGCTCGCAGGCGCCCAGCCCACGGACGTGATCGTCGACTTCCTCACCGCGGCTGAGGGCGTCAGCACCCGGGACATGCCCGAGGAAGTGCGGCGGCTGCGCTGGTCCGAGTCGCTGCTCGGCCAGCGCGACGCGCTGGGCGCCCTCACCCTGCTCCAGCCCCTGCTCGACGCACACGCCGACGACCTGAACGTCCGACGGCTCGCCGCTCGCGGCTACTTCCACTCTGCGCAGCTCTCCCGCGCCGTTGACGTCCTGCGGCACCTGGTGGCGGATGCACCGGACGACTCCTACGCGCGGCTCATGCTCGGCCGCACGCTCCAGCGCCTGGGCAGGGCCGAAGAGGCTGCCGTGCACCTGAAGGTGGCCGCCGCCATGACCCCCGAGTTCGCCTCAACCGCGAACGCCTCCACCAGCGCCATCGATTCGCCTCACGCGAGGCGACCGTGGGCCAATCGTCGAATGAGTCCCTGACCCATGTCCCTCGAACCCGCCGACTACACAGGGCGGACCACCTGCGGCAGTGACTCGCACTCCCCGCTGCGTGACTTCCTGCGCACCGAGACCGGAAGCGCCGCCGTCCTGGTCGCGGCGGCGATCGCCGCGCTCGTCTGGGCCAACGCGGCGCCCTCGGCGTACGAGTCGTTCTGGCACACCCACCTGTCCGTCCGGTTTGGTGTCCACGGAGTCTCACTCGACCTGCGCGAGTGGGTCAACAGCGGACTGATGACCCTGTTCTTCTTCGTCGTCGGCCTGGAAGCCCGCCGTGAGTTCGACATGGGGGAGCTGCGCGAGCGCAAGCGGCTGGCCCTGCCGCTCGCCGCGGGGGTCAGCGGCATGATCGTGCCCATCGCTCTCTATCTCGCGATCAACGCCTGTCATGGCACAGCACAGGGCTGGGGCGTGGCAATGTCCACCGACACCGCGTTCGCCCTGGGCCTACTGGCCGTCGTCGGCCGCCGCATGCCGCCGGGGCTGCGGGTCTTCATCCTCATGCTGACCGTGGTCGACGACTTCCTCGCCCTGGGCGTCATCGCCTTCGCCTACAGCGACCGCATCACCGTGCCCGCGCTACTCGTCGCCGTCGGCACATTCACCATCATCCTGCTCATCCGGCGACTCGGCGTGCGGCACGGCATCGTGTACGCGCTGCTGGGCGTCCTCACCTGGGTCGCCCTGCTCGAATCGGGCGTGGACCCGGTCGTGATCGGTCTCGCCATGGGGCTGCTCACCTACGCCTACCCGGCCACCCGCGCCGATCTAGAACACGCCACTGGCCTGTTTCGGCTGTTTCGCGAGCAGCCCACCCCTGAGCTGGAGCGGTCCGTCCGCGCCGGGATCGCCTCGGCGATCTCCCCGAACGACCGCCTGCAGCGCATGTTCCACCCCTGGACCAGCTACGTCGTGGTCCCTCTGTTCGCGCTGGCCAACACCGGCATCGAAATCAGCGGCGACCAACTGGCACGGGCCTTCACCTCACCCGTCACCCTCGGCATCCTCATCGCCTATGTCCTCGGCAAGCCACTCGGCATCGTAGGGAGCTCCGCGCTCACCACGTTCGCCTCCCGCGGGCACGTGCGACTCCCGGTCGGCTGGGGAGCCGCAACCGCCGGCGGCACACTTTCCGGGGTCGGCTTCACCGTCTCCCTGCTCATCGCAACGCTCGCTTTCGACGGCGCCCGACTCGACGAGGCCAAGATCGGCATCCTCGGCACGCTGCTTTTCTCCTTCCTGACCTCCCGGCTCGTTACCGCGGTGATCGGCCTCCTGCCGCCCTCGCTACGGCGCCGGGCGCTGCTGGGAAAGGCCGAGACGATCGTCGACCTGGCCGTGCCCGTCGACCCAGACCGCGACCACGTGCGGGGACCGACACACGCCCCCGTGACCGTCGTGGAATACGGCGACTACGAATGCCCCTACTGCGGGCAGGCCGAACCAGCCGTCCGTGAACTCCTCGCGGACTTCGGAGACGTGCGCTACGTATGGCGGCATCTGCCACTGACCGATGTGCACGTTCACGCCCAGCTCGCCGCCGAGGCCACGGAAGCAGCCGCGCGACAGGGCCACTTCTGGGACATGCACGACCTGCTGCTCAGCCATCAAGGCGCGCTGAGCCTCGAGGACCTGCGCACGTACGCGGCCGCTCTCGGCCTGGACGCGGCGCGCTTCGAACGAGACATGCGGGCCCCCGCCGGTTCCTCACGCGTCGCTGAGCACGTCGAGTCCGCCGACCTCAGCAGCGTGACCGGCACGCCCACCTTCTTCATCAACGGCCGCAGGCACCACGGCGCCTATGACATCACCAGCCTGACCGCCGCGGTAAGCGCCGCCCGCGAGCGCGCCGCCGCCCCTGCATAGCGGCGGTGCGCTGCTCACTCGCTCTGCACGACGTCCCGGTCAGCAGGGCAAAGAGGCGCGCTTGCGTGGACGTCTCGGGATGCGGCGATCTGTCGGATGCGGTCTCGGCAGACCAGCCAGCCGACGATCATGAGCGCAGACACGATGGCGGTGACAACCGCAGTCCACGGCGACGAGACGAAAATCATCACGAGCATGGCTGCGAGGAATACCAGGGTGAGGTACCCCGTGTACGGGGCGCCGATCATGCGGAAGGCAGGCCGCTCGAGCCGGCCCATTTTCGCCCAGCGCTGGAGCTGGATCTGGCACAGGATGATCGTTGCCCACGCGGTGATGAGGCCCACGGCTGCGATGCTCAGAACGATCTCGAAGGCGTCACTGGGTACGAGGTAGTTCAGGGGGACGCCGATGAAGGCCACGGCGGCGGTGATGGCGATTCCGCCGTACGGGACGCCGGACTTGTTCATACGCATGGCGAACTTCGGCGCTGAGCCGGCAGCGGCCATGGATCGCAGGATGCGGCCGGTCGAGTACAGGCCTGCGTTGAGCGAGGAAAGGGCCGCCGTAAGCACGACAAGGTTCATGATCGCATCCATGCCCTCGACCCCGATGGAGCCGAAGAACGTGACGAACGGACTCTCGCCCTGGTGGTACGCCGTGTAGGGCAGGAGCAGACTCAGGAGAACGACCGAGCCGACATAGAACACCGCGATGCGCAGGATGACGGTGTTGATCGCTCGCGGCATGACCTTGGCAGGGTCTTTGGTCTCCCCCGCGGCGGTGCCGACCAATTCGATGGAGCCATAGGCGAAGACGACTCCCTGCAACAGCAGGAGCATGGGCAGGACCCCTTGAGGGAAGAGTCCGCCGTTCTCGGTGATCAGGTGCACGCCGGCGGGTGCCCCCGTCGGGGTACCGAAGATGACGAAGTAGATGCCGACCAGGAGGAACAGCACCAGAGCGGCCACCTTGATCAAGGCGAACCAGAACTCGAGTTCGCCGAAGACGCCCACGGAGACGAGGTTCACTCCCAGCACGAGGGACAGAGCGAGCAGCGCCCAGGCCCATTGCGGGACGGCAGCGATCCACGGCACGTACTTGCCGAAGAAGTTCATATACAGCGCCGCGGCTGTCGTGTCCGCGATTGTCGTCGTTGCCCAGGCCATCCAGTAGTACCAGCCGGAGACGAACGCTGCGCGCTCGCCGTAGAACTCTCGTGCGTAGGAAACGAAGGAACCCGACGTGGGCCGGTGCAGCACGAGCTCACCGAGGGCCCGGAGGATGAGGAACGCGAACACTCCGCAGACTGCGTAGGCCAAGAAGAGTGAGGGGCCGACTGCGGCGAGGCGTCCCCCGGCCCCGAGGAACAGTCCCGTACCGATGGCGCCGCCGATCGCCATCATCCGGATCTGTCGGGGCTTCAGACCCTTGTGGTAACCAGCGTCCTCGAAGCTCAGGTCGTTACCAGGGGCAGAACTGTCGCCAGGGTGCGCGGTGGCAGGGCGAGTGGGCATGCGGGGGCCTTTCTGGATGAAGAGCGTTCTCCGACTCCAAGACCATCGACTGCCGGCACGGTGACCGGGCGGGCCGATGGAAGGGCAGGCGTCTGGCCAGTGGGCGGCGTGGGCCGCATTCATGGACTCACTGGGCCGGCCAGCTGGTGTTGCGGGTGGGCGTGGCCGGTACGGACCGGGGGGCGACTGGGGCGCTTCCCCATGCGCCACCTTGCGAGTTCAAATTCTGGTTGAAGACACTGAGGTGCCCTCACTCACTTGTCAACACCTAGTTACGCTCGAAATCAGAAGTAACTACTGCGTAATCTGCACCTACAGCAGACCTGTCGGTCTCGTTGGTATCAACATGTTGTTTAGGTCTTGCCAAAGCGGCTGCAAGTTTGCAACTCTGCGTTGAGAGTTCGGGAGCCCACAGCCCTCGAGCTGTCATTCCCCTTGTCTCTTGACCATGGAGGTCTCTCATGAGTCAGACAGCTTCGGCGCCGCCCTTGTTCGAGCGCGCGGTCCGCGTAGGCGATCTCCTTTTCATCTCCGGCCAGCTCCCGATCGGGGACGACGGCGTGCAGTACCCCGGATTCGTCGGCCGAGACGTCACCGTGGAGCAGGCGCGGGAGGCGGCCGCGCTGGCGGCGCGGCGATGCCTTGAGGTGGCCCGGGCGGAGCTCGGGTCACTGGACGCGATCAAGGCCGTCGCCCGGATCGGGGGGTACGTGGCCGTCGGGGAAGGGTTCGCTGACGCGCCCGCCGTTGTGGACGCCGCCTCGCAGGTGGCACTCGAGGAACTCGGCGACCGAGGGCGTCATGCGCGTCTCGCGCTCGGTGTGGCGTCACTGCCTCTCGGCGCTTGCGTCGAGATCGAGATGGCGGTCCAATGCTGAAGGTGACTGCAGTTGGTGGGCGCGGCTCCACAGGTGCCGGCGCCGAGGCCGGAGAGCCTGCGAACCCTCTCGAGGAGCTCTCGCTAGAGCAGCTCCGTCAGCGCAGGAGCATGAAGTGGCGTACACATCCGGCGGATGTACTGCCCTTGTGGGTGGCGGAGATGGATGTCCCGCTCGCGCCGGAGGTCGCCGACGCGCTGCGCGAAGCCATCGAGACCGGTGACACCGGGTACCCCGTCGGAACCGAGTTCGCCGAGTCGCTGGCCGGCTTTGCCTCGCGGCGCTGGAAATGGGACGGGGTAGCGGTCGATCGTGTCGCCGTGATCCCGGACGTGATGATGGGCGCGGTCCAGGTGCTGCGGCTGATCACCGACCCCGGCGACCCGGTCGTAGTCAACTCTCCCGTGTACGCACCCTTCTACGCCTTCGTCACCCATAACGACCGCCGGATCATCGAAGCGCCGCTCGCGCAGGACCTCCGGATCAGCCTGGAAACGCTCGAGGAGACGTTCCGGCGTGCCCGGGAACAGAGCGGCAAGGGCAAGATCGCCTATCTCCTCAGCAATCCTCACAACCCGACCGGCACGGTTCACACCTTTGAGGAGCTCGCCGCCGTGGCGGAGTTGGCTCGCCGGTACGGAGTCCGTGTTGTCGCCGACGAGATTCACGCCCCGCTCGTGCTGCCGGGCGCAAAGTTCACGCCCTACCTGAGCGTGCCCGGGGCCGAAGATGCGTTCTCGCTCATGTCGGCGACCAAGGGCTGGAACCTCGCCGGAATCAAGGCGGCGCTCGCCATCGCAGGGCCTGAGGCAGCCGCTGATCTGCGCCGGATGCCCGAGGAGGTCCACCACGGCGCCAGCTATCTGGGCGTCATCGCGCACACGGCGGCCTTCCGTCACGGGGACAGGTGGCTCGATGCGTTGCTGGCGGGGCTCGACACGAACCGAGCCCTGCTGGGTCAGCTCGTCGCCGAACACCTCCCCGGGATCGGATACGCCAGGCCGGAGGGAACTTACCTGGCCTGGCTCGACTGCCGGTCCCTCGGCCTCGCCCCGGAAGAAGGCAGCACGGGCCTGGCGGTTGTCACCGACCTGGCCGGCCCCGCCCGGCTGTTCTTGGAGCACGCCAGGGTGGCCCTGTCCTCCGGCCACATCTTCGGAACGGGAGGAGCCGGGCACGTCCGCCTGAACTTCGCCACCTCCCAGTCCGTCCTCACCGAGGCGATCGCCCGAATGGGACGCACCGCCGCCCTCCACGCGCGCTAGCCGAACGAGCCCCGCCTCGACGCGCCGGCGTGCCCCCATGGCCGGACCCCAGCCGCTGGGCGGCGGCCATCAATCCCGTGCCCACGCATGCCGGCTGCACGCAGCCAGGGCGCGATCCAACCCCAACCAGCAAGGAGAGCCGACATGGCCTACCACGAGCACACGGACCACCGTTACCTGCGCAACCTCCGCAAGGGGGCACCTGAGGCCGTCAAGGCCTTCATGGCCTTCGACCAGGAGGCCCTCACCGGGTCCGATAAGGTCATCCCGCGCAAGTACACCGAGCTCATGGCCGTCGCGGTGGCACTGACCACACAGTGCGCCTACTGCATCGAGGCGCACGTCCCAGCCGCCAAGGCGGCTGGGGCGACCGAGGCCGAGCTGGCCGAGACGGTCATGATCGCTGCGGCTCTCCGCGCAGGCGGCAGCTTCGCACACGGCTTCATGGCCATGAAGTTCTTCGAGGGAGCCCCCGAAGCCGAGGCCCCCGTCGGTGGCGAGGCGGAGCCGGCAGCCCACGTGTGACGCCGACGAACCCACTCGTCTTCCAGGCGGCTCGGCCTTGACGTGCGAAGCCGGTGAGGGCCCACCCCCCGGTGGGGCCTCACCGACAACGCCAAGAGCAGGCGACAACATGAGGTGGGGCCAGGATTCCAGGGTTGGCAGTCCTTCCACGCCGTCCATCAACGCGGAATCTACAGAATCTGCTGATTCATCGAGGCCCGTGCCTCGGTATCCTTCACACGTTGTTAAAGCGGAACTGGGTTTGGTGAACCCCGCCGGCTTCCCGGCGCTGAACAGAGGACGGTGGCAGGTATGGAACCGGCGTCGAGCAGCTCGATGCTTCCGTCACCTGAGGCCCTGGAGGGGATGGACGCGGAGTGCATCAACCGCGTCCTCGAACTCCTCATCGCTCCTCTCCATGCGGCAGTGATCCAGCCGACCGAAGTGGTGCTGCATGACCTGCGCCGCATTCCGCACACCGTTCGCGCGATCGCAGGGACGGTCACCGGCCGGCATATCGGGGACCCCCCCACGGACAAACTGCTCGAACGTGTCGCCGCAGGCGACCTTCGTCACGAGATCGGCTACCGGTCCCAGCTGCCGGATGGACGCATCCTGCAGAGCACGACGATCGTCTACACGGACGACGGTAACCGCCCTGCAGCAGCGCTCTGCCTGAACACCGATGTGTCTGCCTGGGTCTCACTCAGGTCCGCCATGGACCGGTTCGTGCTTGGGCCCGACGTAACGTCCATGCCTCCTGCGCCGTCCATGCCATCGGCGTACGCGGGTCCGGCCAGGCCGCAAGGGGAGTCCTTCCCCCACAGCGTTGAGGAACTGTGCGCCCTGCTGGTGGACGCGGCCATCGCGGCAATTGGCGTCCCGGTCGAACAGATGCGGAAGGAACAGAAGCTCCAGGTGGTCGCCGAGTTGGAACGCCGCGGGTTCTTCTTGGTCAAGCAGGCACCCGAAACGGCAGCCACCGCACTCGGGGTCAGCCGCTTCACCATCTACAACTACCTCAATGAGCTGATCGGCTCCGCTGAGGAATCCGCCTAACCCTGCCGCCAGACATGCCTGCCTGACGGTCGGGCAGCCCGGACAGGGAAGCTTCCGCCACTACTCGTCGCGCCCGTCGTCGACCACGAGGACAACCACAGGCAGTTCGCGGTTCAGGCGCAGCATGTCGTAGGGGCAGCGCCGGTTGACTGCCGGACGCATAGTTGCTGCAGGGCCTCCACCTGGGACATGCACGATCTGCTGCTCGGCCACCAAGGCGCGCTGCGCTGCAAGGGCCTCCGCGCGTACGCGACGACGACCTGGTCACAGCGCGCTTTACTACCCGCTTCAGTACACCGCCTGGACTCCCTACGGCGAAGGGGAAAGCGAAGCGGCCCAGGCAACTGGTGATCAACACGCTGTCACCGCGACCACCGCCAGGCCCTGCTGGTCCTGCCCGCCTTCGGAGCCGAACAGCAGGTGCCCGTGTTGCGCGACTTCGCCGAACAGCATCCCTGCACCGCTCCTTGGTCCACACGCAACCGTGTCCGCGCTGGCACAGCTCGTCGCACGCAGCAGCAGCACAACCGGGCTGTCTCGAAGGGGACTTCACCAGCAACCCTCTGTGCTGGTCGGTCAGCGGCGCCAGTCAGCGCTCCGGCTCTCCCAGGCGTCGCTGACCTGCACTACGGGAAGCTGCATCACCCAACCCCTGCGGTCGCACTGTCCAGACCATGACCAACAACCAAGCGCGCGCTGCCGTCGGCAAGCTGGTAGGACAGCCCGACCACGGCGGCATCACCGGCCTCGACGCGTGCCGCCAGAACGCGGGAGCGATCCAGCAGCAGGTCGACGGTGCGCCGGATGTGCTCGTCCAGAATCTCCTCTGGCGTGTCACGACCGTCCACGCGCGCGGCCAGCACGCTGGACGTCACTCGCTCAACGACATCACGGACGAACCCTCCTGCCGTGATGCCGTCTTCGAGGGCGGCGCAGGCAGCCGCGATTGCTCCGCACGAGTCGTGCCCGAGCACAACCACCAGCGGAGCCTGCAAGACGCTGACCCCGTACTCGATGCTCCCCAGAACCTCCGCGCCGATCACGTGGCCGGCCGTACGCACCACGAACAGGTCGCCCAGTCCGCGGTCGAAGATGATTTCGGCGGCCAGGCGCGAGTCGGAGCAGCCGAATACCACGGCGAAAGGCGCCTAAGCCTTGATCCACCGAGGTGGTTTGAGAGCGGTCTTTTGATCGGCTTCGGGTCGGGTGGCCGGGTGAGGGCAGGTTGTGTCCGCTGGTCTGCCCA
>NZ_JBIWKI010000058.1:0-32359 GCF_044765565.1 Streptomyces sp. NPDC102437 | reverse complement strand
GTCAGACGGCGTCCCTTCCGGTGACGGTCCTCCCGGATCTCGAAGTCCATCGCATCCCCTGAGCTGGGGTGTTGCGACGACCACTAGAACTCAAGCTCGCCCCGGGGCTTCTCACTGCACAGCTGTCAGCGCGCCGGGACACTCTCCGGCGTCGTCGTCATGGCAGCGCGCTTCATATGGCGGACGCTAGCAGCGGCGCACCACCGTCCGCACGGCATTTTCCCGGTGCCGTGGGCACGGCCCCGTGCGCCGGCGCCGGTTCAGCGCCGGCCGCCGCCGATCCGCCCCTCCAACTGCAGCAGCAACTCGCTGAGCTGGGCGCTGAGCTGCGCTCGGGACCGCTCGTCGAGACCGGACAGCACCGCGCGTTCGTACGCGAGCTGCCGGGGCAGCAACATGTCCACCAGCGCGCGCCCCTCCTCGGTGAGGCGGATGTGGTTGACCCGGCGGTCGCGGTCGTCGCCGCGGCGGTCGACGAGACCGCGTTCCTGAAGGACCCGCAGCCGCTTGGTGACGGCGGCGCCGGACGAGAACGTCTCCCTGGCCAGTTCGCCGGGGGTGAGTTCGCGGTCGGTCCGGCGTACGGCACCGAGCAGGTCGAACTCGGCCCGGGTCAGCCCGGCCTCGCGCAGCGGGGCGTCCTCGGCTTGCTGGAGCAGAGCCGCGCAGCGGTTGATGCGGCCGATGAGCTCCATCGGTCCGGTGTCCAGTTCCGGGTTGACGGCCTGCCACTGCCGTACCACCGTGGCGACGATGTCGTCGGTCACACCGCTCCGTTCTCCGGGGCGCGGGCGATCGACCCCCGCCGTGTTGCTGTAGCGGCGAGCGTACGGTGTCCGGCCTGCTCGACCGCGAGGACCCGCTCCTGGGGCAGGGCGCGCTGCCACCATTCGCCCGCCGCCGTGTCGTCGGCCTCGCGCAGTTCGACGAGCGATCCGGTCAGCCTGCGGCGGGCGGCGTCGAGCGCGGCGGGCGTCGGCTGCGGGGCGGCCAGTGCGTGTACGGCGTGCGCGCGGGCCAGGTCGGTGGCGGCGAGCGCCTTCTCCAGGCGTCCGGCTGCGCGGCGGTTGGTCACCAGCATGGCGGCGAGGATGCCCACCCCGGCGCCGATGACGGTGTCCAGAACGCGGTCACCGATGAGTTCACCGGCCGGGTGGGTGCCGCCGAATTCCAGGACCAGCAGTGCCATCGGGGTGACGGCGACGGAGCCGAGCCAGTAGTTCCGGGTGATCAGGGCCTCGGCGGCGAAGCCGAAGAACAGGCAGAAGCCGATGAGGGCCAGCGGGCCGGTGCGGCTGACCGGGAGGATCGCGGCGAATACCAGGACGCCGAGCAGATTGCCGAGGGTGCGCTGGAGGGCCCGGTTCCAGGACAGGGTCACATTGGCCTGGTACAGGGAGGCGGCGGTGACGATCGCCCAGTAGGGGCGGCCGACGCCGGCCGCCTGGGAGACGTAGCCGGCCAGGGCGCAGCCGACGAGGGCGCGGGCGCCGATGGGCAGCAGCGGGGAGCCCGGGGAGATGCTGCGCAGCAGCGCGCGGCGGGCCTCGCGACGGCTCGTGCCGCGGGCGGCCCGTTCGGCGTCGATGCCGAAGAGTTCCTCCGTGGTGCCGGGGGCGGGAGGCGGGGTGGGGACGGGGCCCCGGGCGCGGGTCCGCCGGGCCCAGGCGCGGAGCTGTTCCGGGTCGGGGGCCGGAAGGGCCGGTACGTCGCCGAGGGTGCCTGAGGCGAGGGCGGCTTCGGCGTGCACGACGAGCCGTTCGAGTGACCGGCGTACGGGCGAGGGGCGTCCGGCGGCGAGCAGGGTCTGCCAGGCCGCGTGCACGGTGGCGGCCGCGGCGTGCCGGGTGCGGTGGCCGGGGTCGGCGAGGTACGCCGCGGCGGCGTCGAGGGCACGGGCCGTCGCCCGGCGCTCCGGGCCTTCCCGGCGGACGAGCGCGGGGCCGGCCGTGACCAGCCAGGCGATGGCGCCCGCGGCCAGGGTCAGCGCGAGATGGCCGGGCACCTGGCCCGGCTGCTGTGGGACGAAAAGGGCCGCGGAGGTGACGAAGGTGAAGATCACCGGTCCGGGCGGGCCGATGCGGGTGGCGTCGCAGAGCGTCTTCTGTGCCGCCGCGAGCAGCGCCCCCACCGCGATCAGTACGGCGGTGGACCCGGTGAGAGAGGCCGCGACCAGGGATATCGCCAGGCCTATGACCATGGAGACGACGACTCCGGCGACGGCGCGGGCACGCCGGGCATACGGCAGGTTGTGGCCGTACAGCGCACAGAGCGAGCCGGCCATCGTGTACATCACGAGGTCGAGGCGGTCGGTGGCGAACAGCGCCAGATCCGGTACGGCGGTGGCGACGACCACGCTCAGTGCCGGTTTGAACCACATGTCCGAGGGCCGGGCCAGGCGCAGCGGGGCCGCCAGCGGGAGTCTGCGGACGGAGGGCCGCCGGGACCGGGTAGTTGTATCACTCACCCAAATACTTTAGCAGGTATTACACCTGTAAAATATATTTTTCCGATGGCCGCGCCCGGCCCGAGGTCATAGCGTTCAACTGCGCGAGGACCGGCAGCCGCGGGCCCGCGTGCGTGTCCACGCAGCCACGGAGGAAACCGAATGAAGCTCACCGAACCGGTGACCGGCGGCCCCTGCTGGGTCGAGCTGAGCGCCCCCGACATCCCGGCCGCCAAGTCGTTCTACGCGGCACTCTTCGGCTGGCGCCCGGAGACCGACCCGCGCGAGGAGGCGGGCGGCTACACGATGGCGCGCCTCGGCGACGCACGCGTGGCCGCGCTCAGCCCGGTCTATCAGCCCGGTCAGCCGACCGCCTGGACGGTCTCGTTCGCCACGGACGACACGGACGGCACCGTCGAGCGGGTGAAGTCGGCGGGCGGTTCGCTCCTGGTCGGCCCGATGGACGTGTTCGACCAGGGCAGGTTCGCGGTGGTCGCCGATCCGTCCGGTGCGGTGTTCTCGCTGTGGCAGGGACGCGCCTTCGCCGGTGCCGAGCGGCTGAACGACCCCGGTGCGCTCGGCTGGGTCGAGCTCGTCACCCGCGAGGCGGACCAGGCGCTCGCTTTCTACCCGGCGGTCTTCGGGTGGACGGTGAACGCCGCGTCGGACCGGTACACGCAGTGGGGCGTGGCCGGTGAAGACTTCGGCGGGATGCTGGTCATGGACGACCGGTTCCCGCCGGAGGCACCGCCGAACTGGCTGCCGTACTTCGCCGTGGCGGATGTCGACGCGACGGCCGCCACGGCCCAGGGTGCTGGCGGCGAACTGCTGATGCCGCCGACCGACATCCCCGACGGGCCGCGGATCGCGGTCGTGCGGGACCCGCAGGGTGCGGTGTTCGGCATCCACCGGACGGGCGGCGAAGGCTAAGGGCTGTCCCATAATCCCTGGCGGGCGTGCGACGACAGCCACGGCACCTCGCCGCGTTGTCGGGACGCCCGAATACATCCAGTATTCAGGCGTCCCTCCGCCTTGCGACTGCACCGCGTCTGACGCCGCACGCTGATCCACCAGGGATTACGGGACAGCCCTTAGGGTCTGTCCTGCGAATCATGGCCGGGGTCTTCTGGAGTTGAGTCGATGTACGAGAGCGATGCCGGACTGCTCGCCCCCGGGCGGGCCGGCTCCCCCGCCGAGACGGCCACCGGCGACAGCGCCTTCCTGCAGGCGATGCTCGACGCCGAGGCAGCGCTCACCCGCGCCCAGTCCGAGTGCGGGCTCGCCCCCGCGGGGGCGGGGCAGGCGGTGACGGCCGCGGCGGCCGACACCGGCCGGTTCGACGTACGGGATCTGGCGCTGCGCGCACGCTCGGCCGGCGATCCGGTCATCCCGCTGGTCATGGACCTCGTCGCCGCCGTGTCGCCGGACAACCGGCCGTACGTGCACCGGGGCGCGGCCAGCCAGGACATCCTCGACACCGCCGCCATGCTGGTCGCCGCACGCACCCTGGCTCCGCTCCTGGACGACCTGGCGCGGACCGCGGACGCGGTGGCCCTGCTCGCCACAATGCACCGCAACACCCCGATGGCCGCCCGGACCCTCACCCAGCACGCCGTGCCGACCACCTTCGGGCTCAAGGCGGCGGGGTGGCGGGCGCTGATCCTCGACGCGAGGGACCGCCTCTCGGCCGTACGGGAGTCGCTTCCCGTTCAACTCGGCGGCGTGGCGGGAACGCTGGCCGCCTTCGAGGCGTACGCGCCCACCGACGACATCGACGCGATCGATCCGGGGCTGCCCCTCGTCCAGGCGTTCGCGAGCGAACTCGGCCTGGCCGAACCGCTGTTGCCGTGGCACACCCTGCGTACCCCGATCGCGGACCTGGCGGGCGCGCTGGCCTTCACCGCAGGTGCGCTCGGCAAGACGGCGGCCGATGTGCTCAGCCTTTCCCGGACCGAGATCGGTGAGGTCGCCGAGGGGCAGGGCGATGATACGTCCGCCATGCCGCACCGGGCCGGTCCGGTGCACGCCACGCTGATCGCGGCGGCCGCCCGTCGTGCCCCGGGGCTGGCGGCGACGCTGTACGGATCGCTCGCCGCCGAGGACGAGCGGCCGGCCGGGGTGTGGCACGCCGAGTGGGAGCCGCTGCGCGAGCTGCTGCGGCTCGTCGGCGGAGCCGCTCGCTGCGCCGCCGAACTCACCGGGGCCCTGCGCGTCGTCCCGTACGCCATGCGGGAGAATCTCCAGCTCACCGACGGGCTGATCGTCTCGGAGCGGCTGGCCGCCGTGTTCGCCGAACGGATCGGCCGCAAGCGCGCCCAGGAGGTTCTGGCCGGTGCCGCCGACCGGGCCCGCGCGGAGACCACGGACCTGTCCGACGTCCTCGCCGACGTGCTCGACGAGGAACCCGAACTCGCCGGTCTCGACCTGGGCGAACTGACCGACCCCGCCCGCTACACCGGCTGCGCGGGTGCCCTCACCGATCGCGCGCTCGATCGCGGCTGACCGGCCCCGTCGTCATGCCGGGCCCCGCGCTCACCGGACCAGCCGGCCCTCGCGGGCGATGATCCGGCCCTCGCGCACAACCATGGACGGGACCGGGCGGTCCACCACGGCCTCGGGCAGAGACCCCGCGGCCACCAGGACGAAGTCGGCCGGGTCGCCGGTCTCCAGCCGGGAGGCGGGCAGTCCGAGCAGGGCGGCGCCGCCCTGCGCCACCGCCTGGTAGCAGGCGGCGAGTTCGGCATCGGTGCGGGCATCCGTGCGGTACGCGAGCAGATGGGCCCGCGCGATCATGTCGCCGTCGCCGAACGGCGTCCACGCATCGCGCACACCGTCCGAGCCGACGCCGAGCCGCACACCGTGCGGGGTGAGCCGCGCGGGGTCCAGGACCGGGTCACCGCCCAGCGCGCAGGTGACCAGGGAGACACCGGCCCCGGCCAACAGCGCGGCGACGGACTCGGTCCCGGCGCCGTCCAGCTCGGCGACGGCGAAAGCGTGGCCGAGCGTGACGTGCCCCTGCATCCCCGCCGCGACGGTACGCCGGGCGATCTCGGTGACCTGGCGGATACCTGCCGGTCCGCCGTCGTGCAGATGGATGTCGAGCGGTACGCCCTTGCGGGCGGCCAGCCCGAACACGAAGTCCAACTGGCCCTCCATGTCTCCGTCGATGCCGATCGGATCGAGGCCGCCGACCACATCGGCGCCCTCGGACAGGGCCTGCTCCATCAGTTCGGCGGTGCCGGGCTCGCTCAACAGGCCGAGCTGGGGGAAGGCGACGATCTGGACGTCGATGAGGTCCTTGCGGGCATCGGCCGCCGCCCGCACTCCGTGCACTCCGGACAGGCCGTGGACGGGGGCGACATCCACATGGGCCCGCATGGCGCGGGTGCCACGGGCTATGGCCCGGTCCATGAGTGCCCCGACCCGCTCCGCCACCGGATCCGTGAAGGCGGCCCTGGCCCGTACGTCGCCCTCGATCAGGTGCCGGAGCGTGTCGGCGGGCTCCCGGCTCAGCCAGGGCCCGCCCCAGGTCGACTTGTCGGGGTGGATGTGCGCGTCGACGGGCGAGGGCAGGGCGAGGGCTCCCTGGGCGTCCACGGTCAGGCAGCCGTCGGGCAGCTCCGCGGGGTCGTAGGCGGCGATCCGGCCTTCGGAGACCAGCAGGTCACGGGTGCGCCCGTCGGCGCAGCGGACGGCGGTGAACAGGACGTTGGGGCGGGCGGGGGCGGGCGTCGCCATGGGCGTGGGTCTCCTTGAGTGGTGCGCGACAGGTGGTGCGCGACGTCGTGCGCGGGTCGGCCGTCCGGGGCAGGGTCAGGGCCGGGGCCGGGGCCGGGGCCGGGGCCGGGGCCGGGATCCACGGGGCCGGCGGCAGGGGCTGTTCCGGATCAGGAGTCAGCGGTGCCGGCGGCGAGCATCTGCATCGCGGTCTCACGCGTCCCGGCCACATGGCGGCGGGTGATACGTTCCGCCGCCTCGGCGTCGCCGCTGCGGATCGCCTCGTAGAGCAGTTCGTGCTCCCCGCACATGATGGGACCGTCGCCCGGCTCGGAGGTGAGGCTGAACAAGCGGCGCAGCCGGCCGTCGAGCGGTGCCATCAGGCCCTGGAGCAACGGATTGCCGGACATGACGACGATCTGCTGATGGAAGTCGGCATGGACCGAGCCCAGTTCGCGGGTCCGGCGGGAGGAGTCGGCGGCGCGGCGGGCCCGCTCCAGCAGCTTCTCCAGGGTGCGCAGGCCCGCCCGGTCGGCGCGCTGGGCGGCGAGCGAGGCCGCCAGCGCCTCCAGGTGTTCCCGGATGTCGAAGAAGTCCGCGGCCTCGGCCGGGCCGAGCGGGGCGACGAACGCGCCCTTGCGCGCCTGCGCCGCGATGAACCCCTCGGTCTCCAGCCGCTGGATGGCCTCCCGTACAGGGATACGGGACACCCCCAGCTCGTCCGCGAGTTCCCGCTCGACGACCCGGTGCCCGGAGGGGTAGCGGCCGTCGATGATCCGCTCGCGCAGTTCCACATAGACCTGGTCGCGCAGCGACTGATGTGCCGCACCGATGGTGCCGGTGGCGGTGGGACCGGCGGTTCGGCTGCTGCTCATGGACTCGCTTCCTGCCCGTCGGAGCCGGTCTCTTTCCGGCTCCCGTGCCGCGATCATCGCAGATTCCGGAAACCTTCCGTACCCCCCTTGCTTGGTATTCGGTATACCAGATAGCTTGAGCGCCGCGCCCACTCCGGCCGCCCTGAACTGGTCTTTTCCGCCGACCCATGCCTGGAGCAGGCATCGGCTTCGGCGTCCCGCCGCCCGTTCGCACCTGAGGAACCACCGATGACGCAACCCTCGACGGCCGTCCCGCCGCCCGCCTCCCCCGCCTCGGCCCCCGAGGCCCTGCGGGATACCGCCCCGCCTTCCGGCGGTCCGTCCGGAAGCCTCGCCAAGGGGCAGATCGGCACCTTCGATCTGGTCTTCTTCGTCGTGGCGGCGGCCGCACCGCTGACCGTGCTGGCAGGTGTCGCACCGTTCGCCATCGGGATCGGCGGTCCGGGCACCCCGCTCGGCTATCTGGTCTCCGGGGCGCTGCTGGTGCTCTTCGCCGCCGGGTTCACCGCGATGAGCCGCTACGTGCGCAACGCCGGGGCTTTCTACGCGTACGTGGCCCGAGGGCTCGGCCGTACGCCCGGTGTCGCCACCGCCTACCTGGCGACGCTCTCGTACAACCTCATCGCCCCCGGTGTCGCCGCCGGGTTCGGCTACTTCGCCTCGACGACCCTGAGCGATCTCACCGGTGCGGAACTGCCCTGGTGGCCGCTGGCGACGATCTGCGTGCTGGGCACCGGGGTACTGGGCTGGCTGCGGGTCACCCTGAGCGCGAAGGTGCTGGGGGTGGCGCTGGTCCTGGAGGTCCTGGTGCTGCTGGTCATGGACGTCGGGGTGTTTGCGGACCGGGGGACCGCCGCGCTGGACGTCACGTCCTTCGACCCGTCCATGCTGACCTCCTCGGGCGGCATGGCGGGGATGTTCGTCCTGGTCATCGGCGCGTTCACGGGCTTCGAGGCGACCGCGATCTACGCCGAGGAGGCACGCGACCCGGAGCGCACCGTGCCCCGTGCCACCTTTGTCGCGATCGGATTCCTGGCGCTGTTCTACGCCGCCGGGGTGTGGATCCTGATGGGCAGCTTCGGCACGGACGAGTCGGTCTCGATGGCCCGCTCCTCGGACGGCCCGCAGCTGACGTTCCACGCGGCCGACCGGTTCGCCGGCCCGTGGCTCGCCGACTCCATGCATGTGCTGATCGTGGTCAGCGCGTTCGCCGCGACCCTCGCCTTCCACAACGCCGCGGCCCGCTACCTCTACGCCCTGGGCCGCGAGGGTCTGCTGCCGCGCAGGCTGGGCCGGGTGTCGCCCCGTCAGGGCTCACCGGTGGCTGCCGTCGTCGTGCAGAGCGTCTTCGGCCTGGTGATCGTGGTGGGCGGTGCCCTGATCGACGCGGATCCGTACGCGGAGATCTTCCTGTGGACCAACAGCACCGGTGTGCTCGGCATCATGATCATGCAAGCCCTGGCCGCGCTCGCCGTCTGCTTCTTCTTCCGCCGGGAGCGGCGCGGCATGTCGGTCTGGCGGGTCGCGGTCGCACCACTGATCGCCTTCGTGGGTCTCGCGGTCCTTTCGGTGCTCGCGATACTCCACTTCGACCTGCTCACCGGGCGCACGGGTGCGGTCAATGTGGCGCTGCTGCTGCCGCTGCCGGTGGTGCTCGTGGCCGGGGCCGTGGTGGCGCTGCGCATCAGGCGCGCCGACCCCGGACGGTACGCGCGGCTCACCGAGGTGGACGTGGAACGGGACTGAGCGCACGGCTTGGCGGGGGACGAAGCGAACGGCCTGCACCGCCCCGGTCGCGGTCAGCCCTTCGCGTCGTCCCCGCGGAGCCTGGCGTGCAGATGCAGGTCGTGCCAGCCGTCGGAGTGCAGCTGGGAGCGGCGCCGGGTTCCCTCCAGGGCGAACCCCGTCTTGGCCGCCACCCGGCAGGACGCCTCGTTCAGGACGGAGTGCTCGAGTTCCAGCCGCTCGAACCCGACCTCGTCGAACGCCCAGCGTGCGAGCGCCGAGACGGCCCGCGGCGCCACGCCCCGTCCGCGGGCGGCCGGCAGCACCCAGTAGGCGCATTCCGCCTGGCCGCCCTCCGGGATCAGTGAGCGTAGCGAGATCCGGCCGAGGACTTCCCCGATTCCGTCGCCCGCCCCCTGGGGACGCACGACGGCCCAGTGGGCCGCCGTCTCGCCGTGCCAGGCCTCCTGCCACTGCTCGATCCAGCCGCGCGCCTCGTCCTCGCTGTCGGCCCGGCGCATGTGCCAGCGCTGGATAGCCGGATCGGAGAAGGCGGCGACGACCGACGGGGCGTCCGCGCACCGCCACGGCCGCAGCAGCAGGTCGTCGTCGGCGGCGAGAACCGGTTGGGCGGAGTCCGCGAGGCGACCCGGGGGAATGTGGGGCGGCACCAAGTACGGCATGGGCGCATCATGGCACGGGGACAAGCCGTCGCGGCCGATCGCGCGCCGGTCGGCCGAACCCGCCCGGTCGACCTGCCCGTCAGCCGGCCTCCCACCCTCCCCCCGTCGCCCAGTCCGTCAGCCGGCCTGCTCGTCGGTCACCTGTACGTGGTCGGCGATGCCTGCGACGAGGACCCGGTGTTCGGTTCGATGCGGCGCCATCGGCGGACGAGGCCGCCCGCGCGGCAGAGCGTGTCACCCCGTTCGATTCGGTTGAAGTTGCCGTCCGCCTCGACCTCGGCCCCTTGACGTCCCGCCGCCCCGGGTGCCCCCTCCCACGGACGATCGTGCCAGGGGGCACCCGCACGGCATCCGGCCGGTCCACCCCCTCCCACCCCTCATTGAAACTTCACACACCGCGTACGATGACGGGATGACCGGGCTGAGCGAAGCGACGCGCCGACAAACGCAGAACACCTGCGCGTCGGCCGTGTTCGGCTGGCTGTTCGTGCTCTTCGCCATGGTCTCGTGCTGCTCGATCACGGCCCCGGCCGCGCACGCCTCCGCCGCCGAGCCGGCGGCCGTCGCCCGGACCATCACACCCACGCACCAGGCGCTCGCGCGCATCGTGGTGGCCGACGCCCCCGAGGACCGGGGCATGGGCAGCTCCTGCCACGGAAGCTCCGAGCACTCGACCCCGGTCGTGCTGCCCGGCCAGAGCGCACCCGCCGCCCTGCCCGGCACGACCGTCACCGTTGTCGCCCCGCTCACCGGCGCGGCCGCGATCCGCGGCCCGTCCAACGACGCCGTGCGGGAAGTCGACCATCTCCGTCTGCAGGTTCAGCGGATCTAGAGGCAGGCCCCGTTCCCCGCGACACCCGGGGAACGGACTCCGCATGCCCTCAGCTCCCTCACTTCCGTTGAACCGAAGGACCCCCATGGAATCCGCCAAGCAACAGAACGCCACTGCCACCGCACGCCGCGCCAAGCTGGAGGAGGCCCGCCGCAAGGAACGGGCCCGCGAGCGCCGCAATCGCATCATCACGATCACCGCGTCCGTCGCCGTGGTCGCCGCGCTCGTCGCGGGCGGCGGCTATCTGATGTCCGCCGCCAACGACAAGGACAAGGCCGAGACCGAGGCCAAGTCCTCTCCGGTGAAGGGCGAGCGGACCTGGGACAAGCTCACCCAGAACCACGTCGACAAGAAGGTCGACTACCCGATGAACCCGCCGGTCGGCGGAGATCACAACCCGATCTGGATGAACTGCAACGCCGACGTCTACACCAAGGCGATACCGAAGGAGAACGCCGTCCACTCCCTGGAGCACGGCGCGGTCTGGGTCACGTACACGAGCAAGGCGAAGCCGGCCGACATCGAGAAGCTCCGCGAGCGGGTCAAGTCGACGCCGTACTCCCTGATGAGCCCGGTCGAGGACCAGGCCGACCCGCTCATGCTCAGCGCCTGGGGCAAGCAGGCCACGGTGAACGGCGCCGCCGACGCGCGCGTCGATCAGTTCTTCACCAAGTACGTGCAGGGCCCGCAGACCCCGGAGCCGGGCGCGGCCTGCACGGGCGGGGTCGCCCAGTGACGTCCTCGGTCCGCTCCTCGCGCCCCATGATGCTGGCCGGCGGCGTGGTGCTGCTGCTGGCAGCGGTTCTGGTGGCGCTCATGCTCGTACGGCCGTCCTCGTCGGCGGGCTCCCCCTCCGCCGAGGGTTCCGCCGCGACCGCCCCCTCGGACACCTCGGTCGATGTCGGGTTCGCCCGTGACATGTCGATCCACCATCAGCAGGCGGTCGAGATGTCGTTCATCGTCCGGGACCGCACGTCCGACGAGGCGGTGCGCCGGCTCGCGTACGACATCATCAACACGCAGGCCAATCAGCGGGGCATGATGCTCGGCTGGCTGGAGATGTGGGGCCGGGCGAAGTCCTCCTCGGCCGTGCCGATGAAGTGGATGAACCACCCCTTCACGCCGAGGGGCGACGGTTCGCTGATGCCCGGCATGGCGACCGGCACCGAACTCGACGAGCTGCGGGCGGCGAAGGGCAGGGCAGCCGAAGTGCTGTACCTGAAGCTGATGACCCCGCACCACCAGGCCGGAGTGGAGATGGCCGCGGCGGCGGCCACCTCGGCGGACACGGATGAGATCAGGAACCTGGCGGCGGGCATGGTGCGCGGCCAGCAGTCGGAGATGGCGCTCATGGCGGACATGCTCAAGGAGCGCGGCTCGAAGGCCTGAGTGCCGGACGTTCCCGCTTCCCGCACCCCGCGCGGCCGGCCCGTTCACGGCGGAATCCTCCGCCTCTGACGGGCCGGCCCCGGTCATGACACGGCGACCTGCACCCGCGCGGGGACCAGCTCGGCCCCGTCCGGCAGCCGGAAGTCGACCGGTTCAGCGCCGACTGGAACCTCGCCGACCGCCCGGCCTCCCGCATCGATCCCGTCGGACCGCCGGCCGACGCGAACCGGGTCCTGCGCGGCGGCTCCTACCTCTGCCACAGCTCCTACTGCACCCGCTACCGGGTGGCCGCCCGCACCTCAACCCGGGCAGCACGACGGGCCACGGCGGATTCCGCTGCGCGCTCTGAACGGGCCGGGGCATCAGGAAGGGATCGCACCCGGGAGTCGCACAAGGGATCGCATAGGCTCGGCTCCGACATGAAGAGCAACGTCACACCGCTGGGGCCCAAGGCCGACAAGGACACCGTGCGCCGGAGCAACCTCAGCCTGGTGCTGCGCGCCGTCCGCGACGAGGCCGAGGGCGGGGCGACCAGAGCCGGGGTCGCCGCACGGGTGGGGCTGACCCGGGCCGCGGTGTCCTCGCTCGTCGAGCAGTTGCTCGCCACCGGCTTCCTCACCGAGTCCGGCAAGACGTTCAGCGGTCAGGCGGGCCGCCCCGGCACCGCGCTCAAGGTGGCACGCACCGGGCCCGCCGGGCTGGGGGTGGAGGTCAACATCGACTACGTGTCGGTGTGCGTCGTGGACCTTGCGGGCACCGGACGGGTGCGGCTCACCGAGCACCTCGACAACCGCGGCGCACCGCCCGGGGAGGTCCTGGCGCGGGCCGCCGGCATCGCCGCACGCACCCTGGAGTCGGCGCGCGAGCAGGAACTCCGCCCGGTCGGCGTGGCCCTCGCCCTGCCCGGACTGGTTTCCGGCGGTACGGTGCGCCAGGCGCCCAACCTGGGCTGGAACCGGGTTCCGGCCGAGGACCTCTTCGCCGCCGCGCTCGCCCGCGCCCGCCCCGGACACGAGGCGATGGCGGTGGCCTCCGAGAACGAGGCCAACCTGGCGGCGCTGGCCGAGCTCTGGTTCGGCGGACTCGACGAGCTGCGCAGCTTCCTCTACCTGACCGGCGAGATCGGTGTCGGCGGCGCGCTGGTCGTCAATGGTGAACTGCTGCGCGGGGCGCACGGATTCGCCGGGGAGATCGGGCATGTGGTGGTGGACGCCGAGGGGCCGGAGTGCCGGTGCGGCTCGCGCGGCTGCCTGGAGCAGTACGCGGGACAGGCGGCGCTGCTGCGGGCCGCCGGGATCACGGAGCCCGGCAGCGGTGCCGGGGTGGCCGAGCTGGAACGGCGCGCCCGCGCGGGGGACGAACGGGCGGTGGCCGCTGTCGCGGAGGCCGGCCGGATGCTGGGGCGGGTGCTGTCCGGGGCGGTGAATCTGCTCGACCCGGACGCGGTGGTGCTCGGCGGAATCTACCGGAACCTGATGCCGTGGCTGTCGCCGCCCGCCGACCAGGAGCTGACCGGCCGTGTGGTGTCGGGGCTCTGGTCCCCGGGGAACGGGCGGCTGCGCGCCTCGTCCGTCGCCGGTGACGCGGCACGGGGCGCGGCGGCGCTGGTGCTGACGGAGGTGCTGGCCGACCCGGTGGCGTACGCGGGGCGCCCGGCCGGCTGAGCGGTCGGGCGCCCCGGGTTCAGCGGACGCCGAGCAAGTGGTCCATCGCCAACTGATCCAGGGCCTCGAAGGCCATCCCCCGTTCCGCCGCCGCCCTCACGTCGAACTCCTCGTACGCCGACCGGTCGGCCAGCAGCCCGGCGACACCGTCCTCGGCCGTGCGGCGGGCCAGTTCGTCGAGGCGGGAGGCGCGCAGTGCTTCCCGGACGGCGGGGTCGGCGCGGAACGCGGCGGCGCGCTCCTTGAGGATCAGATAGTTGCGCATGCAGCCCGCGGCCGAGGCCCAGACCCCGTCGTGGTCCTCGGTCCGCGGCGGCTTGAAGTCGAAGTGCCGGGGGCCCTCGTAGCCACCCGTCTCCAGCAGGTCGACGAGCCAGAATGCCTGGCGCAGATCGCCCGCGCCGAAGCGCAGGTCCTGGTCGTACTTGATGCCCGACTGACCGTTCAGATCGATGTGGAAGAGCTTGCCCGCCCACAGGGCCTGCGCGATGCCGTGCGGGAAGTTCAGCCCGGCCATCTGCTCGTGCCCGGTCTCCGGGTTGACGCCGACCAGCTCCGGCCGCTCCAGGCGCTCGATGAAGGCGAGGGCATGGCCGATGGTGGGGAGCAGGATGTCGCCGCGCGGCTCGTTCGGCTTGGGCTCGATGGCGAACCTCAGATCGTAGCCCTGTCCGGTGACGTAGTCACCGAGCAGGTCGAAAGCCTCCTTCATCCGGTCGAGGGCGACCCGGACGTCCTTGGCGGCACCGGACTCGGAGCCCTCGCGGCCGCCCCAGGCGACGTAGGTGGTGGCACCGAGCTCGACGGCGAGGTCGATGTTGCGCAGCGTCTTGCGCAGGGCGTAACGGCGTACGTCACGGTCGTTGGCGGTGAACGCGCCGTCCTTGAACACCGGGTGGGTGAAGAGGTTCGTCGTCGCCATGGGGACGACGAGCCCGGCCGCGTCCAGCGCCTGCCGGAACCGCTTCACGATCCCTTCGCGCTCGGTGTCCGTCGAGCCGAACGGGATCAGGTCGTCGTCGTGGAACGTCACACCGTACGCGCCCAGCTCCGCGAGCCGCCGCACGGAGTCGGCCGGGTCGATCGCGGCGCGGGTCGCGTCGCCGAACGGGTCGCGTCCCTGCCAGCCCACCGTCCAGAGTCCGAAGGTGAACCGGTCCTCGGGGGTGGGTGTGAAGCGTTCCGTCATCGGGTGACCGCCTTCGGTGCCGTCGGGCCCAGGGCCGGTCGAACCGCCCGGACCTTATTTGTTCACTGTCATGACTAATCATGCATGTGCCACCTCTGGCGCGTAACCCCAACACGACCACTGTTCGATGGAGATCCCGTCACGTATTTTGTTTCGACCATGTCCAAAATCCGCGCGGTACCGCCGCACGGGCCCGAAGCACAGGAATGAGGGCGCCATGCCGCCGCGTACCGTCGTCATCGGCGTGGACAGTTCCACCCAGTCCACCAAGGCGGCCTTCGTCGACGCCACGAGCGGCCGGGTGCTCGCCGTCGGCCGCGCGCCGCATGTCGTCCATGGTGCGGCGGGGGCCCGCGAGAGCGACCCGGAGGTGTGGTGGAGGGCGCTGCGCGACGCCGTCGCCGCCGGGCTGAAGGAGTCCGGAGCCGACGCGTCGGCCGTGACCGGCATCGCGGTCGCCGGACAGCAGCACGGACTGGTCGTCCTCGATGGTTCGGGCCGTCCGCTGCGCCCCGCGATGCTGTGGAACGACACCCGCTCCGCACCGCAGGCCGCCGCGCTCACCGCGGCGCTCGGCGGCCCCGACGCCTGGACCTCGCGGACCGGATCGGTGCCGGTGGCCGCCGTCACCGCGACGAAGTGGCGGTGGCTGCGGGAGAACGAGCCGGACATCGCCGCCGCGACCGCGGCGGTGCGCCTGCCCCACGACTTCCTGACCGAACGGCTCGCGGGCACCGCCGCCACCGACCCCGGCGACGCCTCCGGCACCGGCTGGTACTCGACCGCGACCGGCGCCTACGACCCCGTGCTCCTCGAACTCCTCGGCCTGGACTCCGCGTTGCTCCCCGAGGTGGCCCCGACCGGGGCGACCCGCGTCGGTTCGCTGGCCGCCGGGGCGGCCGACGCTCTCGGTCTGCCCGCCACGACCGCCGTCGCCGCGGGCACCGGGGACAACATGAGCGCCGCCGTCGGCCTCGGGCTGGGCGGCGCCGGACTGCTCGACCACCCCGTCCTCAGCCTCGGCACCTCGGGAACGGTCTTCGCGGCGTCCCGGGCCCGGCCCGCGTCCCCTGCGCTCTCCGGCTTCGCCGCGACGGACGGCACATACCTCCCGCTGGCCTGCACCCTCAACTGCACGCTCGCCGTGGACAAGGTCGCCGCACTGCTCGGCCTGGACCGCGACGACACCTCCCCCGGCGGCGAGGCGGTGCTCCTCCCCTACCTGGACGGCGAACGCACCCCAGATCTGCCCACCGCCGCCGGCCTGCTCACCGGGCTCCGGCACGACACGACGCCCCGTCAGCTCCTCGGCGCCGCCTACGAGGGCGCCGTGGTCACCGTGCTGCGCGCCCTGGACGAGCTGCTGCGGGCCTGCGGTTCCGACCCGGCCGATTCCGAGGTGGCCGCGCGCCCGCTGCGGCTGATCGGCGGCGGCGCCCGGGGACGGGCCTGGGTGGAGACGGTACGGCGGCTCTCCGGGCGTCCCGTGATCGTGCCCGGGAGCGACGAGCTTGTGGCTCTGGGCGCCGCCGCACTGGCAGCGGCCGCGGCCACCGGCGCCGACCCGGTCGCGATCGCCTCCGGCTGGGGCACCGGCGAGGACGTCCGGCTGCCGCCCGTCCACCGCGACTCGGCCACCTGGGAGCGGGTCGGTTCTGTGCTGGAGCGGGCCTCGGGGCCGTTGCTCGGCGGTTTCTGACGGTTCCCCAGCGGTCCTGGACCGGTTTGGGTAAGCACGGCGATCTTCAATAGTATCCGGCGATGATCATAAGAAAAAGGCTGACGGCCGGGGTGGGCATCCTGCTCGCCACCCTGACCGCCGGGCTCGGCACGGCACTCCCCGCCGCCGCCGACGAAGCCCCCGCCAAAGCTTCCCCCAAGGTCGAGCTGGTGCTCGACGTCAGCGGCTCCATGCGGACCCGTGACATCGACGGCCAGTCCCGGATGACAGCCGCCAAGCAGGCGTTCAACGAGGTTCTGGACGCGGTGCCCGAGCAGGTGGAGCTCGGCATCCGGACGCTCGGCGCCGACTACCCGGGCGACGACCGCAAGGTCGGCTGCAAGGACACCAAACAGCTCTACCCGGTCGGCCCGCTGGACCGAACCGAGGCGAAGACCGCGGTCGCCACCCTGGCCCCCACCGGCTGGACCCCGATCGGCCCGGCCCTGCTGGGCGCCGCCGACGACCTCGAAGGCGGCGACTCCACCCGCCGGATCGTACTGATCAGTGACGGCGAGGACACCTGCGGCCCGCTCGACCCGTGCGAGGTCGCACGTGACATCGCGGCCCGCGGCATCCACCTCGTCATCGACACCCTGGGCCTGGTGCCCAACGCGAAGATCCGCGAACAGCTGACCTGCATCGCCGAGGCCACCGGCGGAACGTACACCGCGGTCCAGCACACCGATGAACTCTCCGGCCGGGTCAAGCAGTTGGTCGACCGGGCCGCCGAGCCCGTCGTCACCCCGGTGGCGACCGAGGGTGCGGACAGCTGCTCCTCGGCTCCGAAGCTCGAGGCCGGCCTCTACACCGACCGCGAGAAGTTCGGCCAGCACCGCTGGTACCGGGTCGACGTGCTGCCCGGCCAGGAACTGCGCGCCTCGGTCAGCGTCTTCGCCGACCGCGCCGTGAACAACGACTACGGCGTGCTGATGCGCGCACTGACCGTGCACGGCCGCGAGATCGTACGGGGCTCGGAGTCGGGCACCGGCCGTACGGACGCGATCTCCTCCGGCCTGCGCTACCCGAAGCCCGATGTGGACGGCTCGGACAGCGACAAGCCGGCCGCCGAGACCGTGTGCCTCCAGCTCAGCAACTCCTTCTCGGCGCCCGCCTCTGTGAAGACCTCGCCCGGTATGCCTGTCGAGCTGACCGTGGATCTGGTGGACGCCCCGGACGCCGCCGCCGACGCCGCCGCGTTCGGCCTCGGCCGCGGCTGGTGGCTGCTGGGTGTTCTGGTGCTCACCGGGCTGGTCGCGGGCCTGGTCTTCGGCTGGATCTCGCGCTGGCGCGTCGCTGTCTGGAGGACCAACTGATGATGCGTAGGACACGTGTACTGGCGGGCGCGCTGCTCGCCGGGATCGCCCTGCTGACGTCGGCGGGCGCCGCGGTGGCCGACGACCCGTCGGCGAGCCCGAGCCCGAGCACCTCGGAGGACGGCTCCGGCCCCACCGAGGCCGGCACCACCTTCCGCACGGCGACGGCGATCAAGCCGGACCAGCTCGCCACCGCCGGGGCGTCCACGGGTGACTACCTGTACTGGGTGTTCCCCGCCGACGCGGGACAGCGGGCAACCGTCAAGGCGAAGATCACCCTGCCCGAGAGCGCCACCCGGCACGGCGCGTCGACCTGGCAGGTCGACGTGTACGACGGGCTGCGGCGCCGTCAGGCCTGCATGTACGGCCGCCAGACCGGCAAGGCCGCGGCCGACGCGTCGGCGGTCGAGCTGACCTGCGTACTGCGGACCGTCCGCGCCTGGTCCGAGCCGTGGGCCGACGACCCGCTGCCGGGCAGCTACTACGTACGTCTCACGGTCGTCGATCTGCCGTCGGCGGACCTGGGTCTGCCGGTGAAGACCGAGATCGAGGTCACGGCCGCCGACAGGGGCGGTGCGGGCGATGTGGACGGCACGCTCGCCGAGCCGCTGGTCCCCGGTGTGTCCTCCGTCGCGCAGGCCTCGGACGACTCGGCCGACGGCGACGACAGCTCGTCCGAGGCCCCGCTCGCCAGTGCGCCGGAGGACGGCTGGGCGTCGGGCTGGTGGACCGACCGCTGGCTGTGGACGGTGGGCGGCGGAGTGCTCGGAGCGCTCGCGGCCGTGTTCGGCTACCGCCTCACGCGCGGCAGCGGCCGCCCCTCCCGGGTCCCGCCGGGCGTCTGACCGCACAGCACGGGCCGGGCTCCGGACAGGGGCCCGGCACACCGCCGGCCCGGCCCGCTCCCGGGCCGGGCCGGCGCTGGTTGACAGCGACTACCCTCGACAACTCACGTACCTCACAAGGCCGATGACAGGTTCCAGGGCGTGCGGTACCGCTGAAGTCAGGTCGCAGCGCACCGAATCGGGTGCGCCACAAGGGAGCGGAGACATTCATGTCCACGGAGACCGGCCCGGCCATCGACGCCGAGCCGCGGAGCCACCGGATCGTGCCGGGCCCGAAGGGGCTGCCGTTCGTCGGGAATCTGCCGCAGTTCGGAAAGAACCCTCTCGCCTTCTTCGAGCGGCTGCGCGCCCACGGGGACATGGTGGCCTGGCGATTCGGCCCCAACTCCTGTGTGTACATAGCGGATCCGGACTGCATAGGCGAGCTGCTCACCGAGACGGAACGCTCCTTCGACCAGCCGGCCCTGGGCATCGCCTTCCGGACCGTGATGGGCAACGGCGTGGTGGTCGCCCGCGGCACGGACTGGCGGCGGAAGCGGTCGCTGGTGCAGCCCTCCGTACGGCCCAAGCAGGTGCGGTCGTACGCGACGACGATGGCGAGCAGCACGGTGGAGCTGGCGGACACCTGGTCGGGCGGTGAACGCATCGATATCAAGCGGGAGATGGCGGCGCTGACCCAGCGGATCGCCGTGCGCACCATCTTCGGGGTCGACACGGCGGCCGACGCCGAGGCGATGGGCCGGGCGATGGATGTGGCGCAGCAGGAGATCGGCAAGGAGTTCGCCGGTATCGGGGCGTTGCTGCCGGACTGGGTGCCGACCCCCGGCAGGGCCAGGATCAAGAAGGCCGCGGCGGTCATCGACGCCGAGGTGAGCCGGGTCGTCGCCCGTCATCGCGACGGCGGGGACGAGCGCCCCGATCTGCTGAGCCGGCTGTTGACGGCGGTCGACGAGTCGGGGGAGCGGCTCACCGATCAGGAGATCCGCGACGAGACGGTCACGTTGTACATCGGCGGGCACGAGACGACCAGTTCCACTCTGGTGTGGGCCTGGTATCTGCTGGCCCGCAACCCGCGGGTGCGTGCCGCGCTCGCCGAGGAGCTGGACCGGGTGCTCGGTGACCGGGAACCGGAGTTCGACGACTACGCGCGACTGACATACACCCAGTCCGTGGTCAAGGAGACACTGCGCCTCTACCCGACGATCTGGCTGGTCACCGGTGTCGCGAAGGCCGGTGCGCAGATCGGCGGTGTGCCGATGCCGGAGGGCACCCGGGTGTGGACCAGCCAGTGGGCCACCCAGCGTGACGCGCGGTGGTTCCCCGAGCCGGAGGAGTTCCGCCCCGAGCGCTGGGACCCGCAGGAGGGCGACAGCATCGCGGAGTACGCCTGGTTCCCGTTCGGCGGCGGCCCCCGGGTCTGTCTGGGCGCCCGGTTCGCGATGGTCGAGTCCGTGCTGATCCTGGCCGTGCTGGCCCGCCGCTTCGAGCTGGATGTGGACCCGGGCGTCATCGAGCCGGTCCCCTCGCTCACGCTGCAACCGGACCGGGAAGTGATGGCGACGGTCCGGTCCCGCTGACGTCGCGCGGGGCGGGCCCGGTGCCGCGCCGGTCCCTTGCGGGCCCGCCCCGCACCGGACACACCGAGCCGATATGTTCGATCTGTCGCGAAGATCAGGTCATGCGGTTCACACTGGCCATGTCGGCCGCACCGGCCGGCGGGCCGTCCGGCCGTACCCGCAGGCTGTCGATCCAACGGGAGAAGCACCATGCGTCTGCGCCCCGCTCTCACCGCCGCACTCGCCGTCGCGGCCACCCTGCCCCTGACCGGCACCACGGCGTCGGCGACGACCGGCGCCGCGAGCCGCTCGGCGACCTGCCAGGAGAAGACCCTCGCGGTGCACGCCGCACCCGGCGGACAGCAGAACACGGCCCGGATCAGCGTGGTCAACAACGGCGGCCGGGTCTGCGTGGTGGACCGGATCCCCACGATCACCTTCCGGGGCCTCGACGGCTCCGCCGAAGTCGTCCCGCCCGCCGGGAGCGGCCCCTACGAGCTGTCCCCGGGCGAGCGGGCGTACGCCGCCGTACGGACCGCCGACCCGGCGTCCTCCGAGGGCCACGTCGTCGACAGCCTCTCCGTGGCCACGGCCCCCTCCCACCTGGGCGTCACCTTCGACGCGGCCACCGTCGGCATGCCGGAGGGCGTCCACGTGTGGGTACCGGTGACCACCGTCTGGCAGCACTCGCTCGCGGCGGCGGACAGCGATCTGGCGGACGCGCTGGGGTGACGGGCCGGCCGGAGTCAGCGACACACCGGCCGCGGCGCGCCGGATGGAGCTGCGGCTGCGGGCCGCCCCGGCCCTCGCGCCCGTCTCCCGCTGCGGCTTGCGGGCGACCGCACCGTAGATCGGCACCGGCCCGCCCGGCCGGCCGCGCGGACACACGTGATCCGACGGCCGGCCGTCCACACCGGGCTGCGGACCACGTCACTCCTTGACGCCGATCCCCCCGAAGGCGTCGACGTCCGCGGGCACGGTCACGCTGTCGGCGTCGGGCCGCCACTCGCTGAGCCGGACGAAGCCGGGGTCGAGGATCCGCAGCCCGTCGAAGAGCGTGACGATCTCGTCCGGCTCGCGCACGTAGTACGGAACCGCGCCGCTCTCGATGTACGCCTTCTCCGCGGCGATCATGCCCTCGCTGGTGCGCGTGCCGTCGTACATCACCAGGTAGCTGCCGGCCGGCAGCCCCGCCATCAGCCGGCCGACCACCTCGCGGGCCTTGGCGAAGTCGTCCGCGTGACCGAGGATGCCGAGCAGCATCAGGGCCACGGGCCGGTCGAAGTCGAGCGTCTTCGCCGCCTCGGCCAGAATGCTCTCCGGGTCGTAGAGGTCGGCGTCGATGTAGTCGGTGACACCCTCGGGCGAACTCGTCAGCAGCGCACGGGCGTGCGTCAGCACGAGCGGGTCGTTGTCGGCGTACACGATGCGCGCCTCGGGCGCGATGTCCTGGGCCACCTGGTGGGTGTTGTCCGCGGTGGGCAGGCCGGTCCCGATGTCCAGGAACTGCCGGACCCCCCGCTCCTGAACGAGGTGGCTCACCGAACGACGCAGGAACTGCCGCCCCGCCACCGCCACGTCGACGAGCCCCGGGAAGAACGCCTTGATCTGGTCACCGATCTCACGGTCGACCTCGTAGTTGTCCTTCCCGCCCACGAAGTAGTTCCAGAAGCGGGCGGAATGAGGCCTGGTGGTGTCGATCCGGTCCGACACCGGCTTGGCGGGAGGGGTGACGGACGGCTGCTGCTCACTCATGGAGACCTCCGGACGCAAAAGTGATCAAGCTATGGACTTAACCTACCTGGGCGTCGCGAGAGTTATGGCCGCATACGTCACCGAACGTGTCTCCCGTGTTCGGCCCGGGGTGGGTTCCGGGTTGTCCCCCGCTTGAGCCGGACATTATCGAGTCGCTCGAACGGCGCCGAATCCGTAGGTTCTGGAGTGGAGTCGATCCACCGTCCCCCAGATTCTCCGGAGGCCCGTCAGTGACCGCCCCAACGCGCCTGCGGACGCGCGCCCTTCGGCCACTTCTCGCGGCTTTCGCGCGGTTCGTCGTGTGCGGTGGCGGGGTCGGGCTGGCGTCGAGCGCGGCGGTGGTGCTGCTCAGCGCGCGCATGCCGATGGCCGTCGCGAACGCGCTGGTCACCGTCGTCTCCACGGTCGTCGCGACCGAGTTGCACCGACGGATCTCGTTCCGGAGCGAACGCGGGGGGTGGAGGGTCCATCTCCAGTCCGCCGCGACGGTCGCCGTGAGCTTTGTGTTCACGACAGGGGCACTGCTGTGCCTGTTCGCCGTGCAGCCCGCTCCCTCACCCCTGCTGGCGCAGACGGTCTATCTGTCGGCATCCGCTCTGGCGGGGGTCGGACGGTTCGTGTTGCTGCGGGTCGTCGTCTTCGGGAACCGCAGACGGGGGTGCCGGCGTGGCCGCGCTCCGCACGACGACGCACTGGGCAAGTCCTCGGTGGCGATGGCCGTGTGACGCCACCTCGGTGGGCGGTCCGGCGATCGTGCTGGTTGACTGGTGTGGCCGGTCGCACGGGCGACACGGAGCCAGCGGGCGGGCCGGGGCGGATGAGGGGCGTGCGGATGGAGTACGGGCGGGCCGGGTGGGTCCGGGTGCCGGTGGGGGAAGACGCCGCACGGTGGGCGACCCGGGGGAAGTGCCTGCGGGTGCTGGTCGTCGTGCACAACGTGACCGCCGCGACGCGGCTGCTCGATGTGCTGCCCCTGTTCGACGACGATCTGCGCGTCCAGTTGCTGGTGACCTGCACGGGCTCCTCGGCCTTCATGGCCGGCACGGCCGAGCTGCTGGCCGACACGGGGGTGCCGGTGCTGCCGTGGGAGCAGGCGGTCGGGACCAGGGTGGACCTGGTCGTATCCGCCAGCTTCGGCGGTCAACTGGATGCATTTTCCGGTAAGTTGGCCGTCCTTTCGCACGGTGTTGGATACACTAAAAGGCTGGCAACACCGGACACCGGACACCGGACACCGGACACCGGATCGGGGCCGGGGGCGAATACGCCCGTGTTCGGGCTCGCGCCTCCGTGGCTGCTGTCGAGCCGGGGCACCCCCGTCGCGGACGCGCTCGTGCTCTCCCACCCCGAGCAGGTCGAGCGCTTGCGCCTCGCCTGCCCCGAGGCCGCACCCACCGCCGTGCTCGCCGGAGACCCCTGCTTCGACCGGATGCTCGCCGCACGACCCCATCGCGAACGCTTCCGCCGCGCGTTGGGAGTCCGGCCCGGTCAGCGGCTCGTCCTGCTCAACTCGACCTGGAACTCCGAGTCGCTCTTCGGTGACCGGACCGAGGTCCCGGGGGACGGCTGGTGCGGGGGTGACGTGGTCGCCGCCCTGCTGGACCGGGTCGCCGACGAGTTCCCCGTGGACGACTACCGGTTCGCAGCCGTGCTGCACCCCAACATCTGGCACGGGCACGGCCCCGGGCAGATCCGCGCCTGGCTCGATCGGGCGCGGCGCGGCGGGCTGGCGCTGATCGACCCGCTGACGGGGTGGCGACAGGCCCTGCTGGCGGCCGATGCCGTGATCGGTGACCACGGATCCGTCACCTTCTACGCGGCCGCCCTCGGCATCCCGGTGCTCCTGGGCGCCGTGCCCCTCCACGCCCTGGACCCGGACGCGCCGATCTCCGCGTTCATGCGGGAGGCACCGAGGCTCGACCCCGACGCGTCCCTGGCGGCACAGATCGATGAAGTCATCGGCTCTCACAGGCCATTGTCCGGCCCCGCCGAGTTCACCACCTCCGTGCCGGGCGAATCCGCGGTCCGGCTCCGGAAGCTCTTCTACTCGATGATGGGGGCGCCGGAACCCGCCCGGCCCGCCTCGCTGGAGCCGCTCCCGCTGCCCGGGTACGAGGCCGGAACGGTCACCGTGCCGTTGCGGGTCCTGACGCGGGTGCTCGGGCCGGGAGAGGTCGCGGTCAGCCGGTGGGCGGGCCAGTGGTCCGGCCCGGGGGCGGATCGGGGTGGCGAACTGCACGTCGCCGTGCACGAGGACACCCGCGAGGTGGACCGGCTGGAGCTGGCCGATGTCATCTTCCGGGACGGTGAACCCGACGATCCGCGCTTCGGCTCGCCGTCGCTCTGGACCTCCGAGGTGCTCCGCCGCCACCGGGGCTGCTCGCTGGCGGCCTATGTGACCGGCCCGTCCGAGTGCGTGGTCCGGGTGCGCGGCGAGGAGCCGCTCCGGATGGTGGCGGTGCCCGACGCCGAAACGGAGGACGTGTCCGGCGCGGACCCCGCCGCGTACGCCTCCGCCCTGCACGCCTGGCTGGCCTCGGAGAGCCGGGAGTCGGTCACCTCCCGGGCGCGGCTGGCGCGGGCCGTGACCGACGGGCTCGTCGTGCGGACGGGCGACCGGCTCCATCGCGTACGCGTCGCTCCTCTGACACCACCGGACAGGCCCTAGCTAGGAGCCGCGACACGAGGACCGCGACCACGCGGTCAGGCGGCCATGCAGCGCTCCCGCAGGGTTCGCAGATGCGCCAGGTGGTACGTCGCGCGCTGACCGTCGAGGGTGGTGATCGCCGCCTCGACCAGCGGGAGCGCCGCCCCGGGGTCCTCCTCGTCCAGCCATGTCTCGGCGAGATCCGTGAGGGTTCGGGCCGTGTTGTACGTGTCTCCGCTCGACCGGAAGTACGACAGCGCGGTCTCCAGCCTCCGCCGGGCCTCCTCGCGTCGCCCCAGACCGCGCAGCGCCCGTCCGCGATGGCGCTCCAGCAGGGCCTCGGCGCGCGGCACGTCGCGGGTCCCCTCGTCCTGCCCGCCCATGGTGCGCAGGATGGCGCCGGCCTCCTCGAAGCAGTCGTACGCCTCCTGGTAGCGCCACTGCCGCAGTCGCAGCAGCCCCAGGAACTCTACGGCCGAGGCATGGCCCCGCTTGTGGCCCGCCGCCTCCTCGGCCCCCGCCGCCGCGCGCGCCTGAGTTCCCGCCTCCTGCCAGCGCCTCGACTCGGTCAATGAGTGGGCGAGTTGTGCGTGCAGTGCTCCGGCGTCGGGACTCATGGGCCGATGGGTGTCGGCCAGGCTCGTGCCGATGCGGAGCGCCGGCAGCAGCATCTCGTGGTGGCCGGCCTTGAGCTGGAGCGGCCACAGGGCACGACACAGGCGTACGGCGGTGTCCGGGTCGCCAAACTCCTCGGCGCAGCGCACCGCCTCGACCAGGTTGCCCGATTCCGCGAGCAGCGCGTCGAGGGCGGCTCCCCGGTCCGCGTACGTCCGCCCGGCGCGGTCCTCGGTGGGCGCGGGGACCCGCCAGCTCTCCGGGAGCGCCTGGTGGGCGGCGGATGCGGCCAGGTCTGCGTAGGCGCTCAGGGTGCGGGCCAGGGCCGCGGAGCACGCCGCGATCCCGTCGTCCCGGATCGCCGCCGCCTCGGCGTGCGCACGGACCGCGTGGCGGTAGTGGTAGCGGCCGCTGCCGGCCGCGCCGGAGCCTCGTTCCAGCAGCATCCGGTCGGCCAGGTCCTCCAGCATTCCGGCGGCCTGGTCGGGGTCCTGGCCGGTGGTCCGCGCGGCGGCGGCTGCGTCGAAGGCGGGCCAGTCGCGCAGCGCCATCAGCCGGTACAGCCGGGCGGATTCCGGAGTCAGGAGCCGGTAGTTGTCCTCGGCGGCGCCCCGGACCGGGTCGCCGTCCGGCTCGGCACGACGTTGCGGAAGGGTGGGCGCGGAGAGCTGGTAAGCCGCGGCACGCAGGGCGTAAGGCGACCCGCCGCAGCGCTGGAGCAGCGACGGCAGGGTGGCGCGGGCGGCGGCGACCGTGGACTTGTCGGTGATGTCGGTGAGCAGCCGCACCGCGTCCCGGTCCGAGAGCGGGCCGACGGGCACCCGCACGGCGTCGATGCCGGGGAAGGGCGCGCGGGCGACCAGGACCGTGAACACCCCGGGTGCCGAGGTGAGGAACGGCCGCACCTGCGAAGCGGAGTACGCGTGGTCGAGCACGATCAGGAGTCTCAGGTCCGCCACGCGGTGGTGGAAGAACTCGCCGAGCTCATCGGTCCCGGTCGGCATCTCTTCGTCCGGCACCCGCAGTTGGCGCAGCAGGCCACGCAGTACGGTTCCGACGTCGCGCGCGCCACCGGCTCCACGGCCCCCGAGGTCGGCGTAGATCTGGCCGTCCGGGAAGAGGCGGGTCGGCTGTGCGCCGAAGTGCACGGCGAGGGTGCTGGAACCCATGCCGTCCGGGCCGTGCACCAGGGCGAGCCGGGGCCGCCCGTCGGGTCGGCGGGACGCCTCCCGCTGGAGTTGCTTCAGCGCCTCCTTGCGATCCGTGAAGAACCTTATGGAGGCGGGAAGGTTCGACCGCGCGGCCCGGGCCGGGGCCGGCTCGCGGTGCATGCGGGTGGCGAACGCGGTCCAGGAGGCGGCGAGTTGCGGATCGGTGCGGATCCGGTCGTGGACCATGCGGGCCACGTCGTCCCGTTCGTCCGGGGCCTCGGGCGCGGGGACCTCGCGGCCGACGATTCTCCGCACGACACCACCGGTGGATTCCCAGGCCCATTTGCCGGCCTCGTTGGCCATCCCCGAGCCGACCGCACCGAGCACCGCCGAAATCGCCGCCACCGAAGTGGGATCGAGCATGTCGCGCACTCCTCGTTCCCGGTGTTCCGCGCGGTGCGCCCTCCCCGGCACCGTCGCTGTCACCGTGCGGATCAACGTTAGCGTCAGACGGGCCGATCTCCCCGGGCATCTCGGGTGATCGCCGGTCCTGGCGTGCGCCAACCGTCCAACTGTCCTGAAAGCGACCTTTTCGTCGACGTAGACGGCCGGTTCGTCGCCGCCCTTCGCCACCCTTGTGCCGACGCGGTCGAAGGGGCGCCGTGTGTGTTCACCGGCCGCCACGTCATGATGGATGTCTTGGATATCCTGGCAGTTGTTCCAGGTCGTCACGGCGAGCCCCGTCGGCCGTCGGCGCGCGGGCCGGGGGCCCGTCGAGGGGAGTAACGGTGCAGGGAACAGCCGCAGGCCGGGGTTCGCCCAGGAAGGCCGAGCAGGCTTGGCAGCAGGCAGTGGCCCTGCTGAACCAGGGCAATGAAGCGGCCGCCGCCGAACGGTTCTCGTTCGCCGCCGCGCAGGATCCCCTGGCGGCGGACGCATGGCTGGGGCTGCATGCGACCGGGCAGCGTCAGAAGGAGGCGCTGGACGGCATGGTCCGGGCGTCCGGCTCCTTCGGCGCGTTGCGTTCGAAGTTCGGGATGCCGCTGCGGTCCCGGTTCCAGCTCGGCCACTACGTCACGTTCCGGCTGGAGAACGCCCGTGACCTCTGGGTGGCGGCCATGACCTCGCTGCTGGACGCCGGCAAGCTCGACGAGGCCTGGGCCGGGCTTTCCACGGCCCAACTGGACTGCGACGAGACCCGGTTCGTCTGTACGCGGTATGCCTTCCTCAAGGAGGACTGGGCCCTCGTGCTCCGTTTCGCCCCGGGCATCCGTGACGCGTTCCTGCACGACGAGGCGCAGCTGTACGTGGGGGCGGCGCTGTTCGCGCAGGGGGTCTGCCACGAGGCCCTGAACGTGCTGGCGGAGCTGCCGAAGAAGCTGGAGGCGGGGAGCCGTTTCGACGCGGAGGTCAAGTACTTCATGGGCCGGTCCCTGGAGTCGCTGGGCCGGCCGGAGGAAGCGCTGAAGCGGTATCAGTATGCGTTCCGGTGTGCGCCGAACCTCTTGGACGTGAACGTACGGGCGCAGGCACGTTCCACGGCTCCGACGGCTTCGTCCGTGGCCGGGGAGTCCCCCGCGCCTTCGTCCCCGCCCCCTTCCCCGGTGGGGCCCCCGCCGCCCCGCACGGCCGCGCCCTCCCCCGTACCCGCCGCACCGGCTGCCCCGGTGGCCGCTCCGGGCGCCGGGCCGGACTCCTCGTCGGCGGAGGCGGACGGGGCGGGCGGGCTGTCGCGGGAGGAGATGGCACGCCTGCTCGCGGAGGCCCAGCAGGCGCTGGACGGCATGATCGGTCTGGAGCCGGTGAAGCGGCAGGTGCTCACGCTGATCGCTCAGCTGCGCATGGCGGCGCTCCGCGAGGAGCAGGGTCTGCCCAGCGGCGCCCGGCCCCGGCACTTCGTCTTCGCGGGACCCCCCGGCACCGGCAAGACCACCGTCGCCCGCATCATCGGCAAGGTCTTCGCCGGGCTGGGGCTGCTGCGGTCCGGCCATGTCATCGAGGCCCAGCGCGTCGACCTCGTCGGGCAGCACCTCGGCTCCACCGCGATCAAGACCAGCAAGGTCATCGACTCCGCCCTGAACGGCGTGCTGTTCATCGACGAGGCGTACGCCCTGTCCAACAGCGGGTACAGCGGTGGCGACGCGTTCGGCGACGAGGCGCTCCAGGTGCTCCTGAAGCGGGCCGAGGACGACCGGGACCGGCTCGTCGTCGTACTCGCCGGATACCGCGAGGAGATGACCGGTCTGCTCGCCGCCAACCCGGGCCTGGTGTCCCGGTTCAACACCCGCGTCGACTTCCCCTCCTACTCCGCGCAGGAGTTGCTGCTGATCGCCCGGTCCGTCCTGTCCGGTCAGGGCGACGAACCCGACGAGGGGGCGGCGGCCGCCCTCGGCTCCTTCTTCGCCTCGGCCGTGGACGGGGGCATGGCCGACACCCTGGGCAACGCCCGCTTCGCCCGCGAGCTCTGCCAGAAGGCCGCCGCGCAAAGGGATCTGCGTCTGTACGCCGAACACTCGGGCGGGACGACGCCCACCAGGCAGGAGATCGTCACCGTACTCGCCGAGGACGTGACGGCGGCGCACCAGGAGCTCATGGAGTCCCACGGGGACCCGGCGTAGGGCGGGCCTGTCCGGCGGTTCAGGGTGCCTTGAACAGCCCGGGGAAACGGGGTGCGAGCCAGGGCTTGCGGCCCCAGGCGAACACCCGGCCCCGGGCCATGGCGCCCCATGGGTCGACGCGGCCGAGCGCCATCAGGAAGAAGGTGACCGGCTCGATGAGGATGGTGCAGTCCGGGCGGGCCGGCGGTCGGGGAGCGACGGTCACGGCGCCGTCGGTGAACGTGACACCGAATCGGGCGCCGCCCCACAGACGGATCGCGTAGCCGGCGGTGAGCCCTGCGGTGGTGGTGGCATCGGTGACCCGGGGCATCGCAGCGATCAGGAACGGCAGGGACAGTTCGACGCGTGTGCGGTCGATCATGTGCCGGCGCCCCCGTGCACGGGCGAGGTCGTAGCCGTGGCCGAGCATGTGCGTCAGCAGGTACGAGCCCAGCACCTCCCTGCTCATCGGCCGCAGCGGCGTGGTCACGGTCCCGGCCGCTCCATCGGCCCCGGTGCCGTCCGTCGCGCACCGCTCCACGGCGGCGAGGTAGGCATCCGTGTGCGCCACGATCATCTCCGCCAGCGGCTCGGCGGCCCGCTCGTCGAACTCCGCGAGCGCGCGCTCGTTGGCGGCGGCCAGGCTCTGCGGCGTCCCGTCCCCGTAGCGGCGTTCCCGCCCGGCCGCGAGGTCGGCCATCAGTTCGTTGGCCTGCACCAGATGTGCCGCGGCCTCCCCGACGGTCCACTCCGACCGGGGCACCGGAAGGCCGGTGTCGGCGAAACCGCGGACCACTGCCGCGATCTCCTCGGCGGTGGACCGCAGGGCGTCGCCGAGCCCTTCGGGCAGTGTGCCCCGTACGTCGCTTCCGGTCATTGGTTCCACGCTTCTCCCCACCTCGGCCGAACCCGCTCCGGCCGAACCTACCCATTCGTAGGGTCGTGGCAAGTCTGAGGGCACCCAATGTCCACCCACGGGTAACTCCCCCTGCTTTGATGGGCGGCACCATCTTCCGACCCTCCCCCCATACGAGGAGATCCTGTGCCGAATCCCGCGATCCGCCACATCTCCGGCGCGACTCTGGCCGCCGCGCCCGCCGCGGCGACGCCCGCCCCTGTGCCATTGCAATAGTTCCTCTCTCTGAGCCCGATGAACGTGATGAAAGATCATCTATGCCCCGTCTGGGAACAGCTCCCTCGCGCTGCACAGACGACCAGCGGGAACACAAAACCCCCGTCACTGCCTGACTCGTCGCCAGGGAGGAACGGGGGCTCATGGACGAGCGGAGGCCGACTGTCGACCTCACCCGGGAGGACCGGCCTCCGCCCGCCCACCGCACGTCAGGGGTGACGCCCCGCGTGCGGGTCTATGTGGGTCAGCCTCGTCCCCAGCCGTGCCATGTCGGATGTGTACATGCCCCCTCGGTGGTGCCGCAGGGGACGCAACCCGCGTTGTCCGTCACGCCCTCGTACGACGACTCAGAAACGGGGTCGGGGGCGGGCGTCTCTTCTTCGGGCATGACTCGCCTCACGTGGTGATCGGGATATGTGCCCGCCCGGACCCGGGCCGCCGACGGCTCCAGGTACGGGCGGGCGGGCACCCGTTGCGGTCGATCGGCGCGAGCAGCAACCGCAATGGGAGATCGGGGCTACTCGCCGTCGCGCACGACGTAGGCGAAGCCGGTGACCACACGGCGGTACCCGCGGTGGTTGCCGCTTCACGACGTCGGGCCGGCTCTCCAGGTCGTCCCGCACGTGCGCGCCCGTCCCCGCGAAGTGGTGCACGCGGATGAGCCGGTCGTCGAACAGCCAGCCTCGCTCGCCGTGAGTTGATGGCTGAGACGGTGCCCGCGGTTGCCTGTGCGGGCCTCTGGGGGGCGTTCATGGGGTCGTCGACCTTTGAGGCTTCAGGCGCGCTCCGCCCTCCGGCGTAGCGCCGAATTTGGATGCTCTGAGGCGCACTTCAGCGGTCAGGGTCCACTGGCCCTTCTCTCCCGCGGATACGGGTCCATCGACGACCGGGCCCGCCTCGCGCACGAGCGGGGCGACGCCATGTTCACGGCGAAGTTCCACCCGAGCCCGACGAAGAACGACACCGACTTGGCGTCGGCCATCTCCGGCGTCGAGGCGATCGGCTGGACCCCCCTCCACCAGCAGTCGGAGGGGGCGGGGCTTCAGCGCTTCGTGTCCCTGACTTTTCGTCGGGCCGGCGCATGACGTAGCCCAGCCGCGCTCACGGGTGCACGTCGTCACCGTGGCGGGGCTGCGTCGTGGTCGGGATAACAGGATTCGAACCTGGGGCCCTCCGCTCCCAAAGCGGATGCGCTGACCACGCTGCGCCATATCCCGTGGATGAACTATCCCCAGTTGACCGCTAGTTGACTTTTGCCTATCCTGACGGCTGTCACTTCTACATCCGAGTGGAGCACCCGTGGCGCGTTGCCTACGGCAGGGGTAGTAACCCCCACCGTCGCTGAAAGCACACACCTCAATGAGGCGTGCCCGCTTTCAGAAGACAACGCGACGACGTACCGGAGGCTTCACCAGTGACGACCACCTCAGCCCAGCCCTCTGCCGCTCGCAAGGGCCTGGAGATCACCACCGTCTTCTTCGCGGCCACGACCGCAGCTCTCACTGCGGGCATCGTGGCCGCACTCTGCCACGCTCAGGCGCTGGCCATCGTGGGCGCCGGAGGCGCTACGTTCGGCGTGGCGTTCGGCATCGGCATGAAGGTCTTCGAGCACCTCAGCCACAGCAACTAGTTTGGCCGGGGCGGGGGTGGCATCTGCTGCCCCCGCCTCAGTGCGCTGCCGTGGAATCGAACCACGCTAGCCGTTACCGGCGCAGGCTTTACAGGCCCGCTTGCCTCCCAGGGCTCAACGCTCGGCGGAAGGTGGAGGAGTCGAACCTCCAACGGGTCTCCCCGTGACGCTTTTCGAGAGCGCGTGGCACGCCAATGCCCGACCTTCCAACTCCCTGCCAATTGCACCAACAGGGAAAGCACCGTCCGAACGCGACCATGAAACCCTGACGTCGGTCGGAGTGTCACCGGGTTTTCTCCGGGTGCGGAGATTTCGCCCCACCTACGACCGTCCGCCAGTCCCTCCGCCCGGAGTCGAACCAGGATCAGCGCGACCACAACGCGCGGCTCTAGCCATTGAGCTACGAAAGGTGTGACGTCGGGCCACATCCTCCGCCTCTTGGTTATCCCAGCGCGCAAGGCTCCGACAATCCGGGGAGGTGGAATTTCCGGCCGGAGCCGCCCCTTACCTGCACCACGGCGTCCCCGCCAACCCGTGGTCAGCCAGGGCACCACACGAGGCCCTGCCGAATCCCGCCGTCGCGCCACGGTGGCAGCACCGAGACCACAGCAGCTGCACACGGCAGTTGAGCCCCGTCGCCGGCGCCTCATGTGCAGCAGCGCTCCCGACCGGATTCGAACCGGTGGCATCCCGCTCGACAGGCGGACGCTCTGACCAACTGAGCCACGGAAGCAAGCGCGGTTCACCTGAGCACCGCAAGGTTCCTCCGGATGTCTTTAGCCTGCGCGTTTCGCTTGGGCTTTGGTCCGGATCATGAGCGGTAACGCGAAAGTGCCTTCTGAGCTGGGACGATGAACCTTGTCGAGGGGTTCTGT
>NZ_JBIWKI010000057.1:0-35229 GCF_044765565.1 Streptomyces sp. NPDC102437 | reverse complement strand
TGCGCCTGGCGAAGTACGGCGTCCCGCTGGCCGAGACCGCCCCGGCCGGCCTCGCCGCCGCGGGCATCGAACCCGCCCTGCTCCCCCCGGCCCAGACCCAGGTCGAACCGGCCGAGCTCCAGCCCGAGTTGCCGTACACCCCCGAGCAGCAGTACGCCCAGCAGCACGAGCAGGACCAGGAGCAGTACGAACAGCAGCAGCAATACGGGCCGCAGCACCAGCAGTACCGGCAGCAGCACAGCCACCCCTCCGACCCCGGCGCCGCCGCCGAGGAGTGGCCCCAGGAAGGGCCCGGCTCGCACGAGAGCCCCTGGTTCGCGGCGGCCCAGGTCCCGGACGACATGTACGAGAGCGCCTACGACCCCGCGTACGAGGAGGGCCTGGAGCCGGGCCCGGTGATGGTCCCTTCGGGCCCCGGCGGCCGCACCCGCCCCCTGGGCAGCGTGGGCACGATCGGCGCCGTCCCCGGCCCCCGGCAGGAGCAGGAGCCCCTCCAGGAGCAGCTCCAGGAACACCCGCAGGCCGGGGAACAGGCCCAGGAGCAGGCCCAGGAACCCGAGCTGGACCCCGTCGAGTGGGCGCAGGAGGACGCGGAGTTCGCCGCGATCGCGTACGAGGTGTTCGCCGCGTTCGTGAACCAGCACAACAACTACCCGAGCGTCGACGCCCTGGACATACACGTCACGGACGGCCACAACGTCAGGCACCCGCGCAGCGCGGCACTGATCCGCCGCATGATGCCGGAGTTCAAGAACCGCTACCACTCCGAACTCGAAGCGGACCACATCGCCTGAGCCACCCCGCGACCAGCAACGGCAACGACGACGGAGGGCCGTCACCCGAATCACCGGGTGACGGCCCTCCGTACCAAAGGCGCAAAAGGCGTCTATGCGCCCGGCAGCCTACTCACCGAGCAGCCTGCGCACCCGCTCGGCGCCCACGGCCAGCAGCAGCGTGGGCAGCCGCGGCCCGGTGTCCCGGCCGACCAGCAGCCGGTACAGAAGCGCGAAGAACGACCGCTGCGCGACCTTCAGCTCGGCCGTCGGCTTGGCGTCCGGCTCCAGGCCCGCCAGGACCTTCGGCACGCCGTAGACGAGCGTGGTGAGCCCGTCCAGCGACCAGTGCGAGTCCAGCCCCTCCAGGAGCAGGCGCAGCGACTGGCGCCCCTGGTCGTCCAGCGAGCCGAGCAGTTCCTTGTCCGGCTCCTCACGCACGATCGTGCGGGCCTCGGCCGGGACCTGGCTGGTGATCCAGTTCTCGGCCCGGTCGAGGCGCGGCCGCGCCTCGTCCAGCGAGGTCAGCGGGTTCTCCGGGTCCAGCTCGCTCAGGATGCGCAGCGTCTGCTCGTCGTGCCCGGCCGTGATGTCGACGACCGACGCGAGCGTCCGGTACGGCAACGGGCGCGGCGTGCTCGGCAGCTCACCGGCGGCCGTGCCGATGGCCCGCGCGTACGCGGCGGCGTCGGCCGGCAGCACCGAACCGTCGGCGACCTTGCGCGCCAGCGAGTCCCACTCGTCGTAGAGCCGCTGGATCTCCTGGTCGAAGGCGATCTTGAAGGACTGGTTGGGCTTGCGGCGCGCGTACAGCCAGCGCAGCAGCGGCGCCTCCATGATCTTCAGCGCATCGGCCGGGGTCGGCACGCCGCCCTTGCTGGAGGACATCTTCGCCATGCCGGAGATGCCGACGAAGGCGTACATCGGGCCGATCGGCTGCACGCCGTCGAAGATCTCACGGACGATCTGGCCGCCGACGACGAACGAGGAGCCCGGCGAGGAGTGGTCCACCCCGCTCGGCTCGAAGATCACGCCCTCGTACGCCCAGCGCATCGGCCAGTCGACCTTCCAGACCAGCTTTCCGCGGTTGAACTCGCTCAGCCGCACCGTCTCGGCGAAGCCGCAGGCCGTGCAGGTGTAGTTCAGCTCGGTGCTGTCGTCGTCGTACGACGTGACGGTCGTGAGGTCCTTCTCGCAGTTGCCGCAGTAGGGCTTGTACGGGAAGTAGCCGGCCGAACCGCCGCTGCCGTCGTCCTCGCTCGCCGCGCCGGAGCCCGCCTCGGCCTCCAGCTCGGCCTCGTCGACCTTCTTCTGCTGCTGCGGCTTCTTGCCGCTCTTGGCGCCCGCGGCCGCCGGGTCCTTCTTCGTCCGGTACCGGTCGAGGACGGCGTCGATGTCGGCGCGGTGCCTCATCGCGTGCAGGATCTGCTCGCGGTAGGTGCCCGCCGTGTACTGCTCGGTCTGGCTGATGCCGTCGTACTCGACGCCCAGCTCGTCCAGCGCGTCCGTCATCGCGGCCTTGAAGTGCTCGGCCCAGTTCGGGTACGCGGACCCGGCCGGGGCGGGCACCGAGGTCAGCGGCTTGCCGATGTGCTCGGCCCAGGACTCGTCGATCCCCGGGACACCGTTCGGGACCTTGCGGTACCGGTCGTAGTCGTCCCACGAGATCAGGTGCCGGACGGTGTACCCGCGGCGGCGGATCTCGTCGGCGACCAGGTGCGGGGTCATGACCTCGCGGAGGTTGCCCAGGTGGATCGGGCCCGACGGGGAGAGGCCGGACGCGACGACGACCGGTTTGCCAGGCGCACGACGCTCCGATTCGGCGATGACATCGTCCGCGAAGCGGGAGACCCAGTCGGCCTCGGTGCTGCTCTGACTCTGAGCCACGGTCTGCACGTCCTTCTCTCTTGTAGGACTCGTTGGAACACCCCTGTGGGACTCACAGGGCGGCCCCCGGGGGCCGAGCCCATTCTCCCAGGTCCACCGGCGGCGCGAAAACGGCTTACGGCCCGCGCGAAGAAAACGGCTTTACCGCCCGTGGAATACTGGGCGTGATCCCTTGTACTCCTACGGAAACGGCAGCCCGTCCCATGCCTGAGCACGGCTCGGTCAATTCCCTCGCTTCCACGCTCCAGCAGCAGCTGGCGGACGCCCTGACGGCAGCTCTGCCGGATGCCGGCACCGCGGACCCGCTGCTGCGACGAAGCGACCGGGCCGACTTCCAGGCCAACGGCATCCTGGCCCTCGCCAAGAAGCTCAAGGGCAACCCGCGCGAGCTCGCCTCGCAGGTCACCGCCGCGATCCCGGCGGGCGGCCTGATCAAGGAGATCGAGGTCTCCGGCCCCGGCTTCCTCAACATCACGCTCGCCGACCGGGCGATCATCGAGACCCTCGCCGCACGCGCCGCGGACGACGCGGGCCGGCTCGGTGTGCCGTACAACAGCGCCGCGGGCACGACCGTCATCGACTACGCGCAGCCGAACGTGGCCAAGGAGATGCACGTCGGCCACCTGCGTTCGGCCGTGATCGGTGACGCGATGGTGCAGATCCTGGAGTTCACGGGCGAGTCCGTGATCCGCAGGCACCACATCGGCGACTGGGGCACCCAGTTCGGCATGCTCATCCAGTACCTGACCGAGCACCCCGGCGAGCTGACCCACGAGGGCGCCGGCGGTGAGGCCGAGGGCGAGGCCGCCATGTCCTCGCTGAACCGGCTCTACAAGGCCTCCCGCGCGCTCTTCGACTCCGACGAGGAGTTCAAGGCCCGCTCCCGGGACCGCGTCGTGGCACTCCAGGCCGGCGACGCGGAGACGCTCGCCATGTGGCAGCGCTTCGTCGACGAGTCGAAGATCTACTTCTACTCGGTCTTCAACAAGCTCGACATGGAGATCCAGGACGCCGACATCGTCGGCGAGTCCGGATACAACGACATGCTCGAGGAGACCTGCCGCATCCTTGAGGAGTCGGGCGTCGCCGTCCGCTCCGAGGGCGCGCTCTGCGTGTTCTTCGACGACGTGAAGGGCCCGGACGGCAACCCGGCGCCGCTGATCGTCAAGAAGTCGAACGGCGGCTACGGCTACGCGGCGACGGACCTCTCCGCGATCCGCGACCGGGTGCAGAACCTCAAGGCGGACACCCTGCTGTACGTCGTCGACGCCAGGCAGGCCCTGCACTTCAAGATGGTCTTCGAGACCGCCCGCCGGGCCGGCTGGCTGAACGAGGACGTCAAGGCCGTGCACCTCCCCTTCGGCACGGTGCTCGGCAAGGACGGCAAGCCGTTCAAGACCCGTGAGGGCGAGACGGTCCGGCTGGCCGACCTCCTGGACGAGGCGATCGACCGGGCGTCCGCCGTGGTGCGCGAGAAGGCCAAGGACCTCACCGAGGACGAGATCACCGAGCGGGCCACGCAGGTCGGCATCGGTGCGGTGAAGTACGCGGACCTGTCGACGTCGGCCGCCCGCGACTACAAGTTCGACCTGGACCAGATGGTCTCGCTGACCGGCGACACCAGCGTGTACATCCAGTACGCGCACGCCCGGTCCCGCTCCATCAAGCGCAAGGCGGGCGAGCTGAGCTCCCAGCCGCACCCGGAGCTGGAGCTGGCCCCGGCCGAGCGCGCGATGGCCCTGCATCTGGACCAGTTCGGCGAGGTCGTGGCCGAGGTCGCCGCCGCGTACGAGCCGCACAAGCTGGCCTCGTACCTGTACCAGCTGTCGTCGCTCTTCACGACCTTCTACGACCAGTGCCCGGTGCTCAAGCCCGAGGTGCCGGGCGATGTGGCCGAGAACCGGCTCTTCCTCTCGGACCTCACCGCCCGCACCCTGCACCAGGGCATGGAGCTGCTCGGCATCCGGACCCCCGAGCGCCTCTGACGCCGGTCAGTCAGCACGTACTCAGTCCGTACACGCACCGGCCCGGTGGCCGTGGCCACGAGGGACGCCAGGGCCTGTCCGACCCCGATCCGCCGGGCAGGCCCTAATCCCACTCCTTGGTCACCCACTGGGCCGTGTCGTACCGGTACATGTACTTCGGCCGTGCCTGGATGCTGCTGGTACGGAACGGCTTCCCGCCGTCGTCGATGCGCAGCATCCCCGTCCGGCCGCCGCTGCTCCACTCCAGGTCCAGGTACCAGCTGACGTCGTGCCCTTCGACGTGGACCTCGAGGTCCAACACCTCCACATCGGTGGAGGACACCCGGAACGGAAAGTCCTTCGGCGGCACCCGCACGTCCCCCTGCTGCCCCGCCACCGGGGTGAGGCTCGGCCGGCCGTCGTCGAGGTCGACGTCGAAGGACTGCGGGGTGATGCCGCTCCCGCAGCCCTCGCCCATCGAGTACGCCGACCACGCCAGCGGCGCCTTCCGGGACAGCGTCCGCACATGCAGGCCGTTCAGCACGACGGCCTGCCCCGACTTCCCCTGCACGGTGACTTCGAGCTGCATGCTGCCGCCGTCCACCCCGCCGAGCGCCTTGGCCCAGCCCCGGGTGCCCTGCGGCGAGGGCGGCGGAGGCACGTCCTCCGGCTTCTGGTCCAGAACGTAGTGCTGACCGCAGGGCTCTTCCCAGTTGTACGAGCTGATGGTGGCACTCAGCGGCACGCCTCCGCTCTGCCGGCCACCCGACCCGGATCCCGCGCCACGTCCCCCGGTCGTGGCGGAGGCGCCGCCGGACGGCGGGGCCGAGACGGTCCCCGAGCCGGACGGCCCGGGCTTGCCCGACTTCTTCGCGCTCGGTGAGGCGGTGACGCTCGCGTCGTCGCCGGGCCCGGCGATCTCGGCCTCGTCCGGGCCCTTCGCGTCAACGGCGGGGGCGTTGCTGAGATCGTCCTTGTCCGTACCCGACAGATTGCTGACGACGATCGAGGTCGGCACGGTCAGCGCGACGACGGCGACGGCCGCGAGCAGCACCCGCGCCCGTGCGGAGGCCAGGAACCGCCGGGGCCGCCTCGCCCCACCGGCCAGGATCGCGGGTTCGGGTTCAGTTTCGCGTTCGGGTTCGGGTTCGGGCGTGAACTCGGAAACCGCATCCCGTACCGGCTCCGCAGAAGCAGGCGAAGGCGCAGGCGAAGGCGCAGAAACAGGATCAGGCGCAGGAGCAGCCTCGGGCTGCGCGGCCACGGCAGGACGTCTACGCGCCGCATCCGCCACGATCCACCTCCGGTGGAGCTCCACCAACTCCTCCGGGGTCGCCGCACACAACCGCGCCAGCCGCTCCACCGGGGCGTACTCATTGGGCACCGCGTCCCCGTTGCAGTACCGGTGAAGTGTTGACGTACTGACGTGCAGTCTTCCGGCAAGAACCCCGTAACTGCGTCCCGAACGGTCCTTCAGTTCCTTCAGCAGAGCCGCGAATTCCACGGCCTCCGGCGTCGCCACTGCAGCGTTCCCCCTCCTGGTCCGTCCCGGAACACCGTTCCAGGGACGTGGAATCTGCCCAGGTCACAGTACGCGCAGCCATTCCAGCATCCCCAATGGGCTGTTCGGCGTTGCGGCCGGAATCCGTCACCCTGCAATCTGTGGACACACCGCAGCGACCACCGGGACGACGCAGTGCGAATCCACTTCCGCATCGAGCTCATCGATGCCGTGGCCATCGGCGTGGTGATCGTGTCCACCGCGATCGTCATCGCTCTGATCTGCCACAACTGACCGAACGACAACACCGGCCCACACACGGGGAGTACCACCACCATGCGCAAGAACCGCATCCGCACCACCGCCCTCGCCGCGACCGCCCTCCTGGCCGCCCTCTCGCTCACCGCCTGCAACGGCACCGAGGACGGCGCAAAGTCCGGCCCGTCGACCGCGGCGAGCGACTCCTCCGCCACGGACACGGGCAAGGACACCGAGGGAACCGGAACCGACACCGACTCCGGCACCGACTCCAAGTCCCCGGCCGACAACACGGCCTCCGGCTCCAAGAACTCAACCGGCTCCACCAGCGGCCGGAAGAGCGACACCAACGGCCGGAACAGCACCACCGGGAACAGCAGCAAGTCCCCCGTCACCTGCACCGGCTCGAACACCAAGGTCACCGTCACCAAGGTGAGCCGCCCCATCAACCACCTGCTGCTCACCGCGACCAACACCGGTTCCGGCCCCTGCTACGCGTACAACGCCCCGGCGCTCCGGTTCGACGACGCCCAGGCCGCCTTCCCGGTCCTCCGCGAGAGCACCCCGCAGGCCGTGGTCACCCTTGAGCCGGGGCAGTCCGCCTACGCCTCGATCGGGCTGTCCGGTGAGCCCGACGGCCAGGAACTGCACGAGGGCACCCACCTCTCGGTGTACTTCACCAACAAGGCCGACCAGGGCTCCACGGGCGCCCCGGCCGAGCTGACGCTCCCCGTCGGCACCTCCTGGGGCGACAACGGCTTCGTCACCTACTGGCAGAGCGAAATGGACGCCGCCCTCACGTACTGATCCTCCGGTGTCCGGCCCCGCTGAAGGCGGCGAGCCCGGCTCGCTACTGCCGGGCCGCCGGGCGGCCCGCGGAGAGCGCCGTCCGGACCGCCGCCTCGATGTCATCGCTCTGGGCGTCCGAACCACCGGGACCGAGGTTCACCATGACCGTCGCCCGCCTGCCGTCGACCGTGGCACCGGCCATCGTCTCGAAGCCCAGGAAGTCACCGCCGTGCCCCCAGTACGGACCCCCGCCGGGCAGCGGCCTGCTCTCCAGACCGAGGCCGTACGCACGGCCGTCCTCGTTGCCGGTGTCCCGGGTCCTCATCATTTCCCGGAGCTCGGCCGGGTGCAGCAGGTCGCCACGGAGGAGGGCGCCCAGGAACCCGTTGAGGTCGGTGCCGCTGGAGATCATCCCGCCGGCCGCGCCGCCGACGGACGGGTCGGCCTCCGTGATGTCCAGGAGCGGCACTTCCTGGCCGGGCTGCGCGTACCCGCGCGGGTGCGGTCCGGGGATCGTCGAGCCGAGCGGTACGGACGTCTCGCGCAGGTGCAGCGGTTCGATGATGCGCTCGCGGACCTCCTCGGCGTATGTGTGGCCGGTCACCTTCTCGATGATCAGGCCGGCGAGCAGGTAATTCGTGTGGGAGTAGTCCCAGTCGGTGCCCGGCTCGAAGACCCGGGGGTACTTGAGCGCCATGTCCACGAGGTCGCGGGGGTCGTAGCGGACCAGCGGGTCCGCGACGACTTCCCGCGGCTTGAGGTGGTCGAGGAAATCGGGCAGGCCGCTGGTGTGCTGGAGCAGCTGGCGGACGGTGATCTTCCGTCCGTCCTTGCCGTGAACGCGGACGACGCCGGGCAGGTAGCGCTCCACCGGGGCGTCGAGGCGGACGCGATGCTCTCCCACCAGTTGGAGCAGGGTCGTCGCCGTGCACATCTTGGTCATGCTGCCGATCCGGAACCTGCTGTCGCGGTGAACCGGCGCCTGGCTCTTCACGTCCGCGACACCGCTGGTCAGCACCGTGCTGCCGTGCCGGTCCCGCACTTCGACGAGGGCTCCGGGCGCGCCGTCGGCGGTGGTCAGCCGCTGCAGGATCTCCTGCAGCCGGGCCCGGTCGGTGGCGGACCCGTGGCCCGCGGAGTCCGCGGCGGCGGTCGTGGCGGCGGCGCCCGCCGGAAGCGCGGCTCCCCCGACGCCGATCGCCACGGCGAGTGTGAGTGCACCGGCCAACGCCGCACGCTTGCGCTTCATCACGTGCACGCCCTCAATGCTCGAAGTCACGGCTGCGGCCGGGCATTTGAAGACCCTTCAAGCACCGTTCCCCTGTGCCCTCCGCGGTGGCCGCCGGGTGCGGGTCGGCACGATGGGGCGGTCATCCGGATCGGTGATCGGGGTATCCCCCTTGTCGCGGCGACCGCACCCCGCTCCGCGACCGCCACGAGGCAAGACCCGGCACTCCGGCAACTCAGGCTCTCCCAAGGCCAGTCGATCGTAGAATCGGAGACCGAGCCCGAGGGGGAAAACGTGCGTACGAAGAGTGGCCGCATACCGCCGTCATCACGCAGACACGCTGCCGCTGCCGCGACTGCCGCCACGGTCGCGGCGCTGGTGCTGATCACCGGCTGCGGGAAGGCCGGCGAAGGCCATCCGTCGGACTCGACCCAGGCATCCGCCACCGCCGACGCCGCGCCCACCCCCTCCGTGAACCCGTCGTACGGAGAGCGGTTCCTCGCCGAGGGCGAGTGCGCGGCCGCCGAGCCGGGCCAGAAGGACGTCTACCGCGAGGTGCCCTGCGACGGCCCCGACGCCGTCGCGAAGGTCATCTACCGGGTCGACACCGGCTTCCCCGTTCCCTTCGAGGCCACCGTCTGTTCCGACAACTCCGACTTCGCGGTCAACGTGCCGGTCAGCATCGCGATCCTGGAGGACAAGCCGGTCTCCGGCGAGGGTTACGCCTGCATGCGCAACCTGAAGGCCCCGCACCCCGGCGACCCGGGCGGGGGTGGTGGCCCGCGGATCGAGGTCGGTGACTGCGTGCACAGCGCGGCCAAGGCCGGGAGCACCGTCTACGAAGAGGCCTGCCGGACCAAGGGCAAGAAGGACGGCGCCACCCACAAGGTCACGAAGATCATCGAGGACGCCGTCGTGGGTGGCTTCGACGACCCGTGCGACGGCAAGGCGGACGCCGCGTTCACCGAGAACTCGCTGATCGACGACGACCCGCTGCACAGCGACCGCCTCCTTTGCGCCGACAAAATCTAGGGCCTGTCCGACCCTGATCCGCCGGACAGGCCCCGGCAGCCCTCCCACTCCTACGGAACGTGGCGTGGGAAGGCGGCACGACGGGCCTCAGGCGCCGTCCGGCGTACGGGGAGCGCGCCGCATGGCCCACAGCACCGGTCCGCCGCCCGGCAGTTGCGCCTCGCCGAGCACAGTGAAGCCGAAGTGCTCGTAGAAGGGCAGGTTGTCCGGCTTGGAAGACTCCAGGTAGACGGGCAGGCCCGCCGCGTCGGCCTTGGCCAGGCCCGAGCGCAGCAGCGCGGCCCCGTGTCCCTGCCCGCGGGCGGCCGGGTCCGCGCCGACCACGGCCAGGTACCAGTGGGGTTCCTTCGGCCCGTGCTCGGCCGCCCCTTCGACGGCCTCACGGAACAGCGGAGCCCGGTCACCGAGGATGTTCTCGAGCTCCTGGACGGTCTCCGCGTCGGGAACCGCCTTCTCCTGGCCCTCCGGTGACACCCAGAAGGCGGCCGCCGCGCCAGTGCGCTCGCACACGCCGTGACGGACGTACTGCCGGGCGAAGATCGTGCTGAAGTAGCGGGCCATCCCCTCCTCGCGGGAGGCGTCCTCGGGGAAGAACCAGCGCATCATCGGGTCGTCGTCGAAGGCACTGGCCAGCATGCGGCCGATCTCCTCAGCGTCGTCGACCGTTGCCGTTTCAGGGATGTTCATTATCGACATACGGCCCATTCTGCACTCTTGGTGATCAACAACGACCGGCGGGCGGCCCGTTACCCGATCCAGGTCTCCACGGACTCGGCGCTGTACGCGGGTGCCCCGAGGAAGAGGTTCGACGGAGGGCGGCCGACGGCCGCGACGTTCACGACCGTCATCTCAGCCCGCCGACGCCCGCTGGACGTGTCCCGCCGGCGCAGCCACTGCCCGGCCCCCAGCCGACGGGGAGGAGGAGCGGTGACCCGCCGGTTCCGGTCGGCGAAGACACGTACGCCGTCGGCCTCCACCGCGATCCGCAACGGCGTGTCGCTCTCCAGCGGACGAAGACTGTCGCACGTGCGCAAGCGCGGCACAAACCCGTTCAGCTTGGCGCACTCCACTCGGTGGACAACGGGCCCGGACACCCCCTCGGGCAGCGGGAACCCCTTCGGCACCCTGCTCCGCAGCCGGGCCCCCTCGCCACCCCGGGACGGCACGGACCACCGCACGACGGTCATCTGCACGACCACGCTGCCCGCATCCACACCGCCGAGCATCCCAGAACGCACACCGGACCCCGCCCGGCGCACGCCCACTCGTTAGCATCGCCCGCATGGCAATGTTCGTGCACCTGACACCCGCGGCGAACGCTCAACGCGTCCGCCGCTCCGGAATACGGGCCATCAGTCACGGCCGCGACGCCTCACTGCCACGGGGTCTCTACTGCTTCCCCGTCCTCCCCTCGTACACCCTCACCCACCAGTGGCTGCGCGAACTGTCCAGGCGCAGCGGCCCGCGCGGACTTGTCGCCGTGCACATCCGCCTGCCGGACGACGAACCCGTCACCCTGGGCCGCTACCACCGCGACCCCGCGACCGTCACGGCCGCCGAAGCCGTACGCCGGGTCGCCGCCCTGCCCGACCCGCGCGGCTGGGAGGTGTTCGTCCCCCGGACGGTCACCAAGCGCGAGGTGCACCGCATCCGCGCGGTCAGCCAGGTCACCGGCTGGCGGTACTTCCCCGACTCGAACGGCAAGGTGCCCTGCACCTGCTTCGGCTGCCGGGTACGCGGCGAGTACGGCTCGCAACGCCTGCGGCAACGCCGACCGCACCCCCTCGACGGCCCTCCCCCCGCCTCAGCGGTCCTCCTGCGCCAAATCGCCGCGGCGGGCAGCCCCGGCGACCCCGAACAGCTCGTCCAGACCCTCCACTGGTTCGGGATGCGCCGCCGCGGACCGGTCGACCAACTGGCCCACCTCGCCAACCACCCGGACCCGAAGGTCCGCAGGGCCCTCGTATGGACCGTCGAGAACTGGTCGAGCCCGGCCGCCAAGGAACTCCTCCACCGCCTCGCCCAGGACCCGGACGCGACGGTCCGGGAGGCCGTCGAATGGACCCCGCCCGAGCCCCGGTCCTGACGGGACTCGCACCCGTACAGATTTCTTGTACGGGTCGTGCGCGCGTGACACGGGCGCGCACGTGGAAGTTCGCTCCGTATGCACCCCGGAAAGCGGAAGCGCAAGAACGCGTCGGCAATGAAACTCGTGGGCAGACTGGTCGCCGTCTTCCGCCGGGCGGCCGGCCTGACCCAGACCCAACTCGCCGACCTGGTGGGCCATCAGGTGGAGACGATCGCCTCCATCGAGCAGGGCAGACGCGCCCTATTGCCTGATCTCGCGGCCAAGCTGGACGAACGGCTGGACACCAAGGGCGCGTTGAAGGAGGCAGTGGCGAACATGCCGGAGATCGACCTGATCCCGGCTTGGGCGGAGGAGTACTTGGAGCTGGAATGGGAGGCCCTGGCGCTGTCCTGGTACGACAACCAGGTCCTGCCCGGTCTGCTCCAGACCGAGAACTATGCACGTGCCGTGTTCGACAGCCGAGTTCCCACGTTCAGCAGGGAGGAGATCGACACACACGTCGGCACACGCCTGAAGCGCCAGGAGATCTTGCGTCGCGAAGTGCCACCGACCACCAGCTTCGTCATCTCCGAGGCCATTGTCCGAGACCGTCTCGGAGGCAACGCGGTGTACCGGGAAACCTTGCACCACCTTCGGGAATGCGCCGATCTGTCGGGCATCTCTCTCCAGGTCATGCCGCTGGGCCGAACGTCTCACGCGGGGCTCGACGGGCCGTTCATCCTGCTGGAAACGCCGGACCACCAACGCGTCGCGTACACCGAAACTCAGCGCGGCAGCCAGCTCATCTCCAACCCGGAAGAGATCAGCATCCTCGCCCAGAGATATGCGATGCTGCGGACGCAGGCTCTCAACGCCGAGGAAACGCAGAGCCTGTTGGACCGGCTGCTAGGAGAGTTATGAGCACCGCACGAGAGTGGTTCAAGTCCAGCTACAGCGGCAGCGAGGGCGGGGCCTGCCTCGAAGTCGCTTACGACTGGCAGAAGTCGAGCTACAGCGGAGACGAGGGCGGCGCCTGCGTCGAGATCGCCGCCCACCCCGCCGCCATCCACATCCGCGACTCCAAGAACCCCGACGGCCCCGTCCTCACCGTCGCCCCCACCACCTGGACGGCCTTCGCCGGCTTCGCCGCCGACCCGCGACTCGTCTGAGTCCACGTCCCCGGGAGGAACCCGCCATGGCTGTCATCCACCACACCACCCTGTCGCCCACCAAGCTGGAACTCCTCACCACCTGGCTGCCCGCACAGCCCTGGTACCGCGGCACGGGGCAGCAGCCCGAGCTGGACCGGACCGGCGGATTCCGCCTGGACGACCCGAAGGGCGAGGTCGGGATCGAGTTCATGGTGGTCACCGACACCTCGGGGGACCAACAAGCCGAGTACCAGGTGCTGTTCAGCTACCGCGGCGAACCGCTCCCGGGCGCCGACGACTCACTCATCGGCACGACCGAGCACGGCGTGCTGGGGAAGCGCTGGGTGTACGACGGGGCGCATGACCCGGTCGTCGTGGCCCAGCTCCTCGCGCTCGTCGTCGGCGAGGCCGAGCCGCAGATGCAGAGCACGAGCGACACCCCGGACCCGTCCGTCACCGCCCGGCTCGACCAACCCGGCATCACGGCGGTGCTCGCCGCCTCCACCGCCACCAACAGCCCGGACGGCACAGCCATCCTGGTCACGACGGCACCCGACGGGCGCCAACTCACCCTCCACATCAACCGCGAACTCCGGCCCGGCCGGCCCGGCCGGAGCGGTACCGGCCAGGCGCTCGGCCACGTCACCGCGCCCGCCCCGCTCCCCGACGGCACCACGGCACCCACCGAGTTCGTCTCCGTTCACGCACACCCGTGAACCCAGCACACGGTGCCCGGCCGGTTGTCAGTGGCCGCGCCTAGAGTCGTAGTCATGGCGACGCTCCCGAACCCGCTCCCGTCCCTGGCCACGGCAGGGCTCCAACTCCCGCCCGGCTCAATGGTGGACGCCACGATCGACGGCACCTGGCACGAGCCGCTGCTCTGGTGTGCCGACGAGCCCGCGACCCACGGCACATGGCGCACACTGCGCGCGGCCGGGCGGGCGGTCGGGCTGCTCCCCGTGCTGATAGACGGCGGGCGGCGTGACCAGTGGCCCGACACCTGGGACCTGATCCCGGACAGCACGTCGTACCCCGGCGACCACGACGCCGAGGAGGTCCTCAGCGAGTACTGGGAGGACTGCGCGCCTGAGGAGCTCGACGCCGCCGAGGGCGACTGGCCGGGCCTGGCCCCCGTCCCGGCCGCCGAAGGGCAGGACACTCCTGACGACCTGGCGGCCGCGATCGCCGAGGAGTGCGTCGGCCCGGACGGCTGGTACGCCGGCTCACGGCTGGCGCTCGTCCCGGCCCGGCGCAGCGCGGACATACCGGCGGCGATCGGCTGGTCGGGTCCGGTCAACTACGAGGAGGACACGGCCCGGCTCAGCGCCGTGCTCCGCTCCTGGGAGGACCGCTTCGGCATACGGGTCGTGGTGCTGGGATTCGACACCCTGACGGTCTCGGTGGGCCGCCCGCCCACCACCCTCCCGGAGGCCCGCGCGGTCGCCGCCGAGCACTTCGCGTTCTGCCCGGACAACATCGAGCAGAACCCACCCTACGACCTGGACGTCTACGCCGAGAAGATGGTGCTTAACCAGGAGACCTGGTCCTTCTGGTGGGACTGAACCACCGGTCCGGACAGCAGCTCGGCCGACCTCCCGCCCGGCAGAAAGAGCAGAAGGAACCCCGGCCATGACTCAACCGGACAACGCGGACCCGGCGCACCGCCTCATCGCGGAGTACCGCGCCCTGCCGGCCGACAGCGACAGGAAACGCGAGATCATCACCGAACTGGACGACAACACGGCCGCGCAGCCGTTCCTCGTCTCGGTGCTCGCCGACGCAAGCGAGTACGACCTCGCCCGCGTCGAGTGCGCCACGGTCCTGCGCCTCTGGCCTCCGGCCGATCCCGACCTGCGCCACCGCGCGGGCAGAGCACTGCTGGCGGCGCTGAACGACCCCGAGGAGGATCTGGTGCGCCAGTACGCGGCGATGGCACTCGGCCCCTACGCGTCGGACGACCCGGCGGTCGCCGAGGCCCTGATCGCCGCCGGGAAGTCCGGGGAGGACCCCCTCGTCAGGGCCTGCGCGAGGTCGGCCCTGAAAGAGGCGGGCCTTGCCTGAGCGCACCCGGTCGCAGGACCGGCCGACAAAGCCGGGCATCGGGGACTGTTCCTCCGGAAAGGCCGTCCGGTACAGGGTCACCGCCCCCACCGGACAGGCCCCGAGACAACCTGATCGCGATCCGGAACATCTTCTCTCACAAGCCCGCGCCACCGGTACGGGACGGTGAACGAGGAGCTGGACCATGGCCCGACGCCCCAACCGCCCCATCCGCGATCGCAGATTCGCAGTCGACTACCCCCGTCGGGACAAACGCACTTGGCGTCGCTGGATCCCTTCGTGGCGGCAGGTGCTGAGCGGGGTCATGCTCGGACTCATCGCGCTGGCAGGCCTGTTCGCCGCGGTGTACGCGTCCGTCGACATCCCGAACGAGAACGACGAGGCGCGCAGGCAGGGCACCGTCTACTACTGGGCGGACGGCAGCCAGTTGGTGAGCGTGGGCGCGGTCAACCGGCAGAACGTCACGCTCGCCGACATACCCGATTCGGTGGAGAACGCGGTCATCGCCGCCGAGAACGAGACCTTCTACTCCGACCCGGGGGTATCGGCGACGGGAATCGCCCGCGCGGCCGTAAGCATCGTCTCGGGCGGTGAGACCCAGGGCGGCTCCACCATCACCCAGCAGTACGTGAAGAACACCTATCTCAGCCAGGAGCAGTCGGCCACCCGGAAGTTCAAGGAGTTCTTCATCTCGCTGAAGCTGAACAACAAGCAGGGCAAGAAGGAGATTCTCCAGGGGTATCTGAACACCAGTTGGTTCGGCCGCGGCGCCTACGGCATCCAGGCAGCGGCGAACGCGTACTACGGAATACCCGCGAAGGACCTCGACCCCAGCCAGGCGGCGCTGCTCGCGTCCCTGCTCAAGGGGGCGGAGCAGTACGACCCCGCGGGCGGCAAGGGCAACCACGAACGCGCCGTCGACCGCTGGGAGTGGATCCTCGACCGGCAGGTGGAGATCGGCACGATGACGAAGGCCGAGCGGGCCGCGTACCGGAAGTTCCCCGAGCCGAAGCCGGCCGCCAAGCCGACCAGCCTCGGCGGCCAGACCGGCTATCTCGTCGACATCGCCAACAAGTACATCAAGAAGCGTTCGGGCCTCACCGACAAGGACCTCTTCCGGGGCGGCTACCGGGTGCACACCACCTTCGACAAGGCCAGGGTGGGGCAGCTGGAACGGGCCGTGCGGAGCGTACGCAGGCGCGACCTCGACCCCAAGAAGCGTCCCGAGGACAAGTACGTCGAGGTCGGCGCCGCATCCGTGCGCTCCGACGGGGCCGTGGTCGCGGTGTACGGCGGAGCCGACGCGGTCACCCACTTCGCCAACAACGCCGACACCGCGGGCGTCCCTGTCGGCTCGGCCTTCAAGCCCTTCGTGCTGGCCGCGGCCCTTCAGCACGGCGACGGGATCACCCTGGACAGCGGCTACGACAGTGGCGGGCGCCTGATCAAGCACGGCCCGTACGCGGCACTCCCCACCCCGTCGGGTTCCGGCCCCGGCCAGGCGATGGTCACGGCGCCGACTTCCCTGCGCGATGCGCTGATCAAGTCGTCCAACGCCACCTTCACACTGCTCGGCAAGGACATCGGGCTGAAGAAGGTGAAGGAACTGGCGGTATCGGCGGGGCTGCACGAGGAGAGCCTGGCCCGCCTGGACAAGTCCTTCCCCCTCGGCACGTCCACACCGAGCGCGGTCAGGATGGCGGACGCGTACACCGCCTTCGGCAACGACGGCATGAGGGCCGATCCCTACTCGGTGACCAGGATGACCCGGGACGGCGAGGCGGTCGAGGGTTTCGGGAAGCCCGAGCCGCGGCGCGCGATGGACGCCTCGGTGGCCAACGATGTGAACAACACCCTGGGGATGGTGGCCTGGACGCGACTGGGCCGGGACGGGAAGTTCGGCACGTTCGCCAGGACGGCGGCCTCCGAGGACCTCGCGGCGGGGTCGACCGGCGAGGACGACCGGATGAAGTCGGCCTGGTTCATCGGCCGCACCGAAGGGCTGACCACGGCCGTCACGATGTTCCGCAACAAGCCGGGCACACCTCAACTGCTGGGAATGCAGGGCGTGGGCGGGCTCGACTCCGAACGTGGCAACGTCTTCCCGCTCCGGATCTGGAACGCCTACGTAACGGGGAAGTAGGCCCACGGGCCAGGGGCCGGCAACGGCGCGGGGCCGAGAGCCGGCCCCCGGCAGCACGCCGCCGGAGACCGGCACGCCCTCCACCCAGGCGACCACACCGCCCGCGAGCGGCACACCGTCCGTCGGCCCGTCCGAATCCGCACCGGCCACCCCGGCCCCGTCGCAGAGCACGACGCCCGGCGGCAAGGACGGCGACCTGGCCTCGACCGGCAGCAGCGGCACCATCCCGCTGGTCATCGGCACCGCCGCGGTCCTCGCCGCGGGCACCGGCCTGACCGTGGCGGCCCGCCGCCGCTCCAAGCGGGCCTGACACAGCACGGTGCCTGTGGGAACCCCGAACCCGCGGGGCCCCCACAGGCACCGTCACCGTCACTGAGCCAGCCACTCCCGCAGCAGCCGCTCCCGCTCCGTCCCCCCGGGGCGTCCCGTCCCCCGACGTACGGCCCCACTCAGACATCGCCGCCAGCGTCGCCGACATCGTCGCGGCACCCTCCGTGAGTCGGGCCAGCAGGGCACGGGAGAGGTCGACGTCGGCCTGGGGGTAACCGACGGCTGCGGCCGCGTAGGCCGCCGGCCGGTGCTCGCCCCTGGACGATTCCACGCGCACCCGCATCATCGGCGGGGGACCCTCCAACCGGCCCGAGCCCATGGGCAGAGCCAGGTTCATCACCATGTCCACAGCCAGGCCCTTGACCACGCCTGCCCGCCGCATCAGGGAGTTCTCGGGGACGTCCGCCACCGTCAGGGCACGCACGTCCTCCCACAGGTAGAGGCCGGACTGCCCGTCGCCGACCGCCACCACCCCTCGAGGGTCAGCCGCACCCCGGGCCCCATGCCGGCCGGCTTCGCGCCCACGTACACATCGCCCTCGGCGATCCAGAACAGGCCGGCCATGGCCATGGATTGCTCACTTCTCCCCGATGACGGCACCGCCGTCACGTCTCACAAATCCGTTCGCTCAGAACGCCCGGATCGTGTTCCGAGCCACGGCCCGAACTCGTCCTAGCGCCGCCCCAGCCGCTGCGCGACCTCCGTCGCCCAGTACGTCAGGATCATCTGCGCACCCGCGCGCCGGATCCCGGTCAGGCTCTCCAGAATGGCCGCCTCCCGGTCGATCCAGCCCTTCTCCGCGGCGGCCTCGATCATCGAGTACTCACCGCTGATCTGGTACGCCGCGACCGGCACGTCCACCGAGTCGGCGACCTTCGCGAGGATGTCGAGGTACGGACCGGCCGGCTTCACCATGACCATGTCCGCGCCCTCTTCGAGGTCGAGCGCCAGCTCGCGCAGCGACTCACGGGCGTTCGCCGGGTCCTGCTGGTACGTCTTGCGGTCGCCCATGAGCGAGGAACCGACGGCCTCGCGGAACGGCCCGTAGAACGCCGAGGAGTACTTCACGGTGTAGGCGAGGATCGAGACGTCCTCGTGGCCCGTCTGGTCGAGCGCGTCGCGGACGACACCGACCTGACCGTCCATCATGCCGCTGGGGCCCACCACATGGGCGCCCGCGTCGGCCTGGACCTGGGCCATCTCGGCGTACCGCTCCAGCGTCGCGTCGTTGTCGATCCTGCCGTCCGCGGTCAGCACACCGCAGTGGCCGTGGTCGGTGTACTCGTCCAGGCACAGGTCCGACATGATGACGAGATCGTCACCGACCTCCTGGCGCACCGCGCGCAGCGCCACCTGGAGGATGCCGTCCGGGTCGGTGCCCGCCGTGCCCCGGGCGTCCTTCTTCTCGTCCGCGGGGACTCCGAAGAGCATGATCCCGCAGACCCCGGCCGACACCGCCTCGACGGCGGCCTTCCGCAGAGTGTCCAGGGTGTGCTGCTGCACGCCGGGCATGGCCGAGATGGCGACCGGGGCGTCGATGCCCTCGCGCACGAACGCGGGCAGGATCAGATTCGCCGGGTCGAGCCGTGTCTCGGCGACCATCCGCCGCATCGTCGGGGTCGTCCGCAGCCGCCGGGGGCGGGAGCCGGGGAAGTTTCCGTACACAGTCATCCTTCGAGATTAGACCCGTACACATCACCGTCTTACCGACACCCGTGCCGGAAAAAGACCGCGGAACGGGCGCAGAGCGGGCGCGGGACGAAGTCGGAACGGGCAGGGGCCCGGCCGCCGAAGCGACCGGGCCCCTCACACACTCCTCGACCGGTCAGGTCGTCGTACGACGCCGCCGCGCACCGGGACGCCGCTCGCTCGGCCGCGTCACCCGATCGCCGGCCTCCTTCGCCGCCTCCCGGCGCCGCGCGCCGAACTCGGCCAGCGCCTCGGCCAGCTTGTGCACCGAAGGCTCCGGGGAGAGGACGTCGACCCGCAGGCCGTGCTCCTCGGCGGTCTTCGCCGTCGCCGGGCCGATACACGCGATCACCGTCACGTTGTGCGGCTTGCCCGCGATGCCGACCAGGTTCCGGACGGTCGAGGACGAGGTGAAGAGCACCGCGTCGAAGCCGCCGCCCTTGATCGCCTCGCGGGTGTCGGCGGGCGGCGGCGAGGCGCGGACCGTGCGGTAAGCGGTGACGTCGTCGACCTCCCAGCCCAGCTCGATGAGCCCGGCCACCAGCGTCTCGGTGGCGATGTCGGCACGCGGCAGGAAGACCCTGTCGATCGGGTCGAAGACCGGGTCGTACGGCGGCCAGTCCTCCAGCAGACCGGCGGCGGACTGCTCGCCGGACGGCACCAGGTCCGGCTTCACACCGAAATCGACCAGCGCGGCGGCGGTCTGCTCGCCCACGGCCGCGACCTTGATCCCGGCGAAGGCACGGGCGTCGAGCCCGTACTCCTCGAACTTCTCACGGACGGCCTTCACCGCGTTGACGCTGGTGAAGGCTATCCACTCGTAACGGCCCGTGACCAGGCCCTTGACCGCGCGCTCCATCTGCTGGGGCGTACGGGGCGGCTCGACGGCGATCGTCGGGACCTCGTGCGGCACGGCACCGTAGGAACGAAGCTGGTCGGAGAGCGACGCGGACTGCTCCTTGGTACGCGGTACGAGTACCTTCCAGCCGAACAGCGGCTTGGACTCGAACCACGCGAGCCGGTCGCGCTGGGCTGCGGAGCTGCGCTCACCGACCACGGCTATGACGGGCCGGTGGCCCTCCGGCGAGGGCAGCACCTTCGCCTGCTTCAGGACCTGGGCGATCGTCCCGAGAGTCGCCGTCCAGGTGCGCTGGCGGGTCGTCGTACCGGCGACGGTCACGGTCAGCGGGGTGTCGGGCTTGCGGCCGGCCGAGACCAGCTCACCGGCGGCCGCGGCCACCGAGTCGAGCGTCGTCGAGATGACGGCCGTGGAATCGCTGGCACCGACCTCGGTCCAGCAGCGGTCGGACGCGGTACGGGCGTCGACGAACCTGACGTCCGCACCCTGCGCGTCACGCAGCGGCACACCGGCGTACGCGGGCACGCCCACGGCGTTGGCGACGCCCGGCACGACCTCGAACGGGATGCCGGCGGCGGCGCAGGCGAGCATCTCGGCACCCGCGTTCCCGTCCAGTCCCGGATCGCCCGAAACGGCACGGACGACCCGCCTGCCGCCCTTCACTGCCTCCATGACAAGATTGGCGGCATCCCTGAGAACGGGAACACCGGCGGCTGCTGACTGCGCGTCAACAACCGTCAGCTCAGGTGTGCTTACGCCTGCCCGTGCATGGCAGCGAACGACGCCGAGGACGTCCGGCTCGGCGACAAGGACGTCCGCGCTCGCAAGCGCCTCGACGGCGCGCAGAGTCAGCAGTCCCGGGTCGCCGGGACCGGCGCCGAGGAAGGTGACGTGCCCTTGTGCGGACAGGGCCGGAAAGTCGGATGCGGCGGGGCCGGTGGGGCTCAAAGTGCTCGCTCCCCCATAAGACCGGCCGCACCCTTGGCAAGCATCTCGGCCGCGAGCTCGCGACCGAGGGCAGCCGCGTCGTCCTGCGACGTGGGAACGGGACCGGTGGTGGACAGCTGCACCAGCGAGGAACCGTCGGTGGAACCGACGACACCGCGCAGGCGCAGTTCGTTGACAGCCTGTCCGTCGACCAGGAGGTCGGCCAGCGCACCCACAGGTGCGGAGCAACCGGCCTCCAGTGCGGCGAGCAGGGCACGCTCGGCGGTCACGGCGGCCCGGGTGTACGGGTCGTCGAGCTCGGCGAGCGCGGCGGCGAGGTCGGCGCTGGTCTCAGCGCACTCGATCGCCAGTGCTCCCTGGCCGGGAGCGGGCAGGACGGTGTCGACCGACAGGAAGTCGGTCACCTCACCGCTGCGGCCGAGGCGGCTGAGCCCGGCCGCGGCGAGTACCACCGCGTCCAGCTCACCGCTCCGGACGAATCCGATACGCGTATCGACATTCCCCCGGATCGGCACGGTCTCGATGTCGAGGCCGTGGTTCCGGGCGTACGCGTTGAGCTGCGCCATGCGGCGCGGCGAACCGGTACCGATGCGGGCACCGGACGGCAGCTGCTCGAAGGTCAGCCCGTCCCGCGCGACCAGTACGTCGCGCGGGTCCTCGCGCACCGGCACGGCGGCCAGCACGAGGCCCTCGGGCTGCGCGGTCGGCAAATCCTTGAGCGAGTGGACGGCGAAGTCCACCTCACCGCGCAGCAGTGCCTCGCGCAGCGCCGCGACGAACACACCGGTGCCGCCGATCTGCGCGAGATGCTCCCGCGAGATGTCGCCGTACGTGGTGACCTCGACGAGCTCGACGGCGCGCCCGGTCACCTCGCTGACGGCGTCGGCGACCATGCCGGACTGCGCCATGGCGAGCTTGCTGCGCCGGGTGCCCAGCCTCAGCGGCTTGTCGGCCCCCGTGACCGGGGTTGAGTTGTCGGTCATGACCGCCCTCGATTCGGGTCGTTCAGGTCTGCCCGGGAGACGGCTGCGACCGTCTGCGGGTCGAGGTCGAAGAGTTCCCGCAGCGCATCGGCGTACCCGGCGCCGCCGGGCTCGCTGGCGAGCTGCTTGACCCGCACGGTGGGCGCGTGCAGGAGTTTGTCGACGACGCGGCGCACGGTCTGCGTGATCTCGGCGCGCTGCTTCTCGTCCAGATCAGGGAGGCGCCCGTCGAGCCGCGCGATCTCGCCCGCGACCACTCCGGCGGCCATCGTGCGCAGCGCGACGACGGTCGGGGTGATGTGGGCGGCGCGCTGGGCGGCGCCGAAGGCTGCGACCTCGTCGGAGACGATGGTGCGCACCTGGTCCACGTCGGCCGCCATCGGGGCGTCCGCCGACGCCTCGGCGAGCGACTCGATGTCTACGAGGCGCACACCGTCGAGCCGGGCCGTCCCGCCGTCGATGTCGCGCGGCATGGCCAGGTCGAGCAGGGCCAGGCGTACGGGGCCGGCGCCCTGCGCGGGCACGGTGGCCCGCCGGGCCGTCCGGTGCACCGTGGCGGCGCTGCCGTTCTCCACCCAGGCGGCGTGCCGGTCGGCATCGGCCGGGGCGGGCACCGAGGGCGTGACGGCGGGCGTCTCGACGGCGTCATCGATGTCCAGGCCGAGCGCGGTGGCGACGGCCTCGGCGGTCAGCACGAGACCGGTCGCGCCGGTGCAGGAGACGACGACATCGGCACGTGTCAGTTCATCGCGGACCGCGGCCATCTCCACGGCACGGGCGGCCACACCGGTGCCCCCGGGCTGGACCAGGATCTCGACGAGCCGGTCGGCACGGGCCCGGGTCCGGTTGGCGACGACGATCTCGGCGACACCGGTACGGGCCAGGGTGGCGGCGGCGAGCGAGGACATCGAGCCCGCGCCGATCACCAGGGCGCGCTTGCCCGCGGCCCAGTCCGCGACGTCCGCACCGGCCGCGAGCTGCTCCAGGCCGAAGGTGACGAGCGACTGCCCGGCACGGTCGATCCCGGTCTCGCTGTGGGCCCGCTTGCCGACCCGCAGGGCCTGCTGGAACAGGTCGTTCAGCAGCCGGCCCGCGGTGTGGAGCTCCTGCCCCAGCGCCAGCGCGTCCTTGATCTGGCCGAGGATCTGGCCCTCGCCGACGACCATCGAGTCCAGCCCGCACGCCACCGAGAAGAGGTGGTGGACGGCCCGGTCCTCGTAGTGCACATAGAGATACGGAGTGAGCTCGTCCAGGCCGACGCCGCTGTGCTGGGCGAGGAGCGTGGACAGCTCGGCGACACCCGCGTGGAACTTGTCCACGTCGGCGTACAGCTCGATGCGGTTGCAGGTGGCCAGGACGGCGGCCTCGGCCGCGGGCTCCGCGGCAAGGGTGTCCTGGAGCAGCTTGGCCTGCGCCTCGGCGGCCAGCGAGGCCCGCTCCAGTACGGAGACCGGGGCGCTGCGGTGACTCAGTCCTACGACAAGAAGACTCATGCCGGCATCACGGCGGGCATGTCCCCGTCGGGTCCCTTCCGTCCGGTGGAGGCCGAGCGCACCGGGGGTACGGCCGGGTCCGAGCTGCTCTCGGCGGTCTCCTCGCCGGCCTTGCGCTGCTCGTGGAAGGCGAGGATCTGCAGCTCGATGGAGAGGTCGACCTTGCGGACGTCCACGCCGTCGGGCACGGACAGCACGGTCGGCGCGAAGTTCAGGATGGAGGTGACACCCGCGGCGACGAGCCGGTCGCAGACCTGCTGCGCGGCACCGGCCGGGGTCGAGATGACACCGATCGACACGCCGTTGTCGCCGACGATCTGCTCCAGTTCGTCGGCGTGCTGGACGGGAATGCCCGCGACCGGCGTTCCGGCCATCGCGGGGTCGGCGTCGATCAGCGCGGCGACCCTGAAACCGCGGGAGGCGAAGCCGCCGTAGTTGGCGAGCGCGGCGCCGAGGTTACCGATGCCGACGATCACTACCGGCCAGTCCTGGGTGAGCCCGAGCTCGCGGGAGATCTGGTACACGAGATACTCGACGTCGTAGCCGACACCGCGCGTCCCGTACGAGCCGAGGTAGCTGAAGTCCTTGCGCAGCTTGGCGGAGTTGACCCCCGCCGCCGCGGCGAGTTCCTCGGACGAGACCGTGGGTACCGAGCGCTCGGAGAGCGCGGTCAGTGCGCGCAGGTACAGCGGAAGTCGGGCGACGGTGGCCTCGGGAATTCCTCGGCTACGGGTCGCCGGTCGGTGAGTTCGGCCAGTTGCCACGGTGCTCCTGCGGGATGAGCGGGGCTGTAGGCGGCCGTAGTTCCCAAGACCGCCCCGTCGAATGCAGGCTATGTCTTTGTGAACACGTGCACAAAGATAGTGTCCGTTTTGTCCGGTCAAAGTGACCGGGGTCACGCACATTCGTCGCGAGATCCCGGAACCAAGGATCGCATCAGCCCGTTGCGGGCCCGAAGGGGGCAAAGCGGCACACACTCCTCACAGCCACTCCCCCGAGAGCACTCAAAACGCCCATGATGGTAACCGGCTTTCGCTCACGAGCGCAGTGCCGTGCGCAGCCTCGCCGGGTCCACCCGCCAGAACGTGTGCTGTTCGTCATCGATCAGCACCACCGGAATCTGCTCCCAGTACTCCCGGTACAGCTCCTCGTCCACGGTGATGTCCTTCTCCTCCCAGGACGCGCCGGTCTCCTCGCACACCTCCCGCACCACCTGCCTCGCGTCGTCGCAGAGGTGACACCCGGGCTTCCCGACCAGGGTCACCACGCGCTCCGAGGGCTTCTTCTTCGTACGTCGCAACAAGGCACTCATGCCTTCATTCTGCGCCGGGTGCAGACCCGTTCCGCACTTGATCCGGTACGCCCGGTATCACCCGTTCATCCGATCGACGGCCCGGAGTTCACGCCGTGACATCCCAGCAGGTCGGGAACGGCCGAACCGACTGGCTATGCTCACGACATGGCCGCACCTGGATGGCTCACACCCCGTAGGCGCCCCGCGACAGCACGGAGCGTGCTGGCCGGCGAGGCAGCAGCTGAGGCAGCGCGGAAATCCACCCTCCCCGACGATCTGTCCCCCGGCACCGAGCAGGACATCGCCGCGAAGGCGGAAGCCGAGGACGCACCCTTCCCCGTCGTCGGTGACGAACGCGCCGCCGCCTTCTTCGACCTGGACAACACCGTCATGCAGGGCGCGGCGATCTTCCACTTCGGCCGTGGCCTGTACAAGCGGAAGTTCTTCGAGCGCCGCGAGCTGACCCGGTTCGCCTGGCAGCAGGCCTGGTTCAGACTGGCGGGCGTCGAGGACCCGGAACACATGCAGGACGCCCGCGACAGCGCCCTGTCCATCGTGAAGGGCCACCGGGTCTCGGAGCTGATGTCCATCGGCGAGGAGATCTACGACGAGTACATGGCCGACCGCATCTGGCCCGGCACCCGGGCCCTGGCCCAGGCCCACCTCGACGCCGGGCAGCGCGTCTGGCTGGTCACCGCCGCCCCGGTGGAGACCGCCACGATCATCGCCCGCCGGCTCGGCCTGACCGGCGCGCTCGGCACGGTCGCCGAATCCGTCGACGGCGTCTACACCGGCCGCCTGGTCGGCGAGCCGCTGCACGGCCCCGCGAAGGCCGAGGCGGTCCGCGCACTGGCCGCCGCCGAGGGCCTGGACCTCGACCGATGCGCGGCGTACAGCGATTCGCACAACGACATCCCGATGCTGTCCCTGGTCGGACACCCGTACGCGATCAACCCGGACGCCAAGCTCCGCAAGCACGCCCGCGCGCGCGACTGGCGGCTGCGGGACTACCGGACGGGCCGCAAGGCGGCCAAGGTCGGCATCCCGGCCGCGGCCGGCGTGGGCGCCATCGCGGGCGGCACCGCCGCCGCCGTCGCCCTGCACCGCCGCCGCCGCTGACCCCGCCACCACCGCCCGCCACAACCGCCCGGCCCCTCCGCGGGCCGGGCCGGGCGGGCCTGCCGCGCCCGAACCCCGGCGGCCGGTCCGAATCCCTTACCCACCGACCGCTCCAGCCAGTCGTATTGCTCGCACACGGCCACAACCCGTCGCGCCGACAGGCAGATAGCGAAGTAATTCGATCAACAAACGGTCACGATGTGCTACTTGATGCGTCGTTTAGTCGCCACAGAAGCGACGTAATCGATGATTTGAGCAACTGGGTGTAGCACTGCCTGTACGAAGCGTTATTCTCCTCAGACGCATTCCGGAACCCATCACTCACTACGACGAGTGACGGTTTCGCACTGCACGTGATGGAAGCTCTGCCTCTGGGAGTCCCGTGTACCCACACGTCGGGGTTGACGCCTCGGGCCTGGCTACGCTGCGCGCAACGGTCGCCGACCGCTTGCGCGGCTTCGTCCCCACCGCGTACGCCGTACCCGCGTTTGCCACCCCTGCACCTGTCGGCCCCTGCTACGCCCTGGCCGAACGCAGTGCGGCGGTCGGAAGACGCAGCAACCGCGGCGCAACGACCGCGTCCACCGTTCGCCGGCCGACGGCCGACAGCGACAGCGCGCGCATGATGGATCTCGTCGAGCGCGCACAGGCCGGCGAGGCCGATGCCTTCGGCCGCCTATACGACCAGTACAGCGACACCGTCTACCGCTACATCTACTACCGCGTGGGCGGCAAGGCGACGGCGGAGGATCTCACCAGTGAGACCTTCCTGCGCGCCCTGCGCCGCATCTCCACGTTCACCTGGCAGGGCCGCGACTTCGGCGCCTGGCTGGTCACCATCGCCCGCAACCTGGTGGCCGACCACTTCAAGTCCAGCCGCTTCCGGCTGGAAGTGACCACCGGCGAAATGCTCGACGCCAACGAGGTCGAGCGCAGCCCCGAGGACTCCGTCCTGGAGTCCCTCTCCAACGCCGCGCTCCTCCAGGCCGTGCGCCGGCTCAACCCCCAGCAGCAGGAGTGCGTGACCCTGCGCTTCCTGCAGGGCCTCTCGGTCGCCGAGACCGCCCGGGTCATGGGCAAGAACGAGGGCGCGATCAAGACCCTTCAGTACCGCGCCGTCCGCACGCTGGCCCGGCTCCTCCCGGACGATGCACGCTGACCACACCCCCCGCAGAGCCACTCCCGGCAACGCTCCCATCACGCACTGGTCCGATCATCCTTCGTGCGTAACCCATGTGCCGCGCCCCTCGTTGTGCCGGTTGCAGGCCCCCTGTCGTCACCCCATGTCCGCCGACACTCACTCATTCGTGTGGAAGCGCTCAAGGTGTGCAACCTTCCGGAACCCAGGGGAGTCGACCGTCATGACGAGAGGAGGTGCCGCCAGTGATCGCAAACATTTCGGCACACCGGCGGGCGAACGCCTTCGCCCAGGCCCTGGAGGAGCAGTCGCTCCGTGGTGCGGCGGCCGCACAGCCCGAGGAGTCGGCCGAACCGGCCGACCACGGACCGCTGTTGGCCCTGGCGAACGGCCTCGGTGAGGTACCGAGGCCGGAGTTGGATCCCGAGGTCAAAATGGTGCAGCGAGCCCAACTCGTCGCCGCCATGGAGGCCATGTTCACCCAGGGCGGCGCGTCCGCGGGCCCTACGGTGCCCGAACAGCGGACCAAGGGAGCCCACCGGGCCTCCCCGCTCCGGAAGTTGCGTCCGCGTTCACGCTGGACGAAGGGCCTCGCGGCCGGCGGGCTCACCGTCGGTGTGGCGGCGGGCGCCTTCGGCGGAGTGGCCGCTGCCAGTTCCGACGCCCTGCCGGGTGATTCGCTGTACGGGCTCAAGCGCGGCATGGAGGACATCCACCTCGGCATGGCCAGCGGCGACGCCGACCGCGGCGAGGCCTACCTCGACCAGGCATCCACCCGGCTCAGCGAGGCCCGTCGGCTGATGGAGCGCGCCCGCTCCGGCGACCTGGACCACGAACAGCTCGGCGAGGTCAGGCGCACGCTCAACGGCATGACGCACGACGCCAGCGAGGGCCACCGCCTGCTCCACTCCGCCTACCAGCAGAACGGCGCCATCGGCCCCATCCAGACCCTGGACTCGTTCTCCCGCTCGCACCGCGACAGCTGGAGCAGCCTCCGCGACCGGCTCCCCGTCCAGCTCACGGACGTCGGCGACCAGGTCAGCTCGGTCTTCGACGCCATAGACCAAGAGGTCCAGCCGCTCCAGTCGCTGCTGCCCCGCACCCCGGACAGCAGCGACGACGCCCGCCAGCCGGACACCGCGGACCAGCGCACGCGCCCCTCGCGCACGGCCCCCTCCGCGCCCACGTCCCCGGAAGCCTCCCAGGACTGTACGGACGGCAGCGCCTCGCCCCGCCCGTCAGGATCGGGCAGCGCCCCGTCCGAGGGCCTGATCGGCGGCACGGACGGCCTGTTCGGCACCCCGCCCCCCGGCACCGTCCCGTCCGCCGACGGCCGCGTCAGCACCCCGCCCGCCCCGGACGTGACCCTCCCGCCGCTCCTCCCCGGCCTCCTCCCGGGCCTGGGGATCAACGGCGAGGACCTGAAGAACGACTAGCACCGCCTCGCACGGAGACGGATGGGGACGGCTCGCCGAGCCGTCCCCATCCGCATGTCGGCAGGCCCCTCAGAAGAACACCGACCTCCGCTGCACCAGCAGCTTGTACAACGTGTGCTGGATCTGTTCCCGCACCTGATCCGTCAGGTTGAACATCAGCATCGGATCCTCCGCCGCCTCCACCGGAAACCCGCTCGTGGAGATCGGCTCCCCGAACTGGATCGTCCACTTCGTCGGCAGCGGCACCGCCCCGAGCGGCCCCAGCCACGGGAACGTCGGCGTGATCGGGAAGTACGGGAAGCCAAGCAGCCGCGCCAGCGTCTTCGAGTTGCCGATCATCGGGTAGATCTCCTCCGCCCCCACGACCGAGCACGGAATGATCGGCACCCCGGCCCGCAGCGCCGTGGACACGAAGCCGCCCCGCCCGAAGCGCTGCAGCTTGTACCGCTCCCCGAACGGCTTCCCGATGCCCTTGAACCCCTCCGGCATCACCCCGACGACCTCGCCCCGCCGCAGCAGCCGCTCCGCGTCCTCCGCACAGGCCAGCGTGTGCCCGGCCTTGCGGACCAGCTCGTTCACCACCGGCAGCATGAACACCAGATCGGCGGCGAGCAGCCGCAGATGCCGGCCCGCCGGATGGTTGTCGTGCACGGCGACCTGGAGCATCAGCCCGTCCAGCGGCAGCGTCCCCGAATGGTTGGACACGATCAGCGCCCCGCCCTCGGAGGGGATGTTCTCGATGCCCTTCACCTCGACCCGGAAGTACTTCTCGTACAGCGGCCGGAGCATCGACATCAGGACCTGATCGGTCAGCTCCTCGTCGTACCCGAACTCGTCGACGTCGTACTCACCCGTGACCCGCCGCCGCAGGAACGCGAGCCCGCCGGCGATCCGCCGGTCCCAGCCGCCGCGCCCGTCCCGCTCCAACTGCCCGGCCGGCTGGGGATCCTCCTGCGGCGGCTTCGAGGCGTCCTGCTGCCCGGGCAGTGCGCTCACGGCTGCGGTCCCCACCACGGAGGCCGCCGTGGGCCGGCGCCGGGAGGGGCGCGATGAACCGCCCGCCCTCGAACGGTCGTCGTCGAACGGAATGACCTTGGCATCCGCCATCGTCGGTGCGCTCCTCGCTCTACCTGGCGCTGGGGGTCGGCTCGGTGTCGCCGGCCCCGGTGATCCCCGGACCATCGCCGCCCGCCCCGGCGAACGGCATGGCGGCCAGTCGGTCGACCGCCCTGCCCACCGCCTCAGGCGGCAGCAGTCCGGGCCCCTGACTGCGCGCGAACTCCGCGAACGTCTCCGCGGTACTGAACCTGGGGTGGAAGCCGAGGGTCTCGCGCATCTGGACGGTGGAGACCACCCGGCCGTGGGTGAGCAGCCGGATCTGCTCCGGCGAAAAATCCGTCATGCCGGCCGTACGCAGCGCCTGGCCGACCCAGGTGACCGCGGGAAGCAGCAGCGGCACCGTCGGCCGCCCCAGCCGCCGCGAGCACTGCGAGAGCAGCAGCACCCCGTCCCCGGCGATGTTGAACGTGCCGCTGTTCAGCGTCCCGCGCACCGGCTCGCCGGACGCGACTCCCAGGACGTCGACGACATCGTCCTCGTGCACGAACTGGAGCCTCGGGTCGTACCCGAACACCGTCGGCAGCACGGGCAGCGAAAGATAGTCCGCGAGCGGCGAATCGGCCTGCGGCCCGAGGATGTTCGCGAACCTGAGCACGCACACGGCGACATCCGGCCTGCGGCGCGCGAAGCCCCGTACGTACCCCTCGACCTCCACCGCGTCCTTGGCGAAGCCCCCGCTGGGCAGCGACTTGGGCGGGGTGGTCTCGGTGAACACCGCCGGATCGCGGGGCGCCGAGCCGTACACGTTGGTACTGGATTTGATCACCAGCCGCCGGACGCTCGGCGCCTTCTGGCAGGCACCGAGCAGCTGCATGGTGCCGATGACGTTGGTCTCCTTGACCGTCGCCCGGCCGCCCGTGCCGACCGCCTTGGCCGAGACGTCCAGATGCACCACCGTGTCGACGGAGTGCTCGGCGAGGACTCTGGCGATCGCGGGCTGGCGGATGTCCGCCGTCACGAAATCGGCGTCGCCCAACTCGTGTCCGGGTACGACCGCGTCGACGGCGATCACCCGGTCCACACCCGGATCACGCTGGATGCGCCGCACGAAGCGACCGCCCAGCTGCCGGGCCGCTCCCGTGACCAGCACGACCTTCCCCAAGATCAGCGCCTCCCGTCGAAAGGTTTCCCCTAAGGGCTGCCCTTAGCCGTCACCGTAGCGGGTGGATGTTGCCCTGCGATGACCGCGCGGCTGCCTTCCCTCAAGTCTTTGGCCCGAATGCGGGCGACCGCCGGGCCGGCTTCCGGGAGCGGCTGTCCCCGGAACGCACCGCAGCCCTCCCACCGGACCGGTGGGAGGGCTGCGGATTCACGAACCGCGTTCGCTTACTTCTTGTTGCGACGCTGAACGCGCGTGCGCTTGAGCAGCTTGCGGTGCTTCTTCTTGGCCATCCGCTTGCGCCGCTTCTTGATAACAGAGCCCACGACTACCCTCGCTCACTTCTTCTTCACTGGTGCGGGGCGTCTGGGCCCACACGACCTACGTCGGCCTAGCCTACCCGCCAGCGCGTGAGGGGCGTAATCCGAGGTGAACCTCAGGCGGACTCCACCCCCACAAAGGACTCGCGGAGATACTCGTGAACCGCTTGCTCCGGAACCCGGAAGGACCTGCCCACCCGGATCGCCGGCAGATGACCGCTGTGCACCAAGCGGTACACGGTCATCTTCGACACTCTCATGACCGAGGCGACTTCCGCCACGGTCAGAAACTTGACCTCAGTGAGAGGCCTCTCGCTGCCAGCAGCCATGACCCACCTGTACCTTCCGCACGAGACGCCCACCGGCTTCCCCTCCGGTGACTCTTCGTCGTTGTGCGCTCACTCCCCAGATTAGGGGCGGGTGATGCGAGTGGGGAAGAGGTGAGACGATCGGCCGCCTACCGTGACAGAAACGCCCGATTGAGTACATAGCGCGTCAGCGGCCGGTAGTACGCGGACGGCACCGCGTCGTCGAGCGGCACGACGACCGCTACCCGCCCCTCGGCCTCCCCGACGAACAGCGCGGGATCGTCCGTATCGGCGAGACCGATCGCCTCAATTCCCAGCTGACCAGCCCCGCAGACCCAACCGTGGTCCCCCACGACCAGTTCCGGCAACCGCCCGCGACCCTCCGCCGCCGCCTCCAGGACCACCCTGACGGGCAACGGGGAATGGGTATGTGCGCCGGTGTCACCACCGTGCGACCGCACGCCGGGTTCACGCACCATCGCGACTCCCCGTACGTAGTCGAGGCTGCACGTGCGTACGCCGAACCGGGTCGTTATGTCGATACATCTCCCCTGCGCGGGGGTGAGTACGGAACACCCGGCCGCCGACATGGCGTCTGCCAACGCTGCGTAGAAACCGAGCAACCGGTGCGGATGACCGGTCCCGAACAGCACCGGTGCCCGCCGGACCGCGGCGTGCGACAGGCGCTCGGCGAAAGCATCCAGACCTGCCAGGGTCCGCTCCGGATCGATCACATCGGGCCCCGAGACATGAGCCGGATCGTCCGAGACACCGCACCTGTCGGCCATCAGACGGAGCAGATCCTGCTCCTCCCAGCCCCACCCGGGGTCGAGACCGAGCGTCACCCGCGGATCCCGGGCCGCGAAGAGCCGATAACTCCGCAGACTCACCTCCCGCGAGGTGGCCACGGGCCCGGCCAGCCGGGCCGCCAGCAGATGCGCACGCAGCGCTCCGGTGCTCAACACCCCACCGATGCTCCCCCCAATCACCCGGACGGGGGGCCGGAAGCCCGGCTACGCCCCACAGTTGGCGTAACCATTACGCGCCACCGCACGGAAACGGCCCCACCGCGACCGCCTCCCCACGCCTCAGGTCAACAGCCCCCGCAACGGGAACACCGCCCGCCTCGTCGCAAGCACCGCCTGGTCCAGCCGGTCCGCGGGGTCGTACCCCTCCTCCCACGACTTCCAGGCGGGCGTACGGCCGTCCGTCATCCGGGCCGGCCCCAACTGCCGGGTCCGGGCGTAGACCTCGTCCCGCCACGACGGCGGGATCAGCGACTCCGGGTCCACCGGCGCGTGCGCGGCGATCCCCACCAGATGCGTCCAGGACCGCGGCACCACATCGACCACCGCGTAACCGCCCCCGCCGAGCGCCAGCCAGCGCCCGCCCTCCACGTGCTCATGGGCAAGGTCGTGACAGGCCGACATAACCGCCCGCTGCGCGTCCAACGACACCGCGAGATGGGCGAGCGGGTCCTCGAAATGCGTATCGGCCCCGTGCTGGCTCACCAGCACCTGCGGCCGGAAGTCCGCCAGCAGCTCCGGCACCACCGCGTGGAACGCCCGCAGCCACCCCGCGTCCCCCGTACCGGCCGGCAGCGCCAGATTCACCGCACTGCCCTTACCCGCCCCGGAGCCGGTCTCCTCCGGCCAGCCGGTCTGCGGGAAGAGCGTCCGCGGGTGCTCGTGCAGCGAGATGGTCAGGACCCTCGGGTCCTCCCAGAAGGCCGCCTGCACCCCGTCACCGTGGTGCACGTCCACATCCACGTACGCGACCCGCTCGGCGCCCAGCTCCAGCATCCGCGCGATGGCGAGCGCCGGATCGTTGTAGACGCAGAACCCCGCCGCGCCGCCCGGCATCGCGTGGTGCAGCCCGCCCGTGAAGTTCACGGCGTGCGAGGTGTCCCCGCGCCACACCGCCTCGCCCGCCGCCACCGACTGCCCGGCGATCAGCGCCGACACCTCGTGCATCCCCGCGAACGCCGGATCGTCCACCGTCCCGAGCCCGTAGCGCTGATCGGCCCGCTTCGGATCCGCCGACGCGGCGCGCACCGCGGCCACATAGTCCTCGCGGTGCACCAGCCGCAGCGTCGACTCCCCGGCGGGCCTGGCCGACACCACGTCCACCGCGCCGTCGAGCCCGAACGCCCGGACCAGACCCATGGTCAGAGCGAGCCTGACCGGGTCCATCGGATGACTTTCCCCGAAGTCGTATCCCGTTACTGCGTCATCCCACATCAACTGTGCGCGGCCGCTCATGCCCGCCACCGTATCGGGCGGACTCCGCTCCGAACGACTTGGCGTACACCAGCGTCGCGAGCACCAGCACCATCGGCACGAGCATCGCCCCCCGGTAGCTCCAGGCGTCCCCGAGCGCTCCCACCAACGGCGATCCCACCAGGAATCCCACGTAGTTGAAGACGTTCAGCCGCGCGATGGCCGTATCGCTCGCCGCGGGGAACATCCGCCCGGCGGCGGCGAAGGTCTGCGGCACGATCACGCAGAGCCCGAGCCCCAGCATGGTGAACCCGAGCATCCCGGTCCACGCCCCACTGGCGACCGCCACCACGGCGAACCCAGCGGCGGCCAGCACGCTCCCGCTCCGCACCACGGCCACGGCCCCGAACCGCCGCACCCCGAAGTCCCCGACGGCGCGCCCCAGCAGGGTCGTCACCATGTAGACGTTGTACGGAACGGTCGACAGCTGCTCCGAGCTCCCCAGCACGTCCTGCAGGTACTTGGCGCTCCAGTTGGAGACCGTCGAGTCCCCGATGTACGCGAAGCTCATCACCAGACAGAGCGGCATCAGCAGCTTGAAGGAGACCGCGGCCGCCCCCTTGCCCCGCACCTCTTCCGGCTTCGCCTCCGACTCCGTGCCTTCCGCGTACCAACGGCTCCCGATGAACACGACGGGCAGCAGCACCACGACCGCCGGCAGGTAGGAGACCAGCAGCGAAAGGTCCCAGTGCGCCCCGGCCCAGGCCATGGACGCCCCGGCGATCCCGCCGAGGCTGTACGCGGCGTGGAACCCGAGCATGATGGATCGCCCGTACGCCCGCTGGAGGCTGACGCCCATCATGTTCATGGAAGCATCGAGCGCCCCGACGGAGAGCCCGAACACGCCCAGTGCCAGGGCCGCCTCCCACAGCGCGTTCCCGGCGCCGGCGCCGAGCAGCGCGAGCATCACGACTGGCTGTGCCCACCTCAGCACAACCCTGGGCCGCACCCGCACGACCAGCTTCTCGGTGACCACACTGCCCACCCCGGCCAGGATGGGCACCGCGGCCAGGAAGACGGGCAGCAGCCCGTCGGATATCCCGTACCGGTCCTGAATGGCGGGAATCCGAGTCACCAGCAGAGCGAAGGTGACCCCCTGCACGAAGAAACTCACCACGAGGGAGGCCCTGCCGTGCCGCAAACGAGCATTTGTCATGGCCGCGAGCGTAAGGCCAGTCTTTACCGGTGGGTAGATGGATCAGGCGAGCAATTCCCGCAGTTGGCTCATGTCGGAGAAATGCCCGGTCACCCCGGCGAGCCGGTCCGCCGGCATCATCGACGTAAAGCCGTACACGTCCATCCCCGCGGCCCTGGCCGCCTCCACTCCGAGCGGACTGTCCTCGAAGACGACACACCGCTCGGGCGGGACCCCCATCCGCTCGGCGGCGAGCAGGAACAGGTCGGGCGCCGGCTTGCCCCGCCCGACGTCCTCCGCGCTGAAGATCCACTCCTCCTCGAACCACTGGTCGAGCCCGGTCCTGCGGTGCGCGACCCGGATCCGCTCGTGCGTGCTGGAGGACACGACGCAGTACGGAATCCCGTCGGCCACGAGCTTCCCGAGCACGTCCTCGACCCCGGCCACCGGTTCCAGCTCCCGCTCGAACGCGGCGAAGATCCGTGAGTGGAGCGTCGCGTCGAAGTCCGCGGGCAGCTTCTCCCCGGTCCGTTCCTCGACGAGATCGTGTACCCGGTGCACGGCGGACCCCATGTACTCCCGGAGGCTCTCCTGGTACGAGGTGGGGTGACCGAGCTCCGTGAGGTACTCGGCCAGGATGGTGTTGGAGATCGGCTCGCTGTCCACGAGCACACCGTCGTTGTCGAAGATGACCAGTTCGTAGCGCATGGTTCGAGCCTAGACGCTCGGAAACGCAGAAAAGCCCCGTGTCCACCAGGACACGGGGCTTTCCCGTAAAAGGAGTTCGGCGGCGTCCTACTCTCCCACAGGGTCCCCCCTGCAGTA
>NZ_JBIWKI010000056.1:0-35538 GCF_044765565.1 Streptomyces sp. NPDC102437 | reverse complement strand
CGCATGGTCACGATGGCGAAGACGAAGCCAAGCACGAGCCCGCATCAGCCATTACCAACGCAGAGGACATCACGGAGTGTCGTTGCAGTACTAGTGCTGCCCGAGGTGAACCTGTTGGATCTCGGCGGCCCGGTCCAGGTCTTCTATGCGGCAGCCCGCTTGGGCGGCTGCTACCGGCTGGAGTACGTCGCCGAGACTGGTGGGGTGCGCTCGGCGCAGGGGCTGGAGCTCGCCGGGCTCCAGGCGCTTGCGGCGTCGCAGGCGGGACCGGGTGATCTGGTGCTGGTCCCGGGGCCACGGCTGACTGGATCCGACCGGCTGGTGTCGAGCGCCGCAGTGCGATGGCTGCGGGATGCCTATGACGCGGGGGCGCGGGTGGCGTCGGTGTGCAGCGGTGCCGCGGCCGTGGGAGAGGCGGGGCTGCTGGATGGCCGGTCGTGCACGACGCACTGGTCGCTGACCGGAGCGATGCGCGAGCGGTATCCGGCAGCCCGGGTCCGCGAGGCGGCCCTGTACGTCCACGACGGGCGCATCAGTACCAGCGCGGGCATCTCCTCCGGGATCGACCTTGCGCTGTCTATCGTCGAACGCGACCACGGCCCGGAACTGGCCGCCGCCGTCGCCCGTGAGCTGGTGCTCTATCTACGGCGGGACGGCGATGCTGCCCAGATCAGCCCTTTCCTGCGCTACCGCGACCATGTACAGCCCGCTGTGCACGTGGCCACCGACGTGATGGCGCCGTACCAGGTGTTCCGAGTCGGAGAAGTTGTTCGTCTACACCGTGGCAGCCGAACGCCGCGTCTCCCCGCTCTCCGGCGGTGCCCAACTCCTGCCCGACCACACGTTGGCCGAGGTGGACAGGGGAGCGGTCCCCGAGCCCGATGTGGTGGTCGTGCCCGCGGTGACCGACCCGGCCGACGCCAAGGAGGCGCGGCTGCGTGACTGGATCGTGGAGCGGCACCGCAAGGGTGCCCATGTTCTGGGAGTATGCGCGGGCCGGAGCTGCTGGCGGCCTCCGGCCTGCTGGACGGCCGGAACGCGACCTCCTTCTGGTCCAACATCAGCTCCCTGAAGCGCCAATACCGCAGGTGCACTGGAAGCGCGGCCAGCGATATGTGGAGGACGACCGGGTCACCACCACCGCCGGCGTCACCTCCGGCACGGTCGGAGCCCTGCGGGTCGTGGAGGAACTCGCAGGCAAGGACGAAGCCACCCGAATCGGGAAGGGCCTGTCGTATCCGGGCTGGACTCCGGACGGGCCAACCACGATCCCGGCCAACCACCTCACCCCCGGCGACCTGCCGTACGCGCTGAACGCCGCGTTCCCCTGGCTGCGCTCCACGGTGGGGATCGGCCTGGTCGACGGCGTCGATGAGATCGACGCCGCAGCCGCCTTCGAAGCGTACGGCGGGGTGTCCTTCAGCGCACGTACGGTGGTCCTCGGCAGCCGTGGCACAGTCACCACTCGTCACGGCCTCGTCCTGATCGCCCAGCCGACAGGTTCCAGCTCCCACGGAGTCCACCTGTGGGGCGTAGCGCCGCTCCAGCCAACGGCTGGGCCACCTCCCAGTGAGCTCCGCAGCCGACTCTGACCGTCGACCACCGCCGCGTACCCGAGGCCGCCCAATGGGTGGCGGACCCGGGGCAGGTGGGCGGCCTTGACGTGGGAGTCCCCGCTGCCGGCGACGGGCAGCACCATGACCGGCGTCCGGGTGCCTTCGCCGGTGCTGAACGCGGTGAAAGCGTCGGCGACCGGCTCCACGAGGTCGGCAAGGTCCACGACCGCGCGAATACGGTCGGTTGTGTGAAGGGGAAAGCTGGGCATGGCAATGGTCCTCACTCGGGCAGGGCGTCCAGGGTTCCCCGGGCCACCATGCTCACGTCGCCGCCGACCCGGATGTTGTGCAGCGCGTCGGGGCGCCCCTGCGGCAGGACGGTGAGCCGGCTCGGACGGCCGGTGAAACGCCCCTGCCCCAGGGTGAGCTCCTCCTCGACGGGCACAACGCGGTGCAGAGCGAGGTACGCGCCGACGCAGCCCGCCGCACTGCCGGTCGCGACGTCCTCCAGAACGCCGTCGTTGTTCCAGTGGCGACCTTCCAGCGCCTTGATGTCGAGCACGTACGCGAACTGCGCGCCGTACCGCCCGACGAGCTCCGCGAAGTCGCTGCGGACGATCCTCGCCTCGGCCAGACCCGCCACCACCGGCACGATGAGATAGGGCAGGCCGGTGGAGATGACACACAGGGGAAGATCAGCGAGTACCCGGGGGGGCAGATTCAGCGCCGCGGCGATCTCCGTCCTGTCCTCCGTCGGTACAGTCGCGAGGAATTCCGGCGCTCCCTGGTCGAGTTCCGCGTGGTACCCGGCGGCGGTGCGCCAGGTCGTCACCTCGACCGTCCTGCCGACCAGGCGCAACGTCCGGCGCCGCGGCCCCCGACCGCCGTCACGTTCGTGAAGGACGGCGGCCGCGCCCAGGACCGGATGACCGGCGAAGTCGAGTTCCTCGAAGAGGTCGAATACCCGGGCGGTGACGTCCTGGCTCTCATCATTGCCGCGCAGGAAGATCGTCTCGAAGTGCCGGAGTTCCTGGGTGATCGTGAGCATCTGTGCGGCGGAGAGGCCGGGGTCGTCGGGAAAGACTGCAAGGGAGTTGCCGGTGAACGCCTTGCCGGCAAACACATCGACATGGCGGTAGTGCAGGGGCGTGTGGTCTTCAGAACTGATGCGGTAGTGGCTGGTCACGGCTCGACGCTAGGGCGAGACCGTCCATCTGGTCATGGTCCAATCCCGAGAAAGTGGCCTACGTGAATGGCACGGCACGTCCCGGCGTCACGGTTCCCCCAGCTGCTCGGCAACTGGCGCGCCGGCGACGGACCGCCCGCGCGACGTTTGACCGATGCCGTGGCGAAGGCCATCCGCGACGGTCGGTTCCTCTTGGGGCGCAGCTTCCCGCCGAACGCCTGCTCGCCGGCGAGCTCGGTCTCGCGCGGGGCACCGTGACCTACGAGGCCCAGGGGCTCGCGACCGACAGCGGGCACCTCCTGCTGACCAGCGGCGCCGATGCCGCGCTGAGCCTGCTCAGCGCGGCATACCTGCGGCCGAACAGCAGAGTCGTCCCGGACTCTCCCACCGATCCGGGCGCGCTCGCCCTGTTCCGAGGCGCGCGTGCCCGGTTGGTCTCCCAGGCCCCTCACCTCCACCGGCTGGGACGTCCCCGCCATGGATCGTGCCCTCGCGGCTGCTGGCTGGTCTTCCGTGGTGTTGCTTCCCGGTCCTGCAGGGCGGTCTGTCCCTGTGGCTCGAGCTCCTCGACGCCGGCTCCCGCCGGTTGGCCGACCTGGCGGCCACGCGCAACCTCGCCCTCACGCCGGGCTTCCACTTCTCTCCCGACGGCGCCCTGGACCGCTATCTGCGACTTCCCTTCAAGAGAACCTCGCCGCCCCCGCATCCGCAGCGGCGGCCACCTCGGCTTGTTGTCCGCATCCTCGCTCATCAGGAGGAACGGCTCGCGCAGCCCGTTGGCAGGACGATGAGACTGCCGTCGAGGTTCGAGCCTGCCGTGATCGGCACCCCTGCCGCCATCGCCGAGGCCGCGGTCGCATTGCCCAGGGAGTGGCCGAACATGCGGGTCCTGGAAAGGCCGAGGATGTCGCCGAGTCCATGCGGGGAGCGGTCCCAGGCGGCCCCGTACGAACCGCGACAACTCCTCCAGGCAGCGAGCGTGCCAGCCAGGGTGGGGGTAGTCAGGATCGGTGCAGGTGGGACAGGTGTGCCAGACCTCCGAGGCGGTGCGGTTCACGCAAAGGAGGCGACACGTGTCGGAGGCCTGAAGGCCTTTGTGTCTGCTTGCAGTCGAGTCAGCGGGTGTTGTGGCCGCGCAGTGCGTCCTGGAGCCAACGGCTCCAGGAGAGGGCCGCCGCCGCGTGGTCATCGGTTCGGGGGGCCAGGCGGACACGCGGTCCCACGATCTGGATCGCGGCGATCACCTCACCGCGGAAGTCGCGTACCGGTGCGGCGATCGAGTACAGGCCGGGTTCCGCCTCCTCGTCGATGACGGAGTAGCCGCGCTCGCGGGTCCCCGCGAGGCGGTGGAGAAAGTCGTCGACGCCGGTGGGGGTTTTGGGTCCGTGGCGTACGAAATCGGTGCGGGCGAGGACGGAGGCGACCTCATCGTCTTCGGCGTCGCACAGCAGGGCCTGGCCGCAGTCGCTGCAGTACGCCGGGTATGGCCGCCCGATCCAGGAGCCGATCTGTTTGCTGCCCGGCGGCACCCGTTCCGCAATGGTGACGGTGGCGTCGCCGACGAGTATGCCGAGGTAGCAGCTCTCGCCCGTGTCGGCGGCCAGCCCTTCCAGCGCCGTCTGCCCGTCCGTGCGCAGCCGGTGGGCCGTGAGCTCCTGTGCGTCCGCGTACAGCCGCCAGTGCGGTGCGAGGGTGCGTGACGCGGCGTCGCGCAGGAGGAATTCCTCCTCGGCCATGGCGTTCAGGGCCCGGGACACCTGACTGCGGTCGCGTCCCATGTCGCGGGCCAGGTCGCTGATCGAGACGCCGCGGTGGTTCGCAACCGTACGACCGGTGAGCGCGGACAGCATGTCGAAGCCGCGGCCCACACTCGATTCCATGCGCGGCACTCTACCCGGCGCGGAAACCCCAGCGATGACCTCGGTGATCATCCGGCGAACTTTTTCAAACTGTGCAGTATTCACATCTTGTCGTGCACTTAACGCACGCATAGCATCACGGTCAATCGGAGAAGGGAACTCACACACATGACCACCGCCACGACGGCATCGGCACTCAATGGTGTGTCCGAACGGCCACCCCTTGGGAACATCAAGCTCCGCTCAGTCCGGTCGGTCCGGGTGTACTGGCCGGTCACCCGTGAGACACTCGCCGCCCTGGGAGCGGGCCACACCGAGACGCTGCGCGACGACGCGGCGTTCGGCTCGCTGCTGCAGATCCTGCGTTCTTCACCGTGCGCGGGCGACTTCGGTGTCTACAGCGACGTCTTCGAGGTGGGTGTCGGCGTGGAGGGCTTCACCACGGAGCCGGGCGCCCGGCCGGCCTTCGGCTCCGTCGGCGACAGTTCCCTCTCGCCCACGCTCACTGTCACCGTCCACATCGACGCTCGTACGCCGGACGACGAGGTGTCGCGCGTCCTCGGCCGCATCCTGGATGCCCATCCCTGGGAAGTCCCGGTCGTCGAACTGTCCGCTCCGTTCGACCTCGTCCACCGCGCCTGATTCGACGTCGCCGACCTCAGGCGCTCCTCCCGGCCGCGGCGCGCGGGGCCACCCATTCCCGCGCTCCGCAGGCCCCATCAGTGGCACCACCCCTTCGCCATGCGTTGCCGTCCCCAGCCGCTGCCACCCAAGGACACCTCATATGTCCCTGCCCCTCACGCCGGGAAGCCCCCCGGCGCAGCCGCACACAGCGCCTTCGTCCCCTCATCAGTCCCCCGCACCGCCCGGACCCCCGTCCGACGGGCCCGGCGAGGCACTGCGCCGCTCCATGACCGCGCGCCACCTTGTCATGATCGCGATGGGCGGGGTCATCGGCTCCGGACTGTTCATCAGTTCCGGCTTCACCATCTCCCAGGCCGGCCCTCTCGGTGCCGTGCTCGCCTACCTCGTCGGCGCGTTCGTCGTTTACCTGGTCATGACCTGCCTTGGTGAACTCGCCGTCATCTACCCCGTCTCGGGCTCCTTCCACATCTACGCCGCCCGTTCCATCAGCCCGGCGACCGGATTCGCCACGGCATGGCTGTACTGGCTCACCTGGGCCGTCGCCCTCGGCTCCGAGTTCACCGCCTGCGGTCTGCTGATGCAGCGCTGGTTCCCCTCGATCGGCGTGTGGGTCTGGTGCGTGGTCTTCGCCGCGGTCGTCTTCGCCGTCAATGCTTTCTCGGCACGGGTCTTCGGTGAGACCGAGTACTGGTTCTCGCTGATCAAGGTCGTCGCCGTGGTCGCCCTCATCGTCCTGGGCGGTGCCGCCCTGGCCGGCTTCCACCCGCTCGCCGACAGCGACCAAGCATTCCCGTCCCTCTTCGAGAACTTCACCACCGACGGCGGCCTCTTCCCCCACGGCTTCTCGGGCATCCTGGTCACCGTCCTCGCAGCCTTCTACGCCTTCTCCGGGTCCGAACTCATCGGCGTCGCCGCGGGCGAGACCGCGGACCCTGCCACCGCCGTCCCCAAGGCGCTGCGGGTGACCGTCGTCCGGTTGCTGATCTTCTTCGTCGGTGCCATCACGGTGATCGCCGCGATGATCCCGTACGAGAAGGTCGGTCTCGACGAGAGCCCCTTCGTCACCGTCTTCTCGACCGTCGGCATCCCGTACGCGGCGGACCTGATGAACTTCGTGATCATCACAGCGTTGCTGTCGGCCGGGAACAGCGGACTGTATTCCTGCGCCCGCATGCTGTTCTCCCTGTCGGAGGAAGGACAGGCACCACCGGCACTGCGCCGCCTCAACTCCCGCGGCATCCCCATGACCGCGCTGCTCCTGAGCATGCTGGGCGGCCTCGCCTCCCTGCTCAGCAGCGTGGTCGCGGCGGAGACGGTCTACCTGGTACTCGTCTCCGTGGCAGGCTTCGCCGCCGTCGGCGTCTGGATGTCCATCGTCGCCTCCCAGTTCCTCCACCGTCGGCAGTTCGTCAAGTCCGGCGGAGACATCAGGACCCTGGCCTACCGGACCCCGTTCTACCCAGTCGTGCCGGTACTCGCCTTCACCCTCTGCCTGGCATCGCTTGTCGGCATCGCCTTCGACCCGGCGCAGGTCACAGCCCTGTACTTCGGCATCCCATTCGTCGGAGCCTGCTTCCTCTATTACCGCCTGCGCCACGGGGCCGGGCAGTCGGCCAAGGCGACAAAGTCGGAGACGGAGACGGGATGTTCATGAATCCGACCTGTCTCCTGCTGGACCTCGACGGCACCCTGGTCGACTCGGCGCCGGGCGTCACCGCCAGTGCCGCGGCCGCGCTGCGCAGCGTGGGTGCAGGGGTGCCGGACGAGCCCACCCTGCGCTCCTTCGTCGGACCGCCGATGTACGAGTCCTTCCGATACGTCGTCGGCCTCGATGAGGAGACGGCGCGGCGGGCCCTGCACACCTATCGGGCCGACTACGCGGAGTACGGTGCCCTCGACAGCTCCCTGTTCACGGGCGTTCCGGAGATGCTTGACGCCCTTGCTGGGCTGGGGATGACGATGGGCGTGGCGACGTCGAAGGTCCAGGACCAGGCCGAACGCGTGACCCGGCACCACCGTCTGGAGGCTCGTCTGGCTGCAGTCTGCGGCATCGACGAGTCGGCGGGACGGACCACCAAGCGCCAGGTCATCCGGGTCTGCCTCGCCCGGCTGCGTGCACGTGGGGTCGATGTCTCCAGGCCGCTCATGGTCGGCGACCGGGCGTACGACGTGCAGAGCGCGGCGGCCGAGGGGATCCCCGCCGTCCATGTGCGGTGGGGCTACGGCAGCCGCGAAGAGGCCGCAGGTGCCGTCGCGTCCGTCGCCGAGCCCTCAGAACTGGCCGACCTGCTGACGAACGATCCGACCTGACGGGCCGAGCGTCGGCCTGCAGCCCCGAAGCACCCCTGTCATACCGGCCGGCCGTGCGCGTCGCACGGGTCGGCGCCCCCGCCTACGACACAGAGACAAGGTCGAACAGCACATGGACCGCTTCCCCGAGCCCCGCCTGTGGGCCGCCCTGCGCGAGCTGACCGAGACGTCCGTCCACACGGACCTCACCCACGCCTTCCATCCGGGCCAGCCGCACTTTCCGGCGTTCCCGGACGAGCGCCGCGAGATGCCCTTCGACATGAAGCGCGGCGACGGCTTCAATGTGCACCTCTACACGCTCGTCGGCCAGTGGGGCACCCACGTCGACCCGCCCGTGCACTTCGTGGACGGCGCACGCACGCTGGACAACATCCCCGTCGAGGAGATGCTCCTGCCGCTGGTCATCCTCGACATCTCCGACCGTGTCGAGGCCGATCCTGACTCCGTGCCCACGCTGGACGACGTGACCGCCTGGGAAGGCCGCAACGGCCGCATACCGGCCGGGTCCTTCGTGGCCCTGCGCACGGGCTGGAGCCGCCGCTGGCCGGACCCGTCCGCCATGGCCAACCGGGACGAGGCGGGCCTCAGCCACGCGCCGGGCTGGTCGGGCCCGGTACTGCGCCATCTTTTCGAGGAGGTGGGCGTCACCGCCATCGGTCACGAGCAGACCGACACCGACCCCGGTCTGGCCACCTCGGCAGGTGACTTCAGCCTGGAGCGGTATGTCCTGGAGCGCGACCGGTGGCAGATCGAGCTGATGGCCAACCTCGACCGGGTCCCCGAGGCGGGCGCCCTGATCGTCGCGACCTGGCCGAAGCCGCAGGGAGGTTCCGGCTTCCCGGCCCGGGTGTTCGCCCTCCACGGGGCGGAGTGCACTGTCCGGTGAGACAGCCGGAGCAGTAACCGATGCCCCCCACCCCGGCGGCCAGCAGGCCGCCGGGGTCCTTTCACGACCAGGAGCCGAGACCATGGACGCCGTCGATGAGAAGATCATCGCTGAACTGACCCGCAACGCCCGCATCACCCACGCCGAACTCGGCCAGCGTGTGCAGTTGTCCAGGAACGCCGTGCGCCAACGGGTGGAACGTCTCGAGCGGCAGGGGTACATCTGCGGCTACACCCTAGTCCGCCCGTCCGGCACGGCGGCCGCGGATCTGGTCCGCGCCCATGTGCTCGTCTACCGGAAGGACCGGATGCGCGGCGGGGATGTCCTCGCGGCGATCAGGCGCATCCCCGAAGTCGTCTCCTGCGACGTGCTCAGCGGTGAGTTCGACCTGCTGGTCAGTCTGGAGGCCCGGTCCCTGGAACGCGTAAGGGGCATCTGGGAGCACATGGCCCAGATGCCCGGTGTACGTGACACGGTCACCACTCTCGCACTGTCCCGCGTCGTCGACCGCGGCCGGTCCTGAATCGCAGGGGCGAGGGAGCTGCTGCCCCCGGCGGACCGGCGGGCAGCAGCGGTACGCGGACTGCCCTGGGGGGCCGGCCGCGTGCCATGCCCCAGGGGCTGCGGGCGTCCCGTCAGACGCCCGCCCGGAGCAATTGCTCGGCGCTGTCACGGTCGAGCAGTCCGCTGTCGACGACGACGTCCAGCACGTCGGCACCGGTGGCCAGTGCCTGCCGGGCGGCCTCGGCCGCTGCCGCGTACCCGATGCGAGGTGTCAGCGCCGTCACCACCCCGACAGACCCTGCGGCCTGCCGCGCCAGTCGCTCCTCGTTGGCTGTGATCCCGACCACGCACAGGGTGCGCAGAGTGGCGCAGCCGCGAGTCAGCCAAGCAATGTGCTGGAGCAGCAGGTGGCCGATGAGCGGCTCGAAGGCGTTGAGCTGCAACTGCCCGTTGTCGGCGGCCATAGTGATCGCCACGTCGGCCCCCGCCGTGGCGAAGGCGATCTGGTTGACCAGTTCCGGGATCACCGGGTTGACCTTGCCCGGCATGATCGAGGAGCCGGCCTGGCGCGGCGGCAGGTTGATCTCCCCGAGGCCCGACTGCGGGCCGCTGGACAGCAGCCGCAGATCGCTGCAGATCTTCGACAGCTTCACTGCCGTGCGCTTGAGGACCCCGGACGCCTGGAGGAACACACCAGTGTCGGAGGTTGCTTCGACGAGGTCGGACGCCGCCTTCAGATCCAGCCCGGTCAGTGCCCGCAGATGCCGGACAGCGGCCTGGGCATAACCCGGTGCCGCGGTGACGCCGGTGCCGACCGCGGTGGCGCCGAGGTTGGTCTCGGCGAGCAGCGGAAGCGTTTCGGAGATGCGGGCCGTGTCCTCCGACAGAGTGACGCCGAACGCGGCGAACTCCTGGCCGAGTGTCATCGGGACCGCGTCCTGCAACTGGGTGCGGCCCACCTTCACGACATGCCGGAACTCCCTGCCCTTGGCCGTGAACGCCTCGGACAGGAGGCCGAGTTCAACGGAGAGGTCGGCGAGAGCCGCGCTCACGGCGATCTTCAGGGCCGTCGGGTAGACGTCGTTGGTCGACTGGCATCGGTTGACATCGTCGAGCGGGTGGAGGACGTCGTACCGTCCACGGGCACAACCCAGGCGTTCCAGGGCGAGGTTGGCGATGACCTCGTTGGCGTTCATGTTGGTGCTGGTGCCGGCACCGCCCTGGACGACGTCCACGACGAACTCCTCGTGGTATCGGCCCCGTTCGATTTCGGCGCACGCCTCGGCGATGGCCCGTGCCTTGCGCGGTTCCAGAGCACCGACCTCATCATTGGCCATGGCCGCCGCGTGTTTCACGGCGGCCATGGCCCGCACCAGGTGCGGATGGGAGGCCGCTGAGACACCGCTGATCCGGAAGTTCTCCAGAGCGCGGGCGGTGTGCACGCCCCAGTACGCCGCCTGGGGGATCTCCACCTCGCCCAGAGAGTCGGACTCGATGCGGAAGCCGCTCACCGGCCGTCGCCCGTCCCGTTGAAGCAGACGACCTTGGGCTGGGTCATCTCCTCGTAGGCGAACCGAACCCCCTCACGGCCCATGCTGCCGTACTTGAAGCCGCCGAACGGCATCGCGTCGAAGCGGTAGTCGGAGGAGTCGTTGACCATGACGCCTCCGGCGTCCAGCCGCCGGGCAGCCCCCAGGGCACGGTCCAGCCGGGTGGTGAAGATACCGGCGTGCAGGCTGAACTCGATCTCGTTGGCCCGCTCGACGGCCTCCCCGAACGAGTCGAAGGGCTGGAGGACGACGACCGGCGCGAACGCCTCGTCCTGCCACACCGCAGCGGTGCCCGGGACGTCCTCCAGGACCGTCGGGGCATAGACACTGCCGTCGAGCCGATTGCCGCACAGCAGCGTCGCCCCCTGCTCGAGCGCCGCGTCGACAAGGGCCTTGGCAGCGGCCGCCGAGCCGGCTGTGATCATCGGCCCTACGTCCGTACGCTCGTCCGTCGGGTCGCCCGCCCTCAGCCGCAGTGTTCGCGCGACGAAGGCGTCGCGGAAGGCCGCATACACCTGGCGGGCGACAAGGACCCGTTGGACGCCGATACAGTTCTGTCCGGCCGCCCAGAAGGCACCGGACACACAGCCCTCCACGGCGGCGTCCAGGTCCGCGTCCTCCATGACGATCACGGGCGCGTTGCCGCCGAGATCCATCGCGAGTTTCTTCAGTCCCGCCGAGCGGGCGATCGCCTCACCGGTGCGGAAACCTCCGGTGAAGGACACCATCCGCACGTCGCGCGAAGCAACGAGGGCCGCACCCAGCTCGGGCCCGCCGTTGACGACGGTCACGACCTCCTCGGGAAGACCGGCCTCGACCAGGGTGTCCACCAGGCGCAGCGCCGACAGCGGTGTCAGCGCGGACGGTTTGAGTACCACCGCGTTGCCGCCCGCGACGGCAGGCCCCAGCTTGTGAGCGACCAGGTTCAGCGGGTCGTTGTACGGGGTGATGGCGGCAATGATCCCCAGCGGCTCCCGGGTGAACCACCCCTGGCGGTCCTCGGAGCCCTCGTACGCGTCGAAGGGCACCACCTCACCGGCGTTGCGCCGGGCCTCGGCGGCCGACAGACGCAGGGTATTGACCGCGCGGGCGGCCTCCTTGCGGGCCTGGACGAGGGTCTTCCCCGCCTCACTCACGATCAGCCGGGCGAAAGACTCGGCGCGTTCCTCCACCAGCCGGGCCGCGCCGTCGAGGACCTTGGCCCGGGCGGCCCGCGACATGGCCCGCGCAGTGGTGCGGCCGTCACGGGCCCGCAGCATTACGGCTTCCAGGGCGTCCGCAGCGACGGCACAGACCGAGCCGATCGTCTCGCCGGTGTAGGGGTTGCGCACAGGCGCCATGTCGTCGCCGAGGTGCAGCGCGGTGTTGATCACGGTCTCAGACACGGTTCGTCTCCTCCAGCTCACGTGCACTGTCCACCGGCGCGCCGGCGCGTGCCCCGCCGGTGGCTCCCTGGGTTCGGGTGCCGCGGTCGTTGTGGCTCTCATGGATGCTGATGATGTCCGACAGCAGCGCGTACGCGGTCTCCGTGCGCCCCGCGCCGGGCCCGGAGACCGTGACGGTTCCCAGCAGGTCGGTGTGGAAGGCCACCGCGTTCACCGGACCTGAGACCCCGGCCAGCGGGTGGCTGTCCGGCAGCGCCACGGGGGCGACGCGCGCATCCACGGTGCCGTCGGGGCGCCGGGTCGCCGATCCGACCAGTTTCCAGCGCAGTCCTTCGGCCGCGGCTGCCTCTATGTCCTCGGCGGTGATGCCGGAGATGCCTTCGCAGGGCACGTCGGCGCGCTTCAGTTCCGTGCCCAGCACCTCACCGGCCAGGATCATGACCTTCAGCTGGACGTCATGCCCCTCCACGTCGGCGGTGGGGTCGGCCTCCGCATATCCCAACGCCTGGGCCTCGGCCACCGCGTCGGCGAAGTCCATGCCGCTCTCCAGCCGGCCGAGGATGTAGTTGGACGTGCCGTTCATGACGCCCTCGACGGCCGACACCCGCAGCCCCCCGAACATCCGCCGCGCCGTGCGCAGCACGGGCGTGCCGCTGAGCACTGATCCCTCGCACTCGAAGGCGACGTCATGACGCCGGGCCAGTTCCTTCAGCTCGCGACCGCGCAGTGCCACCGGGCCCTTATTGGTGGTACAGACGTGCTTCCCGGCCTCCAGCGCCCATCGCACGTGCGACAGCGCGGGCTGGCCGTCCTCGGGATTGGTGAAGGTCGCCTCGGCGACGATGTCGGCCGGGACCTCCCGGATCACCCACTCGTTGCGGGGATCAGGGCTGCCGCCCGCCATGCGGGAGAAGTCCAGTTCGCTGGGCGTGGCCGCGAGCAGCGGAGCCAGTTCGATGCCGTCGGCGCGCACCAGCGAACCGGCACGCAGATCGGTGATGGCCACCACGCGCAGACCGAACCCCAGTTCGGCGGCAAGTGCGTCGCCCCGCTCGGTGATCAATTCGGCGAGCGCGCGGTTGACACCGCCGAATCCGATGAGGGCGAGGTCGTATCGGGTCATCTGGTTCTCCTTCACGTGGACCCTGTGCGTGCTGAACAGCGTTGCGCCCGGGGTGGTCATCCAGACCGTGCCGATGCGGCCGAGGCTCATGACGATCCGCTCCTGCGACGAGCGGATCGCTATAGTGCCGACGTGACAGCATTCGGCCCCGACAAGCGATCCGAGCGATCCCAGCAGGGCGATGACCGGCCCGGTCCCGGAGGATCTGGGCCGTCCGGGAGCAGCCGGCCGGGCAGGAGCGACTCCGGGAACTCCACGGCCTCGTCGCTGCGCACCGGCCTGCGCCTCGTCGACGCCGTAGTCGACCGCGAGCGGTCCGGGCGCACCGGGTTCAATGTCAGCAGGCTCGCCGACGAGATGGGCCTGGAGCGCAGCAAGGCCTCACGGATGACGCAGGAGCTGTGCGACAAGGGCTTCCTCGAACGCCGCGAGGACTCCACTCTGCGCGCCGCCCACGAGTTCTTCGCCCTGGCGGCCTCCCTCAACCCCGGTCTGCTGCACAGCAGCCGGGCAATTCTGCGCCGCCTCGCGATCCGGCACGGGGCCAGCGCCCGGCTGTCCGTCCGGGACGGTGTCCTCGTACGTCTGCTGCGTGCCGAGCCCTCGCCCGCCATGGCCGACCAGTGGCTGACCAGGGCGACGCTGGTGACCCCCTGCTGGTGTACGGGCGCGGGCCGCGCACTGTTGTGGGACCACACCGAGGAGGAGATCGCCATGCTGCTGGCGGGTTACGAACTGATCGGAGTCGGCGGCCCCAACGCCGCCCACTCGGCCGCCGAGGTCGCCCGGGCCAACGCACGCGACGCGCCCGGAGGTCTGGTCACCGCGCACGGGGAGTTCGAGCACGGCATCACCGAGTACGCCGCGCCCGTGCGCGACGCCCGGGGACGGGTCTTCGCCGCCGTCGCCGTCCTGGGGCGGCAGAACGACCTCGCCCCGCACGAGGAACTGGTCCGCACCGATCTGACGGCAGCGGCGGCCGAGTTGGGGAACCTGGCCTGACCAGGCCTGCGTAGCAACGGCCTGTCAAAGTCCGCCCGCTCCTGGCCGGTTCTCATTCTCGCCGCCGTGCCCCGCCCGCGATCGGCCGGAACCACGTCGGTTGCAGTTCGTCGGTGCCCCCGGTGCCCCCGATTCGTCCTCCGCGGCCAGTTCACCTTCCTCACGCCTGGTCAGACGCCCTTGCGGGGCCTGCTTGGCCAGCCCGGTGATCCTCGACAGTTCCGCCTTGATGATCCGGCGCGGACTGCCGGCTACCGGCCCGCGTTCCAGCCTCCGGTGCTCGGAGTGGGATGGGAAATGGGCTGGATGGACGGTGCCTCCCCGTGCTTGCATGAGCTTCATGGTGTCTACTGACCGTATAATTGCTTTCGCGGCCATGTCATTCTTGCTGATCATAATTCCCGGTCCCAGTGTGCTGTTCGTGATCGGGCGAGCGTTGGCGCAGGGGCGCCGTGCCGCGCTGACCACGGTTGTGGGGAACACGGTCGGCGCCTACATGCTGATCGTGGCTGTGGCATTCGGGGTGGGGGCGGTGGTGGAACGCTCGGTTCTTGTCTTCACTGTGCTCAAGCTGGTGGGTGCCGCCTACTTGGTGTTCCTCGGCGTCAAGGCATGGCGCGAGCGCGGGTCGTTGCAGCCGACGGTCACTGGGGTGGGAGTCGCGCAGGGTGGTCTGCGGACGTTTTGGGAGGGGTTCGCGGTCGGGGTGACCAATCCGAAGACGATCGTGTTCTTCGCCGCTGTGTTGCCGCAGTTCGTTGACCGCAGTCAGGGGCATGTCGCGGTGCAGATGCTGCTGTTGGGCCTGGTCTTCAACATCATCGCTGTGGCGTCCGACATGGCGTGGGGGATGGTCGCGGCCACTGCCCGGGACTGGTTCGCGCGCTCGCCGCAGCGGCTTTCTTTGGTGGGCGGGATCGGCGGGCTCGCCATGATCGGCCTGGGAGTCACCGTCGCTGCGACGGGGCGCAAGGACTGATCCGTTTCGGCCGGTCACAGGGCTGGAACTAGCTCTCAGAACGAGCGCGTGCTCGCTGCCGTGCGCGGGTGTCGGCCTTCATCTGCGGCCCACGCCTCCCCCGCGAGGGCCCACCGCGCAAAGCTGCTCCGCCCGTCACGGATGCGCACCTCGTCAACCCACTGGTCGAGGCCGTCGCCCATCGAGTCGCGAGCGGGCTGCTACCCCGCGGCCTGGACTCTTTCGGCCTGCATACCCTTCTGCCCCTGGACCGCCTCGAAGGTGACCGCCTGGCCTTCCTTCAGGGACTTGAAATCCATGCCCTTCGATCGCACGGAAGTGGACGAAGAGATCAGGACCGGTCTCCGGGGTGATGAAGCCGTAGCCCTTCTCGTCGTTGAACCACTTCTCGGTGCCGTTCTGGCGCTCGGCCCTATCTCCTCCTGATCGTGTACGGGTGAAACGCATCCCAGCTGCGAGTGCCCCGCAAGCAGGCCGAGCACCTGGAGACGACAGATGCGCTGTCGGGTCGTCAGGATGTTGCTGACCGGCCCGTGGTGGTCAAGCTCGGCACCTGGCTCGGCAACACCCGCAAACGCCACACCGACCTTCGTCAGCAAGCATCAAAGGAGGCTGGGCAGGAGGAGTGCTGCGTCTCCGCGGTCTCCCTCGTCCTGCGGCTCGTGGATGCCTCCTGACCGGCCCAGAGGCGTCGGGGTGGAAGCCCCGCCGGTATGCGGACGGCACCAGGTTCCCGAGGGCCGACGGTGTACTTTTGTTCCGATATTTCTCAAATCCTCAGCGTGCTCGACACGAGCCACGGCCTGCCCCGGTACGGTCGTTCCGCTCTGCCAGGATTCCGTCCCGGAAAGGCTCAGACGCTGAACTTTGCACTCGCAGAAGCACTCTCTGTCGCCTTGCTCCTGGCGGTGCTGGCCTGCGCGGTGATCCGGCCGTGGGGCTGGCCGGAGGCGGTCGTGGCTGTCCCCGCTGCCGGGGTGGTCATCGCCACCGGCGCGATCTCGCTCGACCACGCGGCGGCCGAGGCCGCCCAGCTGGGCCCGGTGATCGGCTTCCTCGCGGCCGTCCTGGTCCTGGCCCAGCTGTGCGACGACGAGGGTCTGTTCCACGCGTGCGGCGCCTGGATGGCCCGCCGGGCGGCCGGCCGCCCCCGCCGCCTGCTGGTCCTCGTGTTCGTGGCTGCCTCACTGATCACCGCAGTGCTCAGCCTGGACGCCACGGTGGTGCTGCTGACTCCGGTGGTGTTCGCCACCGCCGCCCGCCTCGGCGCCCGCGCCAAACCGCACGTCTACGCCTGCACCCACCTGTCGAACACCGCCTCGCTGCTGCTCCCGGTCTCGAACCTGACCAACTTGCTGGCGTTCGCCGCCAGTGGCCTGAGCTTCACCCGCTTCGCCGCGTTGATGGCGCTGCCCTGGCTGGTGGCCATCGGTGTCGAGTACATGGTGATCCGCCGCTTCTTCGCCACTGACCTGGACGCGGGCACCGAGGCCCCGCCCGCCGACGAGCCCCGCGAACTGCCTCTGTTCGCCCTGCTCACAGTGGCGGGCACCCTGGCGGGCTTTGTCCTGACCTCGGCGGTCGGCATCAACCCGGCCTGGGCGGCGGCCGCGGGCGCGGCCGTCCTGGCGGCCCGCGCCCTGGCCCAGCGCCGCACCACCCCCACGGCGATCGTCCGGGCCGCGGCCCTGCCGTTCTGCGCCTTCGTCCTGGCCCTGGGCATCGTGGTCCGGGCCGTGGTCGACAACGGCCTCGCGGACGTACTGGGCCACCTGGTGCCCGGCGGCACCGGTCTCCCGGCCCTCCTCGCCATCGCGGCACTGGCTGCCGTACTGGCGAACGTCATCAACAACCTGCCTGCCGTCCTGGTCCTGCTGCCCCTGACCACCCCCACCGGCCCGGGCGCCGTCCTCGCCGTCCTCCTCGGCGTGAACATCGGCCCGAACCTCACCTACGCCGGCTCGCTGGCCACCCTGCTGTGGCGGCGCATCGTACGCGAACACGACACCGACGTAGGCCTCGGCGAGTTCACCCGGCTCGGCCTGCTCGCCGTGCCCGCCGCCCTGCTGCTCTCCGTGGTGGCACTGTGGGGCTCACTCCAAACCATCGGAGGCTGAACACCGTGACCGTCATCGTCTGGATCGTCGAGGGCACCTGGCCCGCCTGCGTCGACGCCGCCCGCACCCACACGCCTGCCAACGCTGACCTGGTGCTGCTCCACATCACCGGACACGAGGTGCCGGGCGCCGCGCACGGCGCCTACGCCGGGCTGCTGGGCCGCGCACGCCCCGACCGCGACCCCGGCACCGCGGTGGAACACCTGGCCGCTGCCTCAGCCGAACATCTCCTGACCAGAGCGGCCGAGCGGCTGGGACGGCCGTGTGCCCGGCAAGAACGCTCGGGCAGCGTCGAACGAGAAGTCGTGGCCGCCGCCGAAGGCGCCGACCTGCTCATTCTCGCCCGCGACGGCGACCGCACCCACCTCGGACCCCGCAGCCTCGGCCCCGCCAGCCGCTTCATCGTCGACCACGCCCCCTGCCCCGTCCTGCTGGTCTGGCCGGAGACCGCACCCAGCACGGCCACCATCCCGCCGCCACCCCACCGGCCGCAGTCTCCAGGCCGCCACCCCGATCGGTGAAAGACACGGCGCGGAGCCGCTGCGGATGCCGTACGACTACGTCACCCCCGATGACTGGGCCCGACCGGATTCCCGCTCGGGACATGGCCCGCGGACCAGCGGAGGTTCCCGCCAGAAGTCGGGGCATCTCGATCCGGGGCGGGTGAAGCAGCTGGACGGGTCGGGATGGTGTGGTCGCACCACGTTTCCCGTGCCTCGCAACTGCGCACCGGCAACGCGCCCCGGCCAAACCGCAACACCCCTGGGCCAGACCCCAGCCCTCACCCCGGCGTTACTTGCGGAGGATGCGGCGGAGTTCGTCCACGATCGCGGTGGCGCGGTGGTCGGGCCCCGCTTCCATGAGGTTGGTCAGGAAAGCGAATCCGACCTGGTGTGTCGTGTCTGCAAAGGCGACCTGCCCGCCGGCGCCGTCGTGTCCGAAGGAGGCGGGCCCGAGGAATTCGCGGGCGAGGGAGGGAAGCTGGAATCCCATGCCCCACCGCGCGAAGGGGGGTTGTCCGCCGAATATCGGGGTGCCTTCGGTCTGCGGTCGCGTGGCGTCAGTGACCGTGCCGGCATCCAGCAGCCGCACTCCGTCGGTCTCCACCACGGTGGATGACCAGATCGAGGCCAGCGCCCGGGCCGATGCGATGCCGCCCGCTCCCGGCAGCTCCGCCGCTTGGATACGGGGGTCGTTGAAGCCGCCGGTGGCGTCGACGAGTTCCGGCGGGAACGCGTTTCCGAGGGTCATGGCCCGCTCGGTCCAGTCGATCTCGCCGGCAACGCGCGCCGCTGCCTGTTGAGCAACGAGCGCGGTGAGGCTCGTTGCGGCCCGCAGATGGGCGACCTGGTGCCGCGCCCCGCGGGGGAGGCCGATCCACGCGTCGGCCTGCAGCGGTGCGGCGATGAGTTCGTCGAAGTACTGGCCGACCGTTTTGCCGGTGATCCGGCGGATGACCTCACCGGCGAGCCAGCCGTGGGTGAGGGCGTGATACGCGTGGCCCTGGCTGGTGGTCCACAGTGGTTGCTGGGCTGCCAGGCGACCCGTGACGACGTCCCAGTCGATGACGTCCTCGACGTTCAGGAGATCGCGTGGTGCCGAGAGCCCGGACCGGTGGGCGAGAAGATCGGCGACCGTGATCTCTTCTTTCCCTTCGGCGGCGAACTCGGGCCAGTAGGTCGCGACGGGAGCCTGGTAGTCCAGGAGTCCGTCCTGCACGAGACGTGCCGCGAGGATGGAGACAAGGCCCTTGGTGCAGGAGAAGATGACGCTGGTGGTGTCCTTCGTCCAGGGCGAGCGGTCGCGCGGGTCGGCAATCCCGCCCCACAGGTCAACGACTGTCTCGCCGGCCAGCCGGACACAAAGTGCCGCGCCCATGGCGTCATGGCCGGTGAAAGCGGTGGAGAAGGCTTCCGCGAGGGGCGCGAAGCCTGGTGCGGTGCTGCCCTCGATGCGGGTGCTCATTCCGGGGTGCCTTTGCTCTGGAGGGCCAAGGGGGCGATGCCGTGCCGCTCCGCTGACCAGCTCACGTGGATGGGGTCGGATATCGAGCCGGCGAACCTGTCGTCGACAGTGGAGTTGTCGAAGGCGAGCATCACGGTTCTGCCGGTCCGGTCTTCGATGAGGCGCCCGCTGTAGAGGGAATCCTCGACGACCAACGTGGCGTCCTCCACCGGGTAAGGGCCCAGGACCGCAGCGGCTGGAACGCTCCAGACACCTCCGACCTGGCCGGCTCTGCGCCGTGCGGCGGACAGTCGTGGAGTGTCGCAGGACAACAGCAGTACGGACTCGCCGTCGACGGTCGTGATCTGGGGGACCTCCAGGTGGGCGAAGCCGGCGCCCACGCGGCTGAGCGGTGGCCGGACGGTCCATGCCTGAAGATCCGGTGATGTCGCGTGCCCGATCACGCCCCGGTCGTCGTCAGCACCGTGGTTGGCCCGGGCCGTGATGAGCATGTGCCAGCCGTCACCGGCCGGGTCCGGGAAGACCCAGGGATCGCGCCATGCCTCCTCCGGCCAGCTGGAGTCTCCCAGCCTCTCGTACCAGCGCCCGTCCGCCTCGATGAGCGGCCCGGGCTGTTTCGTCCAGGTGTGCAAGTCCGTGGAGGTGGCCACGCCGATGGTTTCGACGTTGCCCCCGGCGTCGAGGAAACGGGCTCCGGTGTAGAACATCCGCCAGACGCCGTCGGGTCCGCGGAGCACGCTGCCCGTCCACGTGGCGGTCTCGTCGAAAGTGCCGGGCTGTCCGGGGCCGAAGACCGGTCCGTGGTCCTGCCAGCCGACCAGATCGACGGAGGTGGCGTGCCCGATCCGGGCGTTGCGATGGCGCAGCTCCGGGTCGCCCAGGTTCTTGGGTGCGTGGAGGTAGAACAGGTGGAAGGTGTCGCCGTCATCGGCGAACCAGAAGTCCCACACCCAGGCGTGGTCGAGGTGAAATGTCATGCATTGTCCTTGTGGCTGCGGCTGTCGTCGCGAACAGTCCGGACCGATGAGGGAGACGGAGGAGGTGCGCTTCAGCCTTTGACCGCGCCCTGGAGAAGCGCCTTGATGAACTGGCGCTGGAAAATGACGTAGATCACGATCGTCGGCAGCATGATGATCAGCGCGCCCGCGAACAGCAGGGGGAGCTGGTTGAGGTACTGCCCCTGGAACGCTCCCAGGGCTCCGGCCATGGTGCGTTTGTCGGGATCGTCGACCAGGACCAGGGGGAGGAGGAACTGGTTCCAGGTCCACAGGAACAGCAGGATGGCCAGGGCGGAGAGGGCGGGCATGGCCAGTGGGATCTGGATGCGGCGGATCTCCTGGAAGGTGCTCGCCCCGTCGATGCGGGCCGCTTCGGAGAGTTCGGTGGGCACGCCGACGAAGTGCGCACGCATCCAGACGACACTGAAGGGCATGTAGAGCCCGATCAGCGGAAGGATGATCGCCCACTGGGTGTTGAGCAGTCCCATGGCGCTGATCTCGTAGTAGATCGGGATGATGATCGCTTCGAAGGGAATGGTCAGTCCCAGCAGGAGCAGGACGAACACGAATCTCCCGCCGGGAATTCGCAGGTTGCCCAGGGCGTAGCCGGCCAGCGTCGACAGGAGCAGGCTGAGCGGTACGACGCCGAGGATGATCAGGGTGCTGGAGCCGAGGAGTTCCCAGACATGCGCGGTCTGGAAGGCGACGACGAAGTTGCCCCACTGGGGATCGCTGGGCCAGGAGAACCCGTCAGGGATGCGATCCGCGGGCTGCAGGGCTCCGGAGAGCATCCCGGCGAGCGGCAGCAGAGTGAGGATCAGCACGAGGACGAGGACGACACGTCCGATGACCGCTTCCGTCTTGTTGACAACCATCAGTCCCGTTCCCTTCCCAGCAGTTGAATCGGCAGCACTGCCAGGAGGACGAGTGCGAGGAGGATGATGCCGAAGGCGGACGCCAGGCCGACCTCGCTCTGGGTGAAGGCGAGCCGGAAGATCGAGATGCCGGGGACGAGCGTGCTGGTTCCCGGGCCGCCCTTGGTGGTGGTGTAGATGATGTCGAAGCTGCTCAGCGCGGCGATGACAGTGATGGTGACCAGCACCACGATCTCCTGCCGCAGCCCGGGAAGGGTGACGGTCACGAATTCTCGCCACCAGCCCGCCCCGTCGAGGCGTGCCGCCTCGTAGAGGGAGGCGTCGATCTTTCCGATGCCGGTGAGCAGCAGGATGGTGCACAGCCCGGTCAGTACCCAGGAGCCGATGAGGCCGACGGCGGGCAGAGCGGTCCCGAAGCCCGCCAGCCAGGACCGCGAGAGGAAGCCCAGGCCGACGGAGTCGAGCATGGTGTTGATCGTGCCGGTCTGCGCGTACATCCACGACCAGGCAATACCGGCGGCCACCAGCGGGATGATCTGCGGAAGGAACAGCACCGTGCGGGCGACCGTGGCGAAGGGACCGGGCCGCATCGTGCGGATCAGGGTCGCCAGGGCCAGGCCGCTGGCCACCGGGATCACCGTGAAGAAGACGATGAGGACCAGCGCGTTGACGATCGAGATCAACAGCTCCGGATCGGTGAAGACCCGGACGTAGTTGTCGACGCCGACCCAGGTCGACGCGCCGATGCCGTTCCAGCGGTAGAACGAGTACTGCACGGCCGTGATCAACGGGTAGACCACGAAGGCGCAGAAGAACGCCAGTGCCGGCAGGACGAAGAGCCAGCCGATGACACTCCGGTGGCGGGCCGCCCTTCGTACGGAGGGCCGGCCGGCCCGACCGGAGGACCTTCCGACGCCCGCAGCATGAGCGCCCACGTCGGGTTGCCGCAGTGCCGCGGCCGGCTTCGGGTCCTCATGCTTACGGACATCGTCGACCATCAGCCCGCCAGCTCCTTGGCGTAGTACTCCTGGATCGCCGCCACGAAAGCCTTGGGTTCCATGCGCCGGGTCAGCAGCTTCTGCTCGTCCGGCTGGAAGGCGCCCGCGTAGATGCCCGCCGTGGTGTTGGCCATGAAGTCGACGAACCCGTCATCGGATCCGACCTTCGCCGACGCCGTGAGGGCCTGCGCGATCAGCGAACCGTCCTTCACCTTGGGCAGCTCCTGCGAGGGATCTCCCCCCGGGGAGGCGCCCGTGACATCGACCACGATCTGACGGGCCTTGGGGTCGGTGTGGATCCAGTCCAGGAAGAACGCCGCCGCATCGGCATGCTTCGCTTTGGCCGGGATGGCGAAGGAGTTCGCGGCGCCCATCGCCACGTGCGAACCACCGGCGGTGGCCGGAGGCACCAGGACGAACCGGGCCGCGCCTTCCCCCATCGCCTTGTCCGTCTTCGCGGCGTCCCAGTTTCCGTCGAACATCAACAGACCCTTGCCCGCCTGGAAGTTGGACACCATCGTCGTGTAGTTGATCGCGTTCACGTCGGAGGGGAAGTAGCCCGCGTCGGCCCACTTCTTGAAGGTCGTGGCGCCCTTGAGGCTGGCCTCGGTATCGAAGGTGGCACCGGGCTTGTTGAACATCCAGTTCACCAGGTCCGCCTTGTCCCCGTACTGGTTGATCAGCGACTGGAGCGCGAACGTGCCCACACCGTCCTGCATTCCGATCTGCACAGGAAGGATCTCGGCCGCCTTGGCCTTGGCCATCCACCGCTCCAGCTCCGCGATGGTCGATGGCGCACCGGAGAGCCCCAACTGCTTGGCGTACTTCTGGTTCACATAGATGCCCGTGACGCTGTAGCCCAGGCCCATCTGGTACAGGGAGCCCTCGCCCCTGACTCCCTCGGCGCTCATCCGGGACGCGGCCAGCTGGCCGGCGGAGAACTTGTCCCACCCGTAGCCCTTGAAATACGGGTCGAGGTTGGTCAGGAGCCCGTCCTTGACGGTGTCCCCCATGGTGGGAAGCCGGATGAGGTCGGGCGCGTCGGCGCCGGCCAGGAGGCGTGGCGCGTTGGCGGTGAGGTTGGCGAAGCTGTCCCGGACGACCTTGAAGGTGATGTTCGGGTGCTGCTTGGTGAATTCGTCGGCCAGGTTGTCGGTGACGGGGAATCCCGCTTCGTCCTGGATCTTGATCGTGATCTTTTCGGACGGGAGCTTCAGGCTCACCTTGCCCGATGCGGTCGGGCTCGCTTCCTGGGATCCCGGCGCACACCCGGCAAGGACAAGCCCGCTCACGGCGACCGCGGCCGCGACGGCCGGCCTCCAGCTCATGAGTGATACGGCTCTGCGTCCCTCACCGGGGCGGTTCGACTTGTGTGCCATGTACAAGACTCCGTTGTCTGAGCGTGCTCCGTGGAAGTTGCCCCTGCGCACCACAAGCGGGTGCCGCCCTGTCCGGGGGGTCAGCTCCCCCCGACAAACGGGCTAAACTGTCTGCTAAAAGCATTTAGCGCTGCTCATACTGGGATGCCGGATGCCCCCTGTCAAGGAGTCAGCGGTCAGGACGTTGTGATTGTCTTGGGACCGGCACGCACGCCGTCCCGTCGCCCCGCACGAGAGGAAGTCATGCCGCCCAAGCGCGTCACGCTCGCCGATGTCGCCCGCCGTGCCGGGCTGTCCCCGACCGCCGCGTCGATGATCCTCAACGGCAGGCCCGACTCCCGGCTCTCCGCCGACGCGCACGCCCGGGTCCACGAGGCGGCTGCCGAACTCGGATACCGGCCGAACGTCGCGGCGCGCAGCCTGCGAACCGACAAGAGCCTTACCATCGGGTTCATCTCCGACGTCGTCGCCACCACCCGCTTCGCGAGCGGCCTGATCCGAGGAGCACTGGACGCCGCGCAACGGGCAGGGCATGTCATGCTCGTGCTGGAGACCGGTGGCGACCCAGCACGTGAGTCGGAGGCGATTGGCGCTGTACTTGACCGTCAGGTGGACGGAATCATCTTCGCCGTCATGCGCGCCCGGGAACTGTTCGTGCCCGAGATCCCGTCGACCACGCGCGTCGTCATGCTCAACGCCACGAACAAGAAGCACCCCGTTTCCGTGCTTCCCGACGAATCCGCCGGAGGTGCCTCAGCAGTCAGACTTCTCGCTGCCGCCGGCCACCGTGAAGGAATTGCCCTCATCGGACACAACGCGGAAGCCGAGAAGGGGCTCTTCCGGTCCACCACCGTCGAGCAGCGGATTGCTGGCATCCGCGCGGAGATGGCCAGACAAGGCCTGCAGTTCGCCACCGAGGAGTCGTGCTGGGACTGGGAGCCGCACCACGGCTACGACGTCACCCATGCCCTCCTCGAACGCCGGAGCGACATCCGAGCCCTGCTGTGCATGAACGACCGCCTCGCGTTCGGCGCGTACCAGGCCCTGGCCGATCACGGTCTGACCGTTCCGAAGGACATCTCCGTGGTCTCGTTCGACAACGACGAACTCGCCTCCTACCTCCGGCCCGGCCTCACGACCGTCGGACTGCCACACGAGGCCATGGGCCGTGCCTCCGTCGAAATCCTCCTCGCCCCCAGCGCACCGTCCGGCAGCCGCCTGATTCCCATGCCGGTGATCGAGCGGACATCGGTCCGGCCCCACCCGCTCGATCATGCGACTGCCTGAGAGCCAGCTCGTTCGGGCGCCGGCTGCGAGTCTCTCCCAGTGGCCCCTTGGTCATCGGCTGCTACGGATCAGGTGTGGCGGAGCAGCGAACCGGCCGCTGCCGAAATGGGGGCGCGAGGCGGCCGGTCAGCCGCCCCGCGGGCAGATACTGGTACAGCGCACGGTCTGGGGAGGCGCTGCTACCGGCCTGCAGCCGTGGCGTGATGGGCGAGTTTCTGCCTTGATCTATCGCCGTGGCTGGTCCGGGGTACATGGTGTGAGTGCGGGCACCTCGCCCCCAGGTGAGGGCCTCCTGCCGGGCCTCCGTTCTCCCCCGGCGCCGCGGGCCCGCTCGCGCCTCCGGCTCCGGCTCCGGCTCCGGGTGGGTGAAGCCCCTGGTTCAATGGAGGTGATCTTCGCAGGCTCGTCCTACCGGGGCTTCACGGCTGTCCACAGTCGCCACTCACGCCCCAGCGGCAGCGAAATCATTTCGTTGAAAAACCTCAGTACTGAACCGTTCCGGGTTCGGTAGAGACTCATCCGTACCCCAGAGCAGGCCGGCCGCTGGACCTGGCTCGTCCTCGCCGCCCACACCCAACTCCGCCTGGCCCGGCCACTGGTCGCCAACCACCGGTTGGCCTGGCAGCCCCGCTGCCGCCGAGGAACGCACCTCCGGCCGGGTCCGCAAAGGACTCGGTCACCTCCTCGCACATACCGGAAGCCCGGCCAGGCCACCGAACCCTCAGGATCAAGACAACTGCATAACGGATACCGCAAGCCGCTCACTCCAGCACGCCCTCAAGCTGCCGAGTCCCTCCCGCCCGATAGCCCAACCAACATGCCACGACAATAAAAGGCGATGCTCAGGGACTGTCCGGTGGCGGAATCGCCCACCCTGCCCGCCCGGGCAGGGTGGGCGATTTCGCTGGTAGGTAGGGGCAGCGTCGTGCCGCCGGTCGATCAGTCGTGGGACGCGGAGTGGTGCGTGAGTTGGCCGACCACGGTCGCACTGTCCGCGAAGAGCCGCTCCTCGACTACGTAGCCCTCCGGATCGAAGGTGATGACAGCCGCCATCTCGATGACGATCGAGTTGCCGGTGGCCGCGAACGCCCCGTACTCGCCGTCGTGTGTGCCTTCGAAGCGGACCAGCATCGAGCCGGTGAGGCCGTCCTGGCCCAGCGGACGGATGCTCGCCCTCAGGTCACTGAAGCCCGCGAAGAGCGCCGACTCGCGGGCGGCGAGCGCATCGATCCCCTCCTGGGGACCGGTCAGGGGCGAGTCGTACCGGGCCGGTTCACGCCAGAGGGCGGTTACTTCGTCGATGCTGTGGTGATTGACAGCGGTCTCGGCCGCGCGAGCGAAGTCGTCGATGAACATCGCCAAGCCTCCTTAATTAAACCTGCGTGCTGGTCTATTTAATTACCAGTATCATGCTGACCATGGCAAGCGCGATCAGGAACAGTGCCCCCGCGAGGCGAGTCGGCCGCCCGCCGGGACCCACCGCCCATGGAGCCGCCTCCCGCGACCGCATCCTGGAGGCGGCCGCCGGAGTGTTCGCACGACTCGGCTACGACCGTGCCCGGATGGCGGACGTCGTCATGGAGAGTGGACTCACCAAGGGCTCGGTCTACTTCCACTTCGAGAGCAAGGAAGCGCTCGCGATCGCGGTTCTGTCCGCCAAGCACGCACAGTGGCTCGACCTCGTCCGCACGAGACTGGCCGCGACGCCGGAAGGGGGCGATCGGCTCGAAGCTCTGCTCCCGACGATGCTCGACCTGCACCGCGACGACCCGGACGCCTGGGTCATCGCCCGGTTGATCCAGGAGCTGGCGGACGTTCCCGAAACCCGCCCGCTGGCAGTCCAGCTGACCCGGACCTGGATCGACGACGTCGCCGACCTCGTCCGCGGCGCCCAGCGGGCAGCGGACGCAACGGTCGGGATCGACCCGACCCTGCTCGCCACCGTTCTCGTCGGCGCCTTCGACGGTCTGAAAAACACCGTCGGCATCCTGAACGCGGGTGCCGACGAGGCGAACGCACAGCTCGCCGCCGGCGGCGAGGTGTTGCTGACGATGCTGCGGTCCGTCCTGGGGCGGGCGTAGCCCGCTCCCCCATCGCAACCGGTGATCCCGCCGCCGCGCGAGGGTCTGCCAACCCGTAGTCCCGGAACACCTACCGCCGCCGGACCCGACGCCAGTCGGTGTTCGTTCCAGGCGACGCTCACGGGCAGGCGTCACCAAAATGGCAGAGACAGGACGTCACCGAGATGCCAGTAAGGTTTTCTCGACGAAATGATCTCGCCGCCGCTGGGGCATGGGGCGACTCTGGACGGGCGTGAAGCCCCTGGTAGGACGGCCCGGAGATCACGTCCATTGAACCAGAGGCTTCACGTTGGTCACCTACGCTGCCATGCTCGATGTGCCTCGCCATGCCGTTGGGCTCGTCGCCCGCTTGCTGGCCGGTCACCGGCGCACACCGAAGGGTTCCGGGCGCTGGGTCCGATCCGTCAGGCAGTACTGATACTGGGCTGGTTCCGCGTCCGAGTGTGCGTGCACTGCCTGGCCCGCGGGACACCGGCATCTCGCAGGCCACCGGCTATCGCTACCTGCACGAAGGCATCGACGTCCTCGCCGGTCAGCCCCCGAACCTGCACCACGTGCTGGACCGCTGCCGCCAAGAGGGCATGACGCACGTGGTCCTGGACGGCACGCTGATCGGTCTGCGCCGTCGAGCGGGCCTACGGGCGAACCACCCCCAAGGTCGTCAAGCGGATCACGGACGACGAGGACGAACTCCTGGAGTTCTTCGGCTTCCCCGCCGAGCACTGGATCGTCGATGCCCCGGTAGTGGCCGATCGAGCGAGTCGCCCGCCGTGTGCTGCGGCGATGGTGGAGGCGATCGCCAGTCCAAGACCGGAGCCCGGCTGGGCCTTCACGGCACCGGTTTGGCATGCGCGGCAGAAGCGTTCACGCATCGTCCGCGGCGAGGCCAGGCCCGTTGTCAGCGACTTCGATGACACTCGCCGGGATGCCAGGCGTCATTGGCCGTGCGGCGCTGATGCGCCCGGCGCGATCGGTCCCACCGGCCCGGGGCCGGTACGCACGGTGCCCACCCGTACTTCGATGCCGGTATCAGACGGCGTGTGGGTACAGGCGTTGGCAAGAAGGTTTCCGATGACCTGGGCAAGCTGGTGCGGGTCACCGAGTGCCTCGACGACATCCCGTTCACCTGGGGCGGTGTCCTCGTCGGCGAGGGGGACCAGTCTGACGTCTCGGTCCGGATGGCGTAGCGCGGTCGCGGTGACGCCGTCGGCGGCCGGGGAGAGCAGGTCGACGAGTTCCCTCCGTATCGCTGGGCTGTCGCCGATCTGCGCGAGCATGGCCTCGCGGGGCGGTTCGTCCGGAGATCGGTGCCTTGTCGTGAGCTCTGCCCGAAGAGGTCGGCAGACTCACCGGGCTCGGCGCAGTGGTCGTCGCGGAATTCCGGAATGCTTTCGATCTCGCCCGCGTGATGATGGCCGACCCGGAAGACAAAGAGTTCGCGGTTGAGTTCAGCGGGAAGGAGTTGCTCGACGAGGAGCTGCATCCCTCGGGCCAGGGCGGCGTCGTTCAGGCGATGTGTCCGTCTTGATGCCGATTCAGGCAGCTGACGTGACTGTGGGGTTCGCGGACCGGGCTGGAACGGAGGCAGGCACGGCCTCCGAGTGATCATGAGGTGTCGAGTCCCTGATCACCATGTCGGCGGCCAGTGGGAATCTTCCGGCCGCGGCCACCGGCGGGGAGTCGGATGGCCGCGTGTTTCGCTGCAGTCGGTGACGGTCTCCGGTAGCTCAGGCGCGTGCAGTCGTACTCGGCTGCGCTGGGGTCGTGCGGGCCCGGTTCTCACGGATCTCGTCGTGGTGGGCGGCGGCCCAGCCGACCAGGGACGTGGCGATCTCGTGTAGGCCACGGCCGAGCGGGGTCAGGGTGTACTCGACGCGCGGGGGCACTTCGGCGTAGGCGGTGCGGGAGATCAGGCCGTCCTGCTGGAGTTGGCGCAGGGTGAGGGTGAGCATGCGCTGGGAGATCCCGGGGACTTGGCGCTGCAGGTCGGTGTAGCGCAGCGGGCCCGGCTCCAGGACGGCGATCAGCAGCAGGCTCCATTTGTCGCCGACGCGGTCCAGGACCTCGCGGATGAAGGTCATGTGCTCGGCGGGGATCGCCGCGCACGGCCCGATCGCCGCCGCCCCGACCACCTCCGCCCCACCGGCCGCCTTCGTTTCGCGGGTCTGTTCCATGACGCACATTCCTCTCCGGCACGCACACGGATGTGCCTTTTGTATCGCCTTCCATACTGGTCCACCATGGCGTTACGAACAAGTCGTAAGAATTGGAGGTGCGTGGTGAAGGTGGACATCTGGTCCGAGGTGACGTGCCCCTGGTGCGGGCTGGGCCATCACCGTCTGCAGCGGGCCGTGGAGCGGTTCGAGCACGCGGGCGAGGTGAAGGTGGTCCACCACTCGTTCCCGCTCAGCAGCAGCTTCCCCGAGGGACGGACGTTCTCCGTCCGCGAGGCTCTGCTGCGACGGCACGGTGTGGGCGGCGGTCAGGCCGAGGCGTCGACCCGGCGGATCGAGGCACTGGCCGCGGCCGAGGGTCTGAGCCCCTACCGGGTGCTGGACAACCAGGTCGGCAACACCGACCTGGCCCACGAGTTCCTCGCCCACGCCTCCGCCCAGGGCAAGAACCGCGAAGCGTGGGACGCGATCTTCGATACCTACTTCGGCAAGGCCGAGCCCGTCTTCTCCCCGGACGATCTGCTGGCGCTGTCCGAAGCCCTGGGCCTGGACCGCGAGCAGACCCGACAGGCCCTCGCCCAGCGCCGCTACCGCGAACAGGTCCGCGACGACGCGACCCACGCTCAGCGCCTCGGCGCGACCGGCGCCCCGTTCATCGTCGTCGACGGCCGCTACGGCGTCCCCGGCGCCCAGGACAGCGACACCCTGCTGGACCTGCTCGGCACCGCTTGGGACGACGCCCACCCCCTCACCCCCGTCGCCGGTGGCGGTGACGCCCCGGTCTGCGGCCCGGACGGCTGTGCCGTCCCCGCACACGGCTGAATCCCCCCATAGCTCCCGTGATCCAGAGACGAGGAGTCCGATGAACGTCCTGCTGTGGGTCCTGCAGGGACTGCTGGCCGCATTGTTCGCGATGGCCGGCGCCATGAAGACGACCCAGCCGATCGACAGGCTCGCCGGCACTCTTCCCTACGCCAAGGACCTCGCCCCGGGCACGGTCCGGCTGATCGGTGCGGTCGAACTGGCCGCCGCACTCGGCCTCGTCCTGCCCGCCGCCACCGGCGTCGCGGTGGTCCTCACCCCGCTCGCCGCCGTCGGCCTCGCGGTGGTGATGGCGCTGGCCGGCACCTTCCACGTCCGCCGCCGGGAGTACAGCGCGATCGGTATGAACGCCGTGCTGCTGGCCCTGGCCGTCGTGGTGGCCTGGGGCCGCTTCGGCCCGTACTCCTTCTGACCTTCCGAATCCGTCCTCGGCCGGCTCCCGCCGCCCGGCTCTTTGCCCATGAAGGGCGATGACTTCCCATGACCGACCTGCTCGTCCTTGGCGGCAGTGGCCGCACCGGCGCCCACGTCCTGGCGCAGGCCGCCGAACGCGGCCACCGCGTCCGCGCCCTCGTCCGCGATCCCTCCGCCGTCCACGCCCCGACCGGCATCGAGCTGATCCGGGGCACGCCCGCGAACATCGACGACATCCGCAAGTCCGCCCACGGCACCCGGGCGGTGATCAGCGTGCTGAACAACGCCCGCGCCTCCGACAACCCCTGGGCCAAGCCGGTCAGCCCGCCGATGTTCATGACCGACGCCGCCCGCAACACCCTGACCGTCATGGCCGAACAGGGCATCCGCCGGATCGCCCTGACTTCCTCACAGGGCGCCGGCGACGACTGGGCCCGCCTCAACCCGCTGATGAAGGCGTTCATCAACCTGTCGAACATCAAGGTCGGCTTCACCGACCACACCGGCGTCGACCAGGTCGTGCGCGCCTCCGACACCGACTGGACCCTCGCCCGCGCCGTCGCCCTCACCGACAGGCCCGCCACCGGACCCCTGCGCGCCGCCGACCCCGGCACCACCGCCCCCGGGCGCTGGGTCAACCGGGCCGACCTCGCCCGCTTCCTCCTCGACTCCGTCGACCAGGACACCTGGATCCGCCGCGCCCCGCTGGTGTGGAACGCCCGCGGCTGACCCCCATCGAACCCCTGTTGAACAGTCCCCCGAAATCCCGAGGAGACATCCCCATGTCCGAAGCTTCCAAGGTCATCGCCGTCTTCGGAGCCGGCACCGGTCTCGGCGCCTCCGTCGCCCGCCGCTTCGCCCGCGAAGGCTTCCGCGTCGCCCTCGTCGCCCGCCGCAAGGACCGCCTCGACGCACTCGTCGAACAGCTCACCAGCGAGGGCATCGACGCGGCCGGATTCACCGCCGACCTCTCCAAGCCCGCCGAGGTACCCGCCCTCATCGACGTCATCCGCGGACGGTTCGGCCGGATCGACGTCATCGAGTACGGGCCGATCAGCGGGGAACAGAGCTTCGCCCCCGCCGCCAGGCTGGACGCAGCCACCTTGCGGAAGGACAGCCCCCTTCTCCTGCTCACCCCGGTCGAGGTGGTCCGCGCGGTACTGCCCGAGTGGGCCGAGCGCGGCGACGGCGCGTTCCTGATGACCACCGGCCACACCGCCGTGGCGCCGCGGCCGTACATGAGCGGCGTGGGCCCGCTGATGTCCGCCGCCCGCAACTGGCTGCACTCCCTCAACGGCGAACTCGCCGACATCGGCGCCTACGCCGGCACCCTGTCCATCGCGGCGTTCATCGCGCGCAGCGAGATGGGAGAGATCGCCGCCACATCCCTGCCGGAGGGCGTCGGCCCGCTCGTCGACCCCGACGACCTCGCCGAGCACTACTGGAACCTGTACACCAAGCGCGACCGCATCGAGCAGATCCACCCCGAGCCGACCGCCGGGTAACCTCAGCCCGGGCCCCTCGCCGCCACGGCCCGGGTCATCCCTCGGCGACGACCACCCTGCGTACAAGCCAGTCCGCCGGTGGGGAGTCCAACTGGCCGTCCGCGGGGACCGCCCGCCAGCGGGGAACCCGCGGCCGTACGCGGGGAAAGGATCTTGGCCGCTGTCATCACCACGACGGAAGACCGTGCCTGCCCGATCATCAGCGCCCATCCCCGCCGGCCTGGGCCGGCTCGCCACCGGCCGCCCTGCCGAGCCCGGGGAACACCCGCAGCTGCTGGACCGCCTCGCGCCCGTACCCGATCCACGCAGGGCCAAGGGGCGCCGCCACCCCCCGCCTTCGTCCTCGCACTCGCCGCGTGCGCGGTACTGGCCGGCGCGAAATCCCTGACCGCGATCGCGGAATGGGCAGCCGACGCCCCGGCCGCCGTGCTCACCACCCTCGGCGGCCCCAGCCGCGAACCCGCCGGGCCCACCGCCCCGACCGAAGCCATCGTGCGCCGAATCCTGCAGCGCGTGGACGGCGACGCCCTCGACGCGGCGATCGGCGCCTGGCTCGCCGCCCGGGACCCCGACCGCCCGCCACCCGACCATGACCTGGGCAGACGCGCACGCCGCTCGCTGGCCGTGGACGGCAAGACCGTTCGCGGCGCGCGCCGCGCCGACGGCACCCATGTCCACCTTCTGGCCGCAATGACCGGGACCGGCCTGGTCGCAGCCCAGCGTGAGGTCAGCGCCAAGACCAACGAGATCACCGTCTTCCGGCCGATGCTCGTCGACCTCGACCTGGCCGACACCGTGGTCACCTTCGACGCCCTGCACTCCCAGACAGCCCATGCCCGCTTCCTGGTGGAGGAGAAGAAGGCCCACTACATCGCCGTGATCAAGGGGAATCAGCCGCTGCTGCACCAGCACCTCAAGCAGCTGCCCTGGCAGGAGGTGCCGCTGCTGGACAAGACCCGCGCCACGGAGCACGGCCGTGACGAGATCCGCCGTGTCAAGACCTGCACCGTCACCCGCGGCCTCGACTTCCCCCACGCCGCCCAGGCCGTGCAGATCGTGCGCCGCCGTCGGACGGTCACCACCGGGAAGGTCACCCTGGAACGTGTCTACGCGGTCACCGATCTGACGGCCGAGCAGGCCGATGCTCCCGAGATCGCGCACCGTGTACGCGAACACTGGGGCATCGAGAACAAGATCCACCACGTGCGCGACACCACCTTCGCCGAAGACGCCTCCCGCGTGCGGACCGGGACCGCGCCCCGGGCCATGGCGGCACTGCGCAACCTGGCCATCGGCGCCCTCCGCCTGACCGGCTGCGACAACATCGCCGCCGGCCTGCGCAAACACAGCCGAGACGCCACCCGACCGCTGGCAACCCTCGGCATCACGTGATCAAACCGGACAGAACCCCTGAACGACGCCGCCCTGTCCCTGGGGCTGAGGGACGGGGGCGGCCCGCGCCGTGAGACGCCGGCCTATCGATGCTGTGCGATCAGCAGTTCGTGGGCATCGCGGAACTGTCGATGAAATTCCGTTCGGCCCTGTACGTGTGGCTCTGCGGGCGCTGATACCCCGACGCTGAGGTTCCTGGCCATGATTCTGAGCCAGAGTCCAGGCTGTGCGGACTGGCAAGGCCGACTCGCCGCTCGGCCCTGCTGGCGGACGCCACGTCCTGATCATCTACCTCATGATCGTCGAGTAAGGGTGTCATCGATATCCGAGGCCTATGGCCGAGAGTACCCGCCGACAAGACGCTGGGACATGTAGCCGAGACGGAAGGCTATTCTGCGGCTCATTCGGTCTTCCTAGGGTTGAGGACATCAAGCCGGACATCAACCGATCGAACCAGGGAGAGTTACCGTGCGCGCAGTGTTCCAGAAGTCTTTCGGCGGCCCCGAGGTCCTCGAGGTCGTGGAGACCGAGCGGCCGAAGCCGCTGCCTGGCGAGGTTCTTGTCAAGGTTCACGCCAGTGCGGTCAACCCTGTGGACGTGTTCGTCAGGTCCGGCGCCTTCCCACTACTGGGTGAGCCGCCGTTCGGCGTGGGCTGGGACATTTCCGGGGTGGTCGAAGAGGTCGGCCCCGGAGCCAGGTTCAAGGTGGGTGACGAGGTATACGGGATGCCGTTCTTCCCCCGCGCCGCCACCGGGTACGCCGAGTACGTCGCCGCACCGTCCCGCCAGGTGGCTCGCAAGCCCGCCTCGCTCGACCATGTGCACGCCGCCGCCATCCCCCTCGCGGCACTCACGGCCTGGCAGGGCCTGGTACAGGCAGCAGGCGTCAAGGAGGGCGACCGGGTACTGATCCATCGGGCAGCCGGTGGTGTCGGCCACTTCGCGGTGCAGATCGCGAAGGCACACGGTGCCCATGTGATCGCCATGGCCAGTCCGGCCCGGCACGATTTCGTCCGCGGCCTCGGCGCCAACGAGGTCATCGACTACCGGACCACCGACTTCACCAAGGCCGTCAAGGACGCCGACATGGTTTTCGACTCCACTGCCCAGGGCGATCTCTCGCTCGGTGTGATGCGCCCCGGCGGCGTACTCATCAGCATCATGGAACACGCCGACCCGGAACTCGCCGTACGCGTCGAGGCGGCCGGGCGGCGCTTCGCCGGCATCTCGGTCGAGCCGGACTACGCCGCGCTCGAAGCGATCGCCGACCTGGTCGACGGGGGCCTGATCCGCCCGCACGTCGAGGAAACGTTCCCGCTGGAGGAGGTTGGTAAGGCACATGAGCTGATCGCCTCGGGACACGTACAGGGCAAGATTGTCCTGACGGTCTGACCGCGACCGGCCGAACCAGGGAGAGCAAGGCGGGATGGACATCCTCACCGAGGCGCTGGCCTCGATGCGCACCGGGCGCCCGGCATCCGTACGGACCAACGGCCGCGCCCCATGGGGCGTGCGGCTGCCGCCAGTCGCAGGCGCCGGGTTCCATGTGGTGCTGTACGGGACCTGCTGGCTGGTCCCCCTCAATGACACACCACCGCACCTGAAGCCGATCCCGCTGAGCCCCGGTGATGTGATCTTCCTGCGCAGCGGGCGGGGCCACATCCTCGCCGATCATCCCTCCACCCCGGCCGTGGAGGCCACGGCGGAGCAGTTCCAACAGGGTTCACCGATCGGCTCGCTCACGCTCGGTGGCAAGGGCCCCGAGACCAGCCTCCTGTGCGGCGACTACCACCTGGACCAAAGCCGCCCGCACCCCCTGGTGCGCCACCTGCCCGAGGTGATCCATCTGCCGACGCGGCACGGCCGCCATCCGGAGTTGAGCGCCGCCGTCCAACTCCTCGGCTCCGAGCTGGAAAACCCACGCATCGGCTCGGACGGCATCGTGCCCGGCCTGATCGACTCGCTGCTCCTCTACATCCTGCGGGCCTGGCTGGACGATCAGCCCCCGGCCGCCGCCCAGGGGTGGGCCGCGGCCCTGGGCGACTCGGCGGTGGCGCCTGCCCTGTCGGCCATTCACGACGACCCCTCGGTCCAGTGGACGGTCGAATCGCTGGCCGCGCGGGCAGGGCTGTCCCGCGCCGCCTTCGCCCGGCGGTTCGCCTCACTGGTGGGCGAACCGCCGATGGCCTATCTGACCCGCTGGCGCATGACGACCGCCGCCCGTCTGCTGCGCGAGTCCAACGCCCCACTGGCGATGGTCGCCGCCCGCACCGGATACGGCTCGGAGTTCTCCTTCGCCAAAGCGTTCAGGCGGGAGTACGGCCTGGCCCCGGGCGGCTACCGGCGCCAGACCAAGGCTGCTTAGCGCTCTGGCCGGGAACCTGGACAATCCTCATTCTCGCTGGGCAGAGGCACTTTCTGCTGTCCTGATCACCTGCTGGACAGCCCACTTCGGTCGGGTAGCGGGGACGCATCGCTGCGTCCCCGCCCCCTCAGAACCGTGCTTGCGCCTTCCAGCGCACACGGCTCAAGCGGGCCTATGGCCG
>NZ_JBIWKI010000055.1:0-37022 GCF_044765565.1 Streptomyces sp. NPDC102437 | reverse complement strand
TTCGTGTCCGATTCCCGGTCGAAGCGGGATCCTGCTTTTCGCCTTCCAGTTCTTCGCTTTCGCGTTTCCCTTTCCGGCGAGTCCGACTCTATCAGTCCTTTTCGCTTTCCTTGACCAGCTCCTGCAGACATGCAGGTGCCGAGTCCGAGTTAGAGTCAGGGCTTAAAAGTCGCTGCCGACCCCCGACTCACAGTCGCGTTGGGGTCAGGCAGGAGTACGACAGTACAGCCCGCCCGAGCGTCGAGGCAAATCGTTCCCGGTGCATCTCTAAGGCCGTGAACCGCCAGCACTCGGGCGGAACCGGGACTTCTTATGACTTACGCTGCTGAGCAGCACGCCGTCGCCCACAGGCTGTGACGGCGCCGATCAAGCTCCACGCCTGGGAGGCTCCCTATGACCACTGTGACGTCCCCTCTTGCCGGACGTGCCATCGGGCTCGCTGCGGTACCGGACCCGGTCTTCTCCGGCGCGATGGTAGGTCCTGGAACCGCCATCGACCCTGTGCGTGAGCCGTCCGAGGCGGTGTCGCCGGTCGACGGCATCATTGTCTCCCTGCACCCGCACGCCTTCGTCGTCGTCGACGAGAACGGGCGCGGGGTGCTCACGCACCTCGGCATCGACACCGTTCAGCTCAACGGCGAAGGGTTCGAACTGCTCGTGAACAAGGGGGACAGGGTCACGCGCGGCCAGGGGATCGTGCGCTGGGACCCCGCGGCCGTCGAGGCGGCCGGCAAGTCGCCCGTGTGTCCGGTCGTCGCGCTGGAAGCCACCGCCGAATCCCTCTCCGACGTCCATGAGGACGGCGACGTGAAGGTCGGCGACACCTTGTTCGGTTGGCAGTGACGAACTCGGCTCGATGACAGCCGACTGGATATCCACCGCGGCGGCACGGACCACCGCACGACCGGAGACGGGTGAAATGGAGACAACGCTGCGAGGCGTCGGCGTGAGCCACGGGGTGGCGATCGGCGAGGTGCGTCATATGGGTACGGCGGTGCTCGAACCGCCGGCCAAGCAGATCCCCGCCGAGGAGGCCGAGCGCGAACAGGGGCGTGCTCGGCAGGCTGTGGAAGCCGTGGCGGCCGACCTGATCGCACGCGGCAACCTGGCCGGTGGCGAGGCTCAGCACGTGCTCGAGGCCCAGGCCATGATGGCGCAGGACCCCGAGCTGATAGCCGACGTGGAGCGGCGTATCGCCGTCGGCAGCACCGCCGAGCGCGGCGTCTATGACGCGTTCGCCGCCTACCGGGCGCTGCTTGCCAACGCCGGGGAGTACCTGGCGGGGCGCGTAGCCGACCTCGACGACGTGCGCAACCGGATCGTGGCCCGGCTGCTCGGTGTGCCGATGCCGGGTGTGCCGGACAGCGACGAGCCCTATGTACTGATCGCGCGGGACCTGGCGCCCGCGGACACGGCGCTGCTCGACCCGGCTCTGGTGCTCGGCTTCGTGACCGAGGAGGGCGGGCCGACCAGCCACAGCGCGATCCTGGCCCGTGCTCTCGGGGTGCCCGCCGTGGTGGCGCTCCCCGGTGCCGGTGAGCTGGCCGAGGGCACGGTCATCGCCGTGGACGGCAGCACCGGTGAGATCTTCGTCGAGCCGAGCGCCGAGAAGCGTGCCGAGATGGAGAGTGCCGCCGCGGCGCGCAAGGCCGCGCTGTCGGCTTTGTCGGGTCCCGGTACGACCTCCGACGGTCACAAGGTCCCGCTGCTCGCCAATGTCGGCGGGCCCGGCGACGTGCCGGCGGCGGTCGAGGCCGGTGCGGAGGGCGTGGGGCTGTTCCGTACCGAGTTCCTGTTCCTGGACGACAGCAAGCAGGCGCCGTCCGAGGAGAAGCAGATCGCTGCGTACCGGGCGGTGCTGGAGGCGTTCCCCGAGGGGCGTGTCGTCGTACGGGTGCTGGATGCCGGGGCGGACAAGCCGCTGGACTTCCTGACTCCGGCGGACGAGCCGAACCCGGCGCTGGGTGTGCGCGGGCTGCGGAGTCTGCTGGACCACCCCGACGTGCTGCGTACCCAGCTGACCGCGCTGTCGAAGGCGGCCCAGGGACTGCCCGTGCACCTTGAGGTCATGGCGCCGATGGTGGCGGACCGTGCGGATGCCAAGGCCTTCGCCGATGCCTGCCGCGAGGCCGGTCTGCAGGCGAAGTTCGGCGCGATGGTGGAGATTCCGTCCGCCGCGCTGCGGGCGCGTTCGATCCTGCGGGAGGTGGAGTTCCTTTCGCTGGGGACCAATGACCTGGCGCAGTACACCTTCGCCGCCGACCGTCAGGTGGGTGCGGTGTCGCGGTTGCAGGACCCGTGGCAGCCCGCGCTGCTCGATCTGGTGGCGCTGTCTGCCGAGGCGGCCAGGGCCGAGGGCAAGAGCTGTGGTGTCTGTGGTGAGGCTGCCTCCGATCCGCTGCTGGCCTGTGTTCTGACGGGGCTGGGTGTGACGTCGCTGTCGATGGGCGCCGCGTCCATTCCCTATGTCCGGGCCACGCTGGCGAAGTACACGCTCGCGCAGTGCGAGCGTGCCGCTTCCGCCGCTCGTGCGGCGGACTCCGCCGAGGAGGCGCGGGTCGCGGCTCAGGGGGTGCTGTCGGGCGAGTAGGTCCCACGGCGTTCTGTGGTGAAGGGGCTCCCCGCCGATGGTGGCGGGGAGCCCCTTCGGCCTGTCAGTGGTGCGATTCCGGTTCGTCCGCGCCGAGGTCGAAGCCGGCGCAGTACTCCACGTGTGATTCCGGGGCGACCGGTTCGCCGGTGTCTGCGTCGGTGCAGTAGGCGCTGAAGACCTCACCGGCGCTGAGCGGGACCAGATCGCCTCGGATCAGGCGCCAGCCGTGCACCCGGTCCTGGGCTCCGGGGCGGCTCGTTCGGAGTACGACTCCCCCGGCCCTTTCGAGGGCGATGCCCACAGCGAGCACCGTGACGAACTCTGCGCCTTCATCGGTTTCGAGCCGGGCGGGCCCGGTGCTGTCCCGCTCGGTGCGCAGGACGGCGAGCAGGTGCTCGTTGTCGGTGGGGGTGCTGCAGACCAGGTGGTGGGTGCCGGGGCCGGCCGTCTCCAGAATGCGCAGGAGCAGGTGCGAGGCCCGGTCGAAGGCGGCGTGGCCGACGTCCTTGCCGCAGTCCGCGCATTCGCCGAGGCCGGCCAGGATCATCGTGGCGTACTCCCAGGTGGCCCGGCGGACGGCCCGGCTGACCAGGAGCGGGATGAGCGTGTCGATGGGTTGTCCGGTGTACGCGACGGTGGCGCCGGCCGAGGCGATCTCGGCGGTGAAGCGGCTGCGGCTGGCCGGGGTGTCGGGGGCGAGTCCCGACTCGGCGCAGTACTCCGCGTACTCCTCGGGGTCGAAGAGGGCGACCGTGGCGTGCATGCCCTGTGCGGAGAGGGACTTCAGCAGGGTTTCGACCTGCCGGAGATAGGCGGTGTGGTCGTCGAAGGCGAAGGTGCGGTAGCGCCGCATCGCCGCGAAGTCCTGCTCGTCGGCCAGGAGGCCGATGGTGCTGGGTGCTTCGCGGCGCAGCGTGCGTCGCATGGACGCGCCGGAGCGGCTGTACCCGGCTGTCCTGCCGTACTTGCTGTTCTCGTTGTTCCGGTTGGCCCTGCTGTTCCCGTTGTTCTTGATGTGCTCCATGACTCCCCCGTGCGCTGTCGATCATTGCTCACTCAGGGTAATCATGGGCACTGACAATGTGGACGGTCAGTGACGCTTGCGGGCGAGGTCCTCGTAGAAGTGGAGGAGTTCCAGGTTGTCGATCGAGCCGGGGTTGACCGCCTTGGCCAGGGCTGTGCCTTGCAGGAGGCGTTTGACCGGGACCTCGATGCGCTTGCCGGTGAGGGTGTGCGGGATGCCGGGGACTTCGATGACCTCGTCGGGGACGTGGCGCGGGGAGAGGTTCTCCCGGATGGTCCGTTTGATGCTGTCTCGCAGCGCGTCGTCGAGCCGGGCGCCTTCGGCGAGGTGGACGAAGAGCGGCATCCAGTAGCCGCCGTCGGGCTCTTCGAGACCGATGACGAGGGATTCGCGGATCTCGGGGAGCCGTTCGACGGCCTCGTAGATGTCGGCGGAGCCCATCCGTACGCCCTGGCGGTTGAGGGTGGAGTCGGAGCGGCCGTGGATGACGACCGAGCCGTGTTCGGTGATCGTGATCCAGTCTCCGTGGCGCCAGACGCCGGGGTACATGTCGAAGTAGCTGTCGTGGTAGCGGCTGCCGTCGGGGTCGTTCCAGAACCGGATGGGCATGGACGGCATGGGAGCGGTGACGACGAGTTCGCCGACCTCGCCGATGAGCGGTTTGCCCGCGGGGTCCCAGGAGCGGAGGTCCGTGCCGAGGCAGGGGGCCTGGAGTTCCCCGATGTGGACGGGAAGGGTGGGAACCGCGCCGGCGAAGCAGCTGCACACGTCGGTGCCGCCGCTGACGGAGGCGATCCACAGGTCGTCGTCCACCTCGTCGTGGAGCCAGCGGAAGCCGTCGGGCGGGAGCGGGGAGCCGGTGGTGGCGACGCACTGGATGCGGGAGAGGTCGAAGTCGCGGCCCGGGTGGATGCCGGCCTTCCGGCAGGCCATGACATAGGCGGCCGAGGTGCCGAAGAGGGTCGCTCCGGTCTGTTCGGCGACGCGCCACTGGGCGCTGACGTCGGGGTAGCCGGGGCTTCCGTCGTACAGCACGAGGGTGGTTCCGGTGAGAAGGCCGGAGACGAGGAAGTTCCACATCATCCAGCCGGTGGAGGTGTACCAGAAGAAGCGGTCCTCGGGGCCGAGGTCGCAGTGCAGGCCGATCTGCTTGAAGTGTTCCAGCAGGATGCCGCCCTGGGACTGGACGATCGCCTTGGGGAGCCCGGTGGTGCCGGAGGAGTAGAGCACCCAGAGCGGGTGGTCGAAGGGGACCTGTTCGAAGACGGGCTCGGTGTCGGCGCAGGTGAGGGCGGACCATTCGAGGGCGCCTTCGGGGGCCTCGGTGCCCAGCAGCGGGATGTGGACGACGGCGCGCAGGGTGGGCAGTTCGCGGCGCAGCTCGGCGACCGTTTCGGCGCGGTGGTGTTCCTTGCCGCCGTAGCGGTAGCCGTCGACCGTGAAGAGGACGACGGGTTCGACCTGCTGGAAGCGGTCGAGGACGCTGCGGGCGCCGAAGTCCGGGGCACAGGAGGTCCAGACGCCGCCGACGGCCGCGGTGGCGAGGAAGGCGACGACGGCCTCGGGGATGTTGGGGAGGTAGCCGCTGACGCGGTCGCCGGGGGTGACGCCGAGGGCGCGGAGTTCGGCGGCGAGCGAGCCGACCCGGCGGCGGAGTTCGGACCAGGAGACGGGGATCTGGGTGTGGGTCTCGTCGACGTGGAGCAGGGCGGGGGCGTCCGCGCGCAGGGGGTCCTCGGCGGTGCGCAGCGCGTGCTCGGCGTAGTTGAGGGTGGCGCCGGGGAACCACTGGGCGCCGGGCATGGTGCGGTCGGCCAGGACGGTCTCGTACGGGGTGGAGAACCGAACGTCGAACCAGTCGGCGACGGCCCGCCAGAAGGTGTCGAGTTCGGTCACGGACCACTGGTGCAGCGCCGGGTAGCCGCCCTCGGCCGGTGCCCCGTAGTGGTGGGACGCCCAGCTCTGGAAGCGGGTGACGGCAGCGGCCGCGATGCGGTCGGGGCCGGGCTGCCAGAGGGGGGCTTCGTTGGCTGCTGCGGTCATGGGGCGGCTCCCTGGCTGTACGGGTACGCGGGATGGGGGTGTGTGTGCGCACACGTGCTGGGGTGTGCGCGTGAGGCGGCATTTACGGACGATGCCATGTGATCGTCTTTCGCACCAGGGTTCCCCGCTCATGCCCGGGTGTCCGGACATGTGGTCCGGCCCCGGATGAACGGAAGTTGAACGGAGCCCGCATCCGCCCCGCCGGATGGCAGGCTGAGCTGCATGGACGGTCGTGACCTGGTGCGCTCGGTGAAGATGGTCGGTTCGGTGCGGGGACTGCGCGCGGTGCGCTCGTCCTGGCGGCGTCACAGTGCGGATGCGCGGGCGCTGCCCCGGCGCGGTGCTGAGCGGGCGCGGGTGCCCGGCCCGGGGATGGGGGCGGAGCCGGAGCCGGGCGGGGGTGTGGTGCGGTTCGCCCGTTCCGAGTTGCGGGTGCGGGTGGCGGTGGGCGGTGCGGTGTTCTGGGGCTGGGACGGGGCGGAGCCGTCGCCGTCGTACGCGCTGCCCGGCGCGGTGCCCGAGCCGGATCCGCGGGCCGAGCTGGAGCCGGACAAGGACGGTGGCTGGCAGGTGGTGTCGGAGCGTCTGACCGTGGCGGTGTCCCGGCACGGGGCCGTGGAGCTGCGTACTCCGGGCGGGGTGGTGCTCCGGCGCGAGCTGCCGCCGCGCTGGTGGGAGCCGGTGGCGGGGGGCGGTGCCCGGTGGGTGCAGCGTTCCGAGGTCCCGGCGGACGCGCGGTTCTTCGGGCTCGGCGGCCGGGCGTCGGGGCCGCGGCTGCGCGACGGTGTGTACGAGTTGTGGAACACCGATCCGGGTGGGCGGTTCGGGCCCGGTGACGATCCGCTGTACCTGACGATGCCGGTGCAGCTCGTGGTCTGTGACGCGGGGACGCATCTGGTGTTCCACGACAACACCTGGTCGGGGCGGGTGACTCTGCGGGAGGGCGAGGAGGGGGCGGGGTCCGGCCACGACAGGCCCGGGTCGTGCGAGGTGCGGATGGACGGGGGACCGTTGCGCTGCTGGGTGGTGGCTGGTACGCCGTCCCGGGTGTTGCAGGGCTGGACGGCTCTCACGGGTGCGCCGGCGGTGCCGCCGTCCTGGGCGCTGGGTCCGCAGCACGCCCGGTGGGGGTTCGGGAACGAGCCGGAGGTGCGGCGCGTCGTCGCCGGGTACCGGGAACGGGGGCTGCCGCTGTCCGTACTGCATCTGGACATCGACCACTACGACGCACACCGCGTGTTCACCGTGGATCAGGGGCGCTTCCCCGATCTGCCGGGTCTGGCGAAGGAGTTGCGGGAGGACGGCGTGCGGCTGGTGTCGATCGTCGATCCTGCGGTGAAGACGGAGCCGGGGAACGCGGTGTTCGACTCGGGGGTCGCGGTCGGCGACCGCGGGGCGTTCGTCCGGGACGCGCGCGGGCGGGTGGTGCGCGGGGAGGTGTGGCCGGGCGAGTGTGTGTTCCCGGACTTCACCGATCCGCGGGTGCGGGAGTGGTGGGGCGGTCTGTACGAGGAGCGGCTGGCGCAGGGGTTCTCGGGCGTGTGGCACGACATGAACGAGCCGGTGTCGTTCGCCGCGTTCGGGGACCCGTCGCTGCCGAGGTCGGCGCGGCATGCGCTGGAGGGCCGCGGAGGTGATCACCGCGAGGCCCACAACGTATACGGGCTGGCGATGGCACGTGCCGGGTACGAAGGGCTGCGCCGGCTGCGGCCCGAGGAGCGCCCCTTCCTGTTCTCGCGTTCCGGCTGGGCGGGGATGCAGCGTTACGGGGGCACCTGGTCCGGTGATGTGGCGACCGGCTGGCCGGGACTGCGGGCCTCGTTGGCGCTGGTCCTGGGGCTGGGGCTGTGCGGGGTGCCGTACTCGGGGCCCGATGTGGGCGGGTTCGACGGGTCGCCGTCGCCGGAGCTGTATCTGCGGTGGTTCCAGCTGGGTGCGTATCTGCCGTTGTTCCGTACCCATGCGGCGATCGACGCGGGGCGGCGGGAGCCGTGGGAGTTCGGGCCCGGGGTGCTGGAGCACGCACGGGCAGCGCTGGAGGAGCGGGAGCGGCTGCACCCGTACTTCGTGACGCTGTCGCGGCTGGCCGGGCTGACCGGTGCCCCGTACGTGCGGCCGCTGTGGTGGCGTTCGCCCGGGGACCGGGGGTTGCGGGAGTGCGAGGACGCGTTCTTGTTGGGTGACGCGCTGCTGGTGGCTCCGGTGCTGGAGCGCGGTGCGGATCGCCGGGCGGTGCGGTTGCCGCGGGGGCGCTGGTACGACACGGCGACCGGTGAGGTGTACGAGGGGCCGGGGCAGGTGCTGCTCGATGCGCCGCTGTCGAGGGTGCCGGTGTTGGCGCGGGCGGGTTCGGTACTGCCGGTGCGGGGTGCGGACGGCGGTGTGGAGCTGGAGGTGTGGGCTCCGCCGGCGGGGCGCAGCGGGAGCGGGCTGGTGGTCCTGGACGTGGGGGACGGCTGGGAGCCGGCGGAGGTCGAGCGGTACACGTCGCGGTGGGTGGACGGGCGGGTCGCGGTCGATCGGGAGGGTGAGGAGGGAACGGTGGCGTATGCGGTGCGGGTGCGCGGGCTGTAGGCCGGTTCGCGGTGTGCGGCACAGCCGTCGGGCCGGTCAGCGGTAGCCGCCGTCGAACCAGGTGCGCACGGCGCGGGTGTGCAGGGGGAAGGCCAGCTCGGCGGGTGCACGGAGCAGCCGGAAGCCGGACGTCTCGTCGGTGGGCCGGGAGGGCGGGAGCGCGGTCGCGGGGCGTTTTGGGAGGAGGCCGAAGAGGAGGAGGTGGCCGTCGGGGGCGCTGAGGGCGTCGGCGAGGCGGACCTCCCGTTCGTCGGCCGCGATGCCGGTCTCCTCGCGCAGTTCCCGGACGACCGCGTGTTTCCAGTCCTCGTCATGGTCGATGTAGCCGCCGGGGAGGGCTAGGCCGCCCGGGTGGGGCGGGATGGTGCGGGTGATCACGACGAGGCCGGTGGATTCCTGGTCGGTGACGGGGAGGAGGGCCACGGCGACCGGCAGTGGGTTGCGGTAGGCGGTGCTGCCACAGGCGGTGCAGGTGCGGGGCCAGGCGGCGGATTCGGCCCGCGGCGCTCCGCAGCTGCCGCAGTGGGAGTCCTTGGCCGGTTGCTCGGGGTTGCTCCTGGGTACGGACACGCGCGGACTGTACCGGATCCTCCGGCGGACTCCCCCGTACTGCTGAATTATGTGCTCATGACACCTCTCGCTTCCGCTTTCCGTGTCCTGGCGGCCGCTGCCGCCGCCCTGTTCGCCGTCACCGCCGCCGCTCCCGCGGCTCGGGCGAGGCCCGAGCCGAAGGCGCCCGAGGAGTTCGTCGCGCTGAGCTCGGTGGATCCGACGATCATCCAGGAGATGCGCTACCCCACCGCGCACAACTTCATGGGCGTCCCGGTGGACGGCTACCGCAACCAGCTCTGCATCCTGACCCGGCCCGCGGCCAGGGCCCTGCACGACGCGCAGACCCGGCTGCTGCGCCGGGGCTACTCGCTGAAGGTGTACGACTGCTACCGGCCGCAGCGGGCGGTCGACCACTTCGTACGGTGGGCGAAGGACCTCGGCGACGAGGCCATGAAGGGCGAGTTCTACCCCAGGGTCGACAAGACGCGGCTGTTCGCGGACGGCTACATCGCGGAGAAGTCCGGGCACAGCCGCGGCAGCACGGTGGATCTGACGCTGGTGAAGCTGCCCGCGGCGCCGACCCCGCCGTACCGGCCGGGCGAGCCGCAGATGCCCTGCTACGCGCCCGCGGCGGAGCGGTTCCCGGACGACTCCGTGGACATGGGCACCGGTTTCGATTGCTTCGACACGCTCTCCCACACTGACGATCCGCGTATCCAGGGGGCGCAGCGCGCCAATCGGCAGTTCCTGAAGAAGACGCTCACGGACGCCGGTTTCGTGAATCTGGCCGAGGAGTGGTGGCACTACACCTTCAAGCCCGAGCTGTTCCCGGACACCTATTTCGACTTCCCGGTGGCCCGGCGGTCCGTCGCGGGGCACTGAAGCGTCCGCGCGGAAGCGGGCGGCCGGGGCCACCCCCGTGGGTCCCGGCCGCCCGCTTCTTCCTCTTCGACGCGGATCGGCCGTATCCGGTTGCGGTCGAGGCGGCCCTCAGCAACTACGGTGCCCGTATGTCACAGCAGACGTTCGATTCGTACGAGGAGTTCTGGCCCTACTACGTGGCGATGCACTCCAGGGCCGCGACCCGGTGGGTCCATCTGACCGGCACCCTGACCGGGCTCGCGGTCACCGCCTACGGTCTGGCACGGGGGCGCAAGCGGTATCTGGCCGCGTTGCCGCTGATCGGGTACGGGACCGCCTGGCCCGCTCATTTCCTGATCGAGAAGAACAATCCGGCCACTTTCGGACATCCCGCCTGGTCGCTCCGCGGCGACGCGCAGATGATCCGGATGATGCTGGCGGGGCGCGACGGGGAGCTGGCGGCAATAGCTGCCGAGTGGCTCGCCGACAACGGGTGCCGCCAGGAGTGTTGACGGCCGGTCACCGCAGGAGAAAACTCTTCGATCGGTGACGCGGCGACGCGCGGCCCGTACCCCGGTCGGCGGGGGTACGGGCCGTGTCCGTCACCGTGCGTGCGTCGAACGGGCGTTACGGGACGGCGGGCTCACGGACGCGTTCCGCACGGTCCACGGCGTGCTCCACGACGCCCACCAGTACGTCCCGTACGGAGCTGCGGTCGCGCGCGTCGCACATGACCACGGGCACCTCCGAGTCCAGGTCCAGCGCCGCCTGCACCGTCTCGACGGGGAACATGTCGGCCCCCTCGAAGCAGTTGACGGCGACGGTGAACGGAATGGCCCGGCGTTCGAAGTAGTCGACCGCCGCGAAGCAGTCCTCCAGCCGACGGGTGTCAGCGAGCACGACGGCCCCGAGCGCGCCCTGGGCCAGCTCGTCCCACAGGAACCAGAACCGGTCCTGCCCCGGGGTGCCGAAGAGGTACAGCACCAGGTCCTCGCGCAGCGTGATCCGGCCGAAGTCCATGGCCACCGTGGTGGTGGTCTTGGTCTCCACGCCCGCCACGTCGTCCACCGGCCGGCCGGCCTCGCTGAGCCTCTCCTCCGTACGCAGCGGCCTGATCTCGCTGACCGCGCCCACCAGGGTCGTCTTGCCCGCTCCGAAGCCGCCCGCCACCAGGATTTTCAGGGTAACGGGCTCAACGGGCCGCTTCTTGCGGCTAGAGCGCCCGAAGGCCATTGATCACCTCGCGAAGAATGTTCACGTCCGGCAGCTCGGCCGGCGGAACGGGACGGGTCACATGCACCAGCTCGTCCTCGACGAGGTCGCCGACCAGCACCCGGACCACCCCCACGGGGAGGTCCAGGCCGGCCGCGAGCTCCGCGATCGACTGGGGCATGCCACTGCAGAGTTCGACGATCTCCACGTGTTCCGGGGAGAGCGTCTGGTCCCGGCCGGGGTCGTCGGCCTCGGGTTCGGGTACGACGATCGCGATCAGGTCGAGCCGATGGCGGGAGGCGCTGCTGGTTCGGCCCCGGGTCATCGCGTACGGACGGACCACCGGGCCCGCCTCGGCGTCGTACCAGCGCGAGGCCCGCGGGTCGGCGGGCGTCGCCGGAGATCGGGTGGAGTCAGCGCTCACCGTCCACTCACCCCCCGGCGGACAGACCGGTCGTCCGGGGGGCGTTGGCCAGGTGGGCGCCGACGCGCTTGACCATCAGCGTCATCTCGTAGGCGACCTGTCCGACGTCCGAGTCGGCGTCGGCCAGCACCGCGAGGCAACTGCCGTCACCGGCCGCCGTGACGAAGAGGAAGGCCTCGTCGAGTTCGACGACGGTCTGGCGGACCCGGCCCGCTTCGAAGTGCCGTCCGACGCCCTTGGCGAGACTGTGGAATCCGGAGGCGACGGCCGCCAGATGTTCACTGTCCTCCCGGGTCAGGTCCTTCGACGTGCCGGTGGCGAGGCCGTCGCTGGAGAGCACCAGCGCCTTGTGGATGCTGGCGACGCGTTCGACGAGTTCGTCGAGGAGCCAGTTGAGCTGGCCGGAGCCCTGCCGTGCGGCGTTGGTTGCTGCGACGTTCGGTGCGGTCATCGACCGTCCCCTCCCGGAGTGGTTCCTTGTGCTGTTTCACCGGGGCCGGTCACGTCCTCGGCGTTCTGCCGACGGCCGCGCTGCCAGCCGCGTTGGAGCGAAGCCATCCGGCTGCGCACCTCTTCCGCATCACGTTCGAAGTCCTGGTCCGGTTCCGTCCGGGCCGGCTCGGGATCGCGGACAACCGATTCCTCGCGCAGTTGCGGAACGAGGCTGGCCTGCCGGATGCGGCGGGGCAGGCCGCCCACGGTCTCCCGGGCTCTCGGGGCTCCGGGCGACGGGGGCTCCTCGGGTGCGGCGGGTCCGGTCGGTTTCCGGAAGCCGGTGGGCTGCCGGGGTTCGACGGGCGTGAAACCGGCACCGGGGCCCTCCGCTTCGGCGGGGCCCGTCGGGACGTCCCGCTCGGCGGCCGTGGGATGGGCGCGGCCCGCCTCGTCGACCCGGCGGCCGTTGTCCGCGACCAGGGTCGGCGGCTTGCGGCGGGGCAGCGGCGCCGGACCGCCGGGGCGCATCGGCCGCACGCCGGCCGGCGGCTCCGGCTGCTGGTCCGTGGCCTGCTGGTGCTGTTCGCGGTCGGCGTCGCGCCGGAGGTCGCGGGAGCGGAAGATGCCGCCACGCTCGCTCTCGGTGTCGTCGAGGTCTGAGGCGCCGCCCAGCAGGGGTTCGAGCAGCGGGTCGAGCACGGGGTCGCTCTCGAAGCCCAGTGTTCCGACGGGGCCTTCGAGCTCGACGGGCCCGTCCAGGAGGGCCGGGTCGACCAGGCCGGTCGGAACGGGGGCGAGGCCGGAGGGCCTGCCGGTGGCCCGGCGGTCCGGTGCGCCGTCCCCGCGGTCCTGGCCGCTGCCTGACCCGTCACCGGCGGTCCGGCCGCCGCTGCCGATCGCCCGCTCGGCCCGGCGGTCGAGGCGGAAGCCGGTGCCGTGCGTCTCCGGGGCATCGGTGAGCAGCGCCGCCGGGATGAAGACGACGGCGGTCGTGCCACCGAACGGGGAGGTCTGCAGCGAGACGCGGACGTTCTGGCGCTGGGCGAGACGGCTGACCACGAAAAGGCCGAGCCGGTCGGTGTCGGACAGTTCGAACTCGGGGGTCTCGGCGAGCCTGAGGTTGGCGTCCAGGAGGACGTCGGGGGCCATGCCGAGGCCGCGGTCGTTGATTTCGAGCGTGAAGCCGTTGGCCACGCGTTCGCCGAGCACCTGGACCGCTGTGTGCGGGGGCGAGAACACGGTCGCGTTCTCCAGGAGTTCGGCGATCAGGTGGGTGAGGTCGGCGACGGCGGGGCCGCCCACCCCGATCCGGGCCAGTCGGCGGACCTCGATCCGTTCGTAGTCCTCGACCTCGGCGACCGCCGCCCGCACCACGTCCATCAGCTGGATCGGCTTGCGCCACTGCCGGGACGGGGCCGCGCCGGAGAGGATCACCAGGCCCTCGGCGTGGCGTCGCATGCGGGTGGTCAGGTGGTCGAGGCGGAAGAGGTCCGCGAGTTCATCGGTGTTCTCGGTGCGGCGCTCCATGGCGTCCAGGAGCGTCAGCTGCCGGTGCAGCAGGACCTGGTTGCGGCGGGCGAGGTTGACGAAGACCTCGGAGACGCCGCGCCGCATGTCCGCCTGCTTCACGGCGGCCTCGACGGCCGCCCGTTGCAGGGTGTTGAGAGCCTGGCCGACCTGGCCGATCTCGTCCCGCTCGTACTGGAGGTGCGGGGCTTCGGTCTCGACATCGATCTGTTCCCCGGCCGCGAGGCGGCGCATCACGCTCGGCAGCCGTACGCCGGAGACCTCATGGGCGTCCTTGCGGAGCCGGGAGAGGTCCCGGATCAGTTCACGGCCGATGCGTACAGAGACGAACACCGAGGCGATCAGGGCGAGGAACCCGAGGACGCCCGCGATACCGGCCTTGATCAGGACGCTGTAGCCGGCGGGCTTGCCGCGGTCCTGGAAGCGGTTGTTCATCTCCGTGGAGTCGTTGGCCAGCTGGTCCAGGACCGGCGGGGCCGCCTCCTGCCATCGCTCGGCGTCGACGGCGCGCGGGTCCTGGGTGGGACCGCCCTCGATGAGGGTCTTCTCCGCTGTCCGCAGCGGTTCGCTGTCCGGGCTCGCCCAGTACCGCTCCACGCGTTGGCGCTCCGCGGCGGGAAGCGCGTCGACGTTGATCTCGTAGAGCAGCTCGCGGTTTGCCACGAGGTCGGATATCTGACGCAGTTCCGCGGCGGTGAGCCGTCCGGCGATGAGCGACGAGGCGACCAGTGCGTCTTCGCGGGAGAGCATTTCGCGGGCTCGTGAGATGCCGACCAGTGCGCGGACCTGCTTGTCCATCGATACGTTCTCCATCGTGCGGAGACCGGTGAGGAAGCGATAGCAGGGGTCTATGAGCCGGTTGTAGAACTCCATCGCCTTGGAGCGGTCGATGGTGCGCCGGTCGACCGAATCACGCAGCGCGCCGAGTCCTTCGACCGTACCGAGGATCGAATTCAGCTGGGTGTCGTCGTCGGAGCTCAGCGCGTCGCGGATGTCCTGCTGCCGGGCGCCGTCCTTGACGCCGTTCAGCACGCGGTCGGTGGCCGCTCGTTGGCGCTGCAGGAGCGGGAGGGCGTTGGAGGCCCTGGGGTCGGCGAGGAAGACGAGGGTCTGGCGGCGTTCGCTCTGAATGGCCCGGACGGTGTCCTCCAGCGGATGACCGACCTTCTCCACCACGGTGCCGGCGCTCAGCAGGCGGCCGGCCTCCCGCCCTGTCAGGAAGGTGGCGAATCCCCAGAGCGCGGTGAGGGAGATGAGCGGCACCAGCAGCAACGCCACGATCTTCCTGCGGATGGACTTTCCGCGAAAGCGCATGGACTCCCCCAGCTCGACCCCGCGCGGCGGGGGTCGTGTTCCGTCAATAAACGGCGCGAGCCTACTACTGACGGTGTAGCAACTCGAAGAGACATCCGGACGATTTTCGGCCGCGCTGTCCGGTGTTGGCCATGGGTTGTCCTGGTATTCCGTGCGATGAAATTCGCGAAAGCGGCAGAAGAGACCTGCCAGGGCTTCATTTTGTTTGTTGGGGCAGTTGGCTGGAATCCTTCGCTTCACGCCGGTTCGGGGGAATCTTCACGGCCGTTCACTCGTCTCTCTGTACGAGGCAGGGGTAACGCGGGGAGAGCCGGGGCCGGTCAGGCAGGATCATGGTCCGGGGGCGCCATGCGCGTTCCACCGGGCGGACAGTGCGGGGCAGGGGTTCGCGAGGCAGGACGGTCCGATCCGCCCGCGTAGAAACGGCGCATGCCGGGCAGCAACCCTGAAGTCGGACAGTGGTGGGGAGTTGAGAGCCTTGAAGACGGAACAGCGTCGGGGCACGGTGTCGTCGGCACCGGCCGCGACGGCGAACTCGGCGGCGGGCGGGGCGAAGATCCCGCGCCAGCAGCTGTGGGTGGAGGAACCCGCGGGCCGGCGGCGGATGCCGGACCCGGTCCGCAGGTCCGCCGTGCGTGCCGTTCTCATCATGTCGCTGACGATCATCCAGGCCATGGTGGCGTTCCTGTGCACGCTGGCCGGGTCCTGGCTGGCCTTTCCGATGGTCCTGAGCAGTGTGGGCAGCACCGTGGTCGCGACCTGGTCGGTGCTGGACGTGTGGGTGACCAGGCAGGTCTGGAACCAGCGCAACGGCGTGGTCTCGGCGCCGAGCAGTTCGGCGCGGCAGCTGCGCCGTGAGCGTCGCAGAGCGCGGCGGGCGGCGCGGGACGAGGCGCGGATACGCCGCCGGGGCACGGAAAGCCTCTCCCGGGCCTGAGCTCAGCCGGGCTGCGGGTGTGCTCGTGCCCGAGCACGCCTGGGCCGCAGGCTCCCTCGCCCTTGGGCCTGAGCGCCCCGGACGGCGAGCGTGCTCGGCCTTTCGGACCGGCCCCGCCTCTCCACTTCCCGTCCGGCCCTGTCCCCGAGGGAACTCCCCGGGCGTTCCCTCGGGTCCCCGCCCCTACTCGTCAAAGGAAGCCGGGGCGGGGACCGGGCTGGAGACCGGGGCGGTGCCGGGCGATGTGGTGGCGCGCTTGAACATGCGGGTGGCGGTGATCTCGCCGTGCACCGTCTCCCCGTTCGGTTCCTGCTGCGGCAGTCCGGGGCGCAGGTGCTCCTCCACGCTGATGTACTTCAGCCCGGCACGCAGATCCGCGTCGTTGCGCAGCCGGATGACCAAGGGGAATTCGGCGAGTGCCGTGGTGTCGAACAGTCCGGTCGTGTAGAGGAGTTGTACGCCCAGGGCGTCCGAGACCGCACGCTGGAGCTCCAGCAGATAGGTGGCGTTGGCACGGCCGATGGGGTTGTCCAGGAAGAGCGTGCCCGCGTGCCGGTGCTGGTGCCGGTCACGGCCCCGGTCGTTGCTGCGCAACGCGGCCATCGTGCAGTACAGGGCGATGGCGGCGGTGAGGAGCTGGCCGCCGGAGAAGACGTCGCCCATCTGCCCGACCGGGACGCGCTCGGCGCGCAGCACCGCGTCCGGCTTGAGGATCTCCACGGCGATGCCCTTGGGCTCCAGTGCCGCCTGCACACCGCGCAGCAGCAGGGACATGCCGTCCCTGCGCAGGTCGGAGTTCTTCTTCAGCGCGGCGCGGGTCGCCTCGTCGACGACTTCGCCGAGCCGCTCGGTGAGGGTCGCCTGGTCGGGTTCCTCGAAGCGGATGCGGAGGAACTCCTGGCCCGACCACTCCCCCAGTCCCTCCGGGAGCCGGGAGAGCCGCTGGGCGGAGCGCAGGGTGGTGAGCGCGGACTCCACGAGGCCGCGGAGCCGGTCGACGATGGAGTCGCGGTTGCGCTCCAGCTGGGCCAGCTCGTCGGTGAGCACCCGGAGCCGGGGCGCGAAGGCGGCGGCCCACTTCTCGGCGTGCTCGGGCAGCGCCGCGGCCGGCAGCTCGCGGATCTGCTGACGGGCGGGGGTGCGGACCTGTTCGTAGCGCGTGGAGTTGGCGTGCCGTACGAGGACGTCGCTCGCTTCCCGTACGGCGCTCTCGGCGGCGGACAGGTCGGTGGCGCAGCCGCGCAGTGAGCGGCGGGCCTCGGCGGCGGACTGCCGGGCCTCTTCGAGGCTGCCCGGGTAGGGCTCGGGGGCCTCGATGTCGTCGTCCGCGCCGTGGTCCCGGAGCAGGTCGCGCAGGAGCGCCGCCGTCTCGTCGAAGCCGCCTGCCGAGTCCTCGGCGATGCGGTGGGCGTGCAGCAGCTCGGCATGGGCGGCGCGGGCGGTGTCCAGGGTCGCGGTGGCGGCGGCCAGTTCGGCCGTGGCGGTGCGCAGGAGGGTCTGGGCCTGGTCGGCGTCGGCGGGAACCAGCTCGTCGGGGAGTTCGGTGTGGTGGGACTCGCCGTCGGCCGGGGCCAGGCGCTCGGCCTCGCCGCGGAGCCTGCCCAGCTGCTCGCTCGCCGTGGAGGCCCTGGTCTCCAGGAGCTGGACCAGGGACTCGGCACGGGCGGCGGCCGCCTGCCGGGAGGGGCCGTCCGCGCCGTCGGTGCCTTCGAGGAGTTGGGCGGCGCGGGTGCGGACCTTGTTGGTGAGCCGGTCCAGTTCGGCGAGGGCGGCGCTCTCGTCGCTTTCCGCGCGGGCCTGTTCGGCACGCAGATCGGCGCCGACGCCGACCTTCTCGTACAGCTGGGACGCAGCCCGGTACGCCTCGCGGAGCGCGGGGAGCGCGGGGCGCGGGCCGTCGTCCGCGGGCTCCGGCAGGTGCTCGGGGGCGCCCGCGATCTCCGCCCGTTCGGCACGCAGGGCGCGGGCGGTGCGGCGGGCGTCGTCGGCGGCGCGCTGGGCGGCCCGGCGGTCCTCGTCCGCGGCGCGGGCCCGCTCCAGGCAGACGGTGGCCCGCGCTTCGGATTCGGCCGCCTCGTCGACGAGTTCACGGAGCTTCGCCTGCCAGCCCGCGCGTTCACGGAGCCGGTACGCGAGGCCCGCGAGGGCGTCGGCGGCGCGGCGGGCCCGCTGGGCGGCCTCCTGGCGCTCCTCACGGACGCGGGCGGTGTCGGCGGCGGCCTCGTCCGCCTCGGCGCGCACCGTACGGGCCTCGGCCAGCTCCGCCTCGGCGGTCCGGGCGGCCGTGCGGGCGGCTCCGACGGCCTCGGCGAGTTCGGCGAGCATGCCTGGCGGGCAGTCGGCCCGCCAGGAGCCGATGCGGGCGGCGAGGGAGCGGTCGCCGGTGAGGCGGGCCGCGAGGGTACGGATGTCCTCGTCACGGGCGGCGGCACGGCTCCTCAGGGCGTGGCGCTCCTCGTCGGCCGCGTGCTCGTCGTGCATCGCCGGGTTCGGCGGGACGAGGAACACGCCCTCCGTGCTCGCCGCCGCCCCTGTGCCGGTGGCCGGGACAGGCGCGAGCAGCGCGGCGGCGGTGCCGACGGCGACCGCGGACCGCGGCAGCAGCGCGGCGCCGCTGAGGACCCGGCGGGCGCGGGCGTGCGAGTCGGGGTCGGTGATGACCACGCCGTCGACGAGTTCGGGACGGGCAGCGAGGACGGCCGCGTGGTCGGCGGGGTCGACTGCCTGGGCGAGGTAGCGCCAGCCGGGCAGCGCGGGGATGCCGTGCTCCCCGAGGTACTCCACGGTGGCCAGGACGTCGGGGCCGGGCGGCAGCAGTCCGCCGTCGCCGAGCGCGCCGAGGATGCGGGAGTCGTCGGCGGCCGCGGTGCGCAGTTCGAAGAGGCGGCGCTCGGCGGAGGCGATGGACTGGTCGAGCAGTTCGCGCAGTTCGTCGGCGCTGCGGTCGAATTCCTGGGCGGTGAGCGGCTGTTCGGGGGCAGTGACCTGTTCGGCCGTGACGGTGTGCGGGCCGTGCGCCGCCTGGGCGGACCCGCCCGTTTCGTCCGCCCGGCCGCTCGCTTCCGCCGGGGCGGTCCGGCGGTCGGTGGCGTCCGTGCCGTACGGGACCGTTCCTGCCGCGCCCCGGCGGGGCCTGGGCACGCCGCTGCCGTGGGCGGCGGGCAGGCCCAGCAGGTCGGCGAGGCGGTGGTCGGCGGCGATCGACTCGGCGGCCCTGAGCTCGGCCTCGTATGACTGTTCCGCGGCCTGTGCGGCGTCGGCGGCGCGCGCCGCAGCGAGTTCGGCGCGGCTCTCGGCGGCCGCGGCCTCCCTGGCCACGTCGGCCGCCGAGCGGGCGGCCTCCCTGGCGATGTCCCACGCGGCGACGGCGGAGGTCTCGGCGTCGCTGGCGGCGAGGGCGGCGCGGGCCGGGTCGGCGTCCGGCGCGGTGTCGTCGAGCCAGCCGGACCGTACCGCCTGTGCGGTCTCCTGCTCGACCTCGGCGAGGCGCTGGCGCAGATGTCCGGCCTCGCTGCGGGCGCGCTGGGCCTCGGTGGCAGCGATGGTGGCGTCCCGGTGGGCGGTCTCGCCCGCGCTCTGGAGGGTGTCGGAGCGCTCCTCCTCCTCGTTGGCGACGGTTTCGCCGGCCTCGGCTGCCGTGTGCAGCGCCTGTACGAGGTCGGCGGCGGCCTTGGCGCGTGCGGCGAGCGCGGGCGCTGCGTCCCGCTCGGCCTCGCGGATGGCGACGGCGACCCGTGCGGAGCGGTCGGCGGCGGCGCGGTGGCGCAGCACTGCCTCGGCGGCCTGCCAGGCGGAGTGCAGGGTGCGGGCGTCGACCAGCTCGCGGCGCTGGGCGGCGGCGCCCTTCTCCGCCGCGGTCAGGGCCAGGGAGGCGTGCCGGTAGGCCAGTTCGGCGGCGATCAGGGCGCTGCGGCCGCGCGCCTGCTCGGCCGTGGTGACGGTGTGCGCGGCGCCCGTCACGTGCTGGGCCAGCTCGGCGGTGCGGCCGCGTTCCTCCCGGGCGCGGGCGGAGAGCCTGCGGGCGAGCGTACGGGTGCGGCGCTCGGCGCCCGCGTGGATGTCCCGGGCGCGGGAACGGGTGCCGGCGGCCTCCACGATCCGGCCGAGCAGGTCGACCGAGCCCGCGGTGAAGTCGCGTTCGGCGGTGAGCTCGGCGCGGCGGCCCAGCTTGTTGCCGAAGCCGCTCACCAGGTCGGCGAGGCCGTCGGTGTCGCGGGTGTCGGTGACGGCGCGGAGCAGCAGGTCGGTGAAGTCGGAGTCCTTCTTGACCGCGAAGAGTCCAGCCGCCTCGCCCTCGTCGGCGTTCATCTCGCGCTGGTAGCGGAAGAGTTCGGGGTCGAGTCCGAGGTCTCCGAGGTGTTCGTTCCAGCGGTCGTGGATCTCTTCCCAGTGCACGTCGAGGTGCTGGTAGAACTTGCCCGCCTCGGTCAGGGCGTCACGGAAGCCCTTCATCGTGCGCCGTCGGCCCTGCGCACCGGAGACGCCTTCGGCTGGCCGGCGTACGGAGGTGGCCTCGGCGACCGGCAGGGAGTCCAGGCTGAGGCCTGGTCCGGGCCGGAAGGAGTACCAGGCCTCGGCGAACTTCCTGGGGTCGTTGGAGACCTGCCGGCCGCGCCATTCGCTGACCTTGCCGACGACCACGCACTCGCCCGTGAGGGTGTGCTGCCACTCCAGGGCGACGTGTCCGCAGTCGTCGGCGAGCAGGAACTTGCGCAGCACGCCGGAGCTGGCGCCGCCGAGGGTGTTGCGGTGGCCGGGCAGCATCACCGAGAAGATCAGCTTCAGCAGCACCGACTTGCCGCCGCCGTTCTCCAGGAAGAGCACCCCGGCGGGGGCGGGGCGGCGCGGCGGGCCGACCGGCTCCTCCTCGAAGAACTCCGCCTGGGCCGGCGCGGGGTTGGGCACGGGCTCGCCCACTCCGCGCAGGTCAAGCACGGTGTCGGCGTAGCGCGCACCGGCAGGCCCGATGGAGTAGAGGCGGACCCGGGACAGCTCGTACATGGCGGCGGACTCTCGTCGTTCAGGCAGCGGGGGAGACGGCGGTGGTGGGGCGGGCCGGTCAGGCGTGGAAGGGCAGACCGGCGTCGGCGGCCAGCTCCAGGGCGTCGGCGTCGGGCGGCGGCAGCAGTGTCGCCGTGCCGTCGGTGACCGGTACGACGCCGAGTTCCAGCAGTTCGGCCATGGCGGCGCCGCCGGCCATGTCGCGGACCTGGAGCTGGTAGCGGGCGGTGGTGCGGAAGGCGCCCCCGGCGTCGTCCCCGGTGCGCTGGAGGAAGCCGGAGTCGGTGAGGAAGGCGACGGCCTTGCCGACGATGCCGGTGGTGGAGCCGGCCAGGCGGCGGGCGTCCTTCGTGGCGCCGGTGGAGCTGCGCCGGGCGTAGATCCGCCAGGCCGCTTCGAGTCCGGGGGCGTCGGTGGCCGGGTCGGTGTTGTCGCCGTGCTCCTCTGCGCGCTCCTCCAGGCGGTGGCACGCCTGACGTACGAAGGAGTCGACGCCGTTGACCGTGATCCGGCCGATGTACGCGTCGTCGGCGAGGTCCTCGGGGCGGGGGAAGGCCATCGCGGCGACGGCGAGGTGCGCCAGCCCGTGCAGGAAGCGGTCGGCGGAGTCGGAGGAGGCGCGGCGGGCGTAGTCACCCATGCGGACCGCGAAGACGGAGTCCTCACCGGCGGTCACGGCCATGCCCGCTCGGGTGGAAACCTCCAGGACGACGAGGCCGAGTCCGGTCGCCACGGCGTCGGCGAGCCGGGCGAAGGCGGGCTCCTCCCGGTAGCGGCGGAGCAGTTCGGCGTATTCGGCGTCGCGGGCGGGCAGCAGCTTGGGCTGGAGGCCGAAGGCGACGAGCCGGGCGGCGTCGGCGGCGTCGGCCGGGGTGACGGAGGGCGCGGCCGCGAGGACCACCGGGTCGACGGGGCCGGTGGCCTCGGTCGGGAACGCGGCGGTCGGCTCGCTCCACGCGTCGGCATGCTGTGCGCGGTGGTCGCTCACGACTGTCGCTCCTTGCTGCGGAAACTCTTCGGTACGGGCACGGGTACGGGTACGGGGTGGACGGCGCCGGCTCTCGCGGCGGTCTTCCCGGGCGGCGCGGTCCGGTCCGTGGCCGCGGCGCGGGTCTTGACGGGGGTCTGCCGGGCCGACGCGCGATGTGGCGCGCGCACCGCGCCGGTCATGACGCCTCCGTGCGGTCGGCGGCCATTCCGGCCGCGTCCAGCAGGGCCGTGCCGACGATCAGGTCCGCGCCGCCGAACTCCGGGTCGTCGAGCTGTGTGCCGTCGTCGACGGAGAACAACAGCCGCTGTTCACCCTGGCGGTAGGCGGTGCCGACCGGCGGGCTCGCGGCGTGCACCGCGAGCAGGGCGACCAGGTAGGGCAGTTCGGGATCGCGGCGCCGGGCCTCGGCGAGGAGTCCGGAGAGACGTCGCGGGGCGTCGTGCTCCAGGTCCAGGAGCTCCATGGCGCTCGCGAGCTGCTCCTCGCTGAACCTGCTGTCGTCGGGGGTGGCGATCAGATCGGGCTCGGGCATCTCTGCGCCCAGGTGTTCCCGCTCCAGGGGCGGGGTGAGCAGCATGCCGACGAGGTCGCCGACCCTGACCGAGGTGGGGGTGCGCAGTCCGGTGCCGCGGGCGAAGAAGGCGTCGGTGACGCGGATCGCCCGTTCGACGGGGAGCGGCAGCAGCGGGGCGACCAGCTGACCGTACAGGTCGAGGCCGGTGCGGGCGGTGGGGGTGGCGAAGGCCTGCCGGTCCTGCTCGGCGCGGAACAGCGGTCCGGCTTCCAGCAGGCGGGACTGGAGTTGGGTGTGGCGGCGGATGCAGTCCTTGACGATGTCGACGAGCTCGGCGGCGCGGCGCTTGTGCTCGGGCTCCTCCGCCTCGTCGCGCGCCTTGCGGATGTTGGTGAGGATCGCGTTCTCGTGGCGGTAGCGGTCTGCGACGTGGTCCAGCGCTTCGGCGATCATGTCGGGGACCGCGTTGAGCCAGTCGACCGCGCGGACGTTGCGCCGGGTGGCCTCCAGCGTCTTACGGAGGGTCTCCGCGTACTGCACGGTGCGGTAGCGGGCCTGCTCGGCTGCGAGCTGGGCGTCCGCGAGGCGGCCCCGGCTGATGAGGACCTCCAGCTTCACCTCGGCGGCGATCTGGGCACTGGTGACGTCCGTGTCGAGGGCGCCGACCAGGACGTTGACCGCTTCGTCGGTGGCGCGGAGGTAGACCGTGCCGCCGTAGCCCGGGACTTCTTCGATCAGCTTGAAGTCGTAGTCCCGGCGGACGTAGACCCCGTCGGGGCCGAAGGTGCCGTACACCGCGCGGAACCCGCGGTCCACGCTGCCGACGTTGATCAGGTTCTCCAGCACCCAGCGGGCGACCCGCTCGTGCTCGACCACCGGACGGCCCGGGGCCTGGGCGGCGACGCGGGGCAGCAGTCTGGCCACTATCTGGTCGTGGTCGGCACCCGTGTCGAAGTCCATGTTGAGGGTGACGAGGTCGATCGCGGCGAGCGCGACCTCGGCCATCGCGTAGACCGTGTACTCACCGGCCAGATTCGCCTTGCGCACATCGAGATCATGCAGCGGCGCCGTGCAGGCGAGCGCGCGCAGCCGCCGCGAGAGCCCCTCGTCGGCGGCCGGGCCAGGGGCGGGCCGCGGCCCCGCGCTGAGCTGGGGCGCAGCGTTGTCCGTGCAGGCAGGCGAAGTCACGGTGCACAGATTAGGTCCTCGGACCGACAACGGTCGAAACGGCGCAGAAGCGACCCCTGCCCGGGGCCGGCCGGCAGCGGTGTCAGGGCCGTTTCCCGCCGTCTCCTCCGGTGCTCTCGCCGCCGTTCTCTCCGCCGTGTTCCGCACCCTGTCTTCCGCCGCGCTCCGCTCCGTGGTCGCGGCCCGGTCGCGGGGTTCCGTAGCCTCCGCCGCCAGGTGTACGCAGCACCAGAACGTCCCCCGGTGCCAGCTCGGCCGTGTCGCAGCCGCGCAGCACGGTGACCGCCCGGTCGCCCGGGTGCTCGATGTGCTGGTCGCCCCGTGCGCCGGGTCCGCCGCCCGCCATGCCGTACGGCCGGACACGGCGGTGGCCGGAGAGCAGCGCCACGGTGACGGGCTCCAGGAAGCGGATGCGCCGCTCCACGCCGCGGCCGCCGTGCCAGCGCCCGTCGCCGCCGCTGCCCTCACGGACCCGGAAGCTCTCCAGCAGGACGGGGTAGCGCCATTCGAGGACTTCGGGGTCGGTGAGGCGGGAGTTGGTCATGTGGGTCTGTACGGCGTCGGCGCCGTCGAAGCCGTCGCCCGCGCCGGAGCCGCTCGCCACGGTCTCGTAGTACTGGACGCGTTCGTTGCCGAAGGTGAGGTTGTTCATGGTGCCCGAGCCCTCGGCCTGGATGCCGAGGGCCGCGTACAGGGCGCCGGTGACGGCCTGGGACGTCTCCACGTTCCCCGCGACGGTGGCCGCCGGGTGGACAGGCGCCAGCATGGAGCCTTGCGGGATCCGGACCTCCACGGGTTTGAGGCAGCCGCTGTTGAGGGGGATGTCGTCGTCGACCAGGGTCCGGAAGACATAGAGCACGGCCGCCATGACCACGGATTTCGGCGCGTTGAAGTTGCCCGGCTGCTGCGGTGAGGTGCCGGTGAAGTCGACGACCGCGCCGCGGGCGGCCCGGTCCACGGTGAGGGCGACCTCGATGACCGCGCCGTTGTCGGTCTCGTAGCGGTAGGAGCCGTCGTGCAGTGCGGCGATGATCCGGCGGACGGACTCCTCGGCGTTGTCCTGTACGTGCCGCATGTACGCGGCGACGGCATCGGGCCCGAACTGTTCGGTCATGCGGCGGAGTTCGGCGATGCCCTTCTCGTTCGCGGCGATCTGGGCGCGCAGGTCGGCGAGGTTGGCCTCCGGGTCGCGCGAGGGGTACGCGGCGGTGGTGAGCAGTTCGCGCGTCTCGTCCTCGCGGAACCTGCCGTCGCGCACCAGCAGCCAGTTGTCGAACAGCACCCCCTCCTCGTGGATGGTGCGGCTGAAGGCGGGCATGGAGCCGGGGGTGATGCCGCCGATCTCGGCGTGGTGTCCACGTGAGGCCACGAGGAAGCGCAGCTCCGGCCGCTCGCCGTCGGCCCCTCCGAACACGGGTGTCACCACGGTCACGTCGGGCAGGTGGGTTCCCCCGTGGTACGGATCGTTGATGGCGTACACGTCGCCGGGCCGCAGCGCCTCACCGTTGCGCCGCAGCACCTCCTTGATGGACTCCCCCATCGAGCCGAGGTGGACGGGGATGTGCGGGGCGTTGGCGATCAGATCGCCGTCCGCGTCGAAGAGCGCGCAGGAGAAGTCGAGCCGCTCCTTGATGTTGACGGAGTGGGCCGTGTTCTCCAGGCGCACGCCCATCTGCTCGGCGATCGACATGAAGAGGTTGTTGAAGACCTCCAGCATGACGGGGTCGACCCGGGTGCCGACGGCGGTACGGTCCGGGCGCGGGCGGACCCTGGTGAGCAGCAGATGGCCGGTGCCGTGGAGCGTGGCCTGCCAGCCCGGATCGACGACGGTGGTGGCGTCCGCCTCTGCGATCACGGCGGGGCCGGTCACGGTGTCGGCGGTGCGGAGGTCCTCGCGGCGGTGGAGCGGGGTGTCCTGCCATCGGCCGTCGGCGAACATCCGCACGGTGTCGTGCGGTCGGGGCCGGGTTCCCGGGCGGGGATCCCGGCCGGCCGGGCGGGGCCGGTGCCGGCCCGCCGTTCCGGTCGCCTCGACCGACACCGCCTCGACAACCAGGGGCTTGTCCATGGTGAACGCGTAGCGCGCCCGGTGCTCGGCGGTGAACGCCTCGGCCATGGCGGGTGCGGTGTCCAGGTCGACGGGCAGGCTGGAGTCCGTATCGGCGTAGCGCAGCAGTACCCGGGCACGGGTGCTGATCACGGTGTCGGGTACGGCGTCGGCACGCAGTTCGGCGCGGGTCCGGGCGGCCAGTTCGTCACAGAGTCCGCCGATCGCGGTCCGGGTCGCCTCGTTCAGCTCCGCCTCCACCGACTGCTCGCGCATCGCGGTGGCGTCGGCGAGGCCGATCCCGTACGCGGACAGCACACCCGCCAACGGCGGTACGAGAACCGTGTCGATGCCCAGCGAGTCGGCGACGGCGCAGACATGCTGGCCACCGGCGCCGCCGAAGCCGGTCAAGGCGTAGCGGGTGATGTCGTGCCCGCGCTGCACGGAGATCTTCTTGACCGCGTTCGCCATGTTGAGCACGGCGATCTCCAGGAAGCCGGCGGCGGTCTCGGCGGCCGTGCGCCGGGTTCCGGTGGCGCGTGCGACGTCCTCGGCGAGCGCGTCGAAGCGCTTGCGGACCAGGTCCGCGTCGAGCGGGAGGTCGCCGTCCGGTCCGAACACGGCCGGGAAGTGCGCGGGCTGGATCCGGCCGAGCATCACATTGGCATCGGTGACGGTCAGCGGACCGCCGCGGCGGTAGCAGGCGGGGCCGGGCGTCGCGCCCGCCGAGTCGGGGCCGACCCGGTAGCGCCGGCCGTCGAAGTGCAGCACGGAGCCGCCGCCGGCCGCGACGGTGTGGATGCTCATCATCGGGGCACGCATCCGTACCCCGGCGACCTGGGTACCGAGTTCGCGCTCGAACTCGCCCGCGTAGTGCGAGACGTCGGTGGACGTGCCACCCATGTCGAAGCCGATGACCCGCCCGAATCCGGCCTGTTCGGAGGTGCGGGCCATGCCGACCACACCACCTGCGGGGCCGGAGAGCACCGCGTCCTTGCCCCGGAAGTGGGAGGCCTCGCGCAGCCCGCCGTTGGACTGCATGAACATCAGCCGGATGCCGTCGAGTTCACCGGCGACCTCGTCGACGTACCGGCGCAGGATCGGCGAGAGGTAGGCGTCGACGACGGTGGTGTCGCCGCGTGGCACCAGTTTGATCAGCGGACTCACCTCGTGCGAGCAGCTGACCTGGGTGAAGCCCGCCTCGCGGGCCGCGTCGGCCACGGCGCTCTCGTGTCCGGGGTGGCGGTAGCCGTGCATCAGGACGACGGCCGCGCTGCGCAGTCCCTCGGCGTGGGCCGCCCTCAGCCGCTCGGCGACCGCTGCCCGGTCCAGCGGGGTGACGACCCGGCCGCGGGCGTCGATCCGCTCGGGGACCTCGATCACCCGCTCGTAGACGGCCTCGGGCAGCAGGATGCGGCGATCGAAGAGGCGCGGCCGGTTCTGGTACGCGATGCGCAGCGCGTCCCGGAAGCCCTCCGTGATGACCAGGACGGTCGGCTCGCCGTGCCGCTCCAGCAGTGCGTTGGTGGCGACGGTGGTGCCGATCCGCACCGCTGCGACCCGGTCGGCGGGGACCGGGTCGGTGGGGCCGAGGCCGAGCAGTGCCCGGATTCCGGCCACGGCGGCGTCGCGGTAGCGGTCCGGGTCGTGGGAGAGCAGCTTGCGGGTGACCAGATGCCCGTCCGGGTCCCGGCCCACGACATCGGTGAACGTCCCGCCACGGTCGATCCAGAACTCCCAGCGTCCGGTCATCCCTCCATACTGGCCCGCGGCGCGGACAGCGGACCAGAGGGCACGGCCGGCTGCGGCTGTACGGCGACGCGCTCCGCAGGGCTTCCTCGGCGCGGTGGGCGGTGAGGGCGGTGGTCGGTCGCCTGCCCGGAAGCGCGACCAGGACCTGGAGGTATCCGGGCAGGGGGATTCGGCGTCGAACGGGCCGTCCGGGCGGGACCTGGTCGTCGCGACGGCCGGGGCCGGGGCCATGACGAGCGGTTCGTGGCCGCGGGCGACGAGGTGACGGGACGTCTGCAGGGTGCAGTGGGCCACGCCGCCGGCATCGGGCGGGAGGGATTCGGTGACGATGACGACACGCATGTCCGTGTTGTCGCGCGCCGGACCTGACCGGGCCGGGCTTGGATCTTTCCGCCGGGGAACGTCCCATGAGCGCTTGAACCGGGCGCGTCCGAGCCTTTGGGCCGAGACCCGCTCGTTCGCGCCGCGCGCCCCCCCGACGCGCGTCGCTGTGCGTGACCCGGTCAGGCCGCGGGGGTGTCGGGCCCGATCCGGCTGCGTACCGCCGTCTGCACCTCGGCCTCCTCGGCCGGGTCCGCGGCGAGGCGGCGGAGCCGCTCCGCGACCCTGATGTCCCCGGTCTCCGCGTGGAGTGCGGCCACCTCGCGGGTGGTCTCCTCGCAGTCCCACAGGCATTCGACGGCGAATCCGGTGGCGAAGGAGGGGTCGGTGGCGGCCAGTGCGCGGGCCGCCCGGCCGCGCAGGTGCGAGGAGGACGTCTCCCGGTAGATGTGCCGCAGTACGGGTGCGGCACATCCGATGCCGAGCCGTCCCGCGCCGTCGACGAGGGTCCACAGCCGTGGTGCGTCCGGTCCGTCGCCCCGTACGGCCGCGCGCAGTGCGCCGAGGACCAGTGAGGCGTCCTGGGCGCCGCCCCGGCAGGCGAGCACACCGGCCGCGGACGCGCCGAGCGCGTCGGGCCGCCGGGCCCAGCTCCGGGCGCGTTCCACCGCCGCGTCGCCGCACATCCGCTCGAAGGCGGAGACGGACGCGTCGGCGACGGTGCGCGAGGCGCTGACCGCTCCGGCCTCGATCAGGTCGAGCACGGCCGGGTCCCTGGCCTCCGCGAGATAGTGCAGGGCGGCGCAGCGTGCGCCGTCGGGGCCGCTGCGGGCGGCCTCGACGATCGTGGGCCGGTCCTCGGGGGCCGCGACGGCGGTGAGGCAGCGGGCGGCCGGCACATGGAGGGTGCTGCCGCGTTCGAGCCCCTGCTGGGCCCAGTCGAAGACCGCCTGGACGCTCCAGCCCGGACGGGGGCCGCCGGGGCGCATCTGGCGCTGCCAGCGGTCGAACGAGCCCTGCTCCGAGGCGGCTCGGACCCTGGCGCCGATCTCGTCGCGCGGGTCCTCCGCCCAGAGCCGCCAGGGGCGGGGCTCGTAGGCGTCCCGCACGGTGGCGGCCAGTTCGGCCGCGCCCTCCTCGGTGGCCGGGAACCGGCCGAGCACGGGTACGGCGAGGGCACGGAGTCCGGCGTCGTCGTCGCGCAGGGCGAGTTCATCCAGGGCCCAGGCCCAGTTGGCGCCGGTCGCGGCGTACCGCCGCAGCAGGGCCAGGGCGTCGCCGCGTCCGTACGAGGCGAGGTGGCCGAGCACGGCCAGGGCCAGCCCGGTACGCGAGTCGTCGGTGTCGAGGTGGTCGTCGGGATCGCACAGGTGCCGCTCGATCTCCTCGATGCCGCCGTCGAGGTCGAGGTAGAGGCGTGCGTAGTAGAGGGAGCGGTTCTCCACCTGCCAGTCGTGACGCGGATCGCTCAGGACGCAGTGGTTGAGAGCCGCCAGGGCCTCGGGGCGTGATGCGGCGAGCGCGTGGAGCGTGCCGTCGCCGCGGCCCCTCTGCAGCAGGCCGAGCAGGGTACCGCTCGGCGCTATGAACGGATCAAACATGGAAAAAGCCTCACATCAAGCTGTCGACGCAACCGGGACTGTGCAGTTCCAAGTGCCGGGTGGGCACTACGCCGCGCAGCAACATGATCGGCCGACCGCCGTCTTCTGCTTGGTGTAGACCATCTTCCTCTGCCTCTCGTCGGTGGCCCGGAGCCGGGCCCGCGACGTCATGATGACCCAGCCATTTCGCCACCGCGACCACATTTACGGCGTACCCGGTCGGCGGGAACCGAAGAGTTCCAGCAGGTCGGCCTTGCCGAACATGCGGGCCGTGTCCAGGGCGGAGGGTGTTCCGGCGGCCGGATCGGCCCCGGCGGAGAGCAGCGCCTCGATCACCGCGTCCTCGCCCTTGAAGACGGCCCCGGCGAGCGGCGTCTGCCCGCGGTCGTTGGCCCGGTCCGGGTCGGCGCCCCGGACGACGAGGGCCGTGACGGCGGCGGCGTGGCCGTGGTAGGCGGCGAGCATCAGCAGCGAATCGCCCCGGTCGTTGGTGAGGTTCGCGGGGACGCCCGCGTCGACGTACGCGGCGAGCGCGTCGGTCTCACCCCGGCGAGCGAGGTCGAAGACCTTCGTCGCCAGCTCGACCACCTCGGGATCGGGTGTTTCGCTCATCGGACGGACCGCCTTCCATCAATCGGTTTCACCGCTGTCGACCTGCCGGGACGTACGCCGTGGGGGCCGTACGAGTGAATCGACAGGGTACTGCCCGACCGGGCACATGACCCGGCCCACCCGTGGCAAAGGATCACGAATGGTGCGCCGGAACAGTACGCGACATCGATTGTTCCGCCGCACCGGGATCACCCTGGCGGCCATTCAAGTGAAAATAACGACTTTTCACTCAAATGCAGCTTTTATCGTATAGATACTTCCGGTGAACCTGGAAGGACTCATGGTGACTGTCCCCCCAACCAGGAGAACCACTCATGATCCTGTCCATGTCAGGCGTCGTCATCCTCGGCATCATCGTCTTCCTGTTCTTCAGGAAGGACGGCCTCAAGGCCTCACACGCCCTCGTCACTGCCCTGTTCGGCTTCTATCTGGCAGGGACCGCCATCGCACCGAGCATCACGGCGGGCGGCGCGAGTCTCGCCGGCCTCCTGGGCGGGATCAAGTTCTGACCGTCCGCGACCGTTCCCACCCCCAGGAGACCGACGTGGCCCGGCGACCACTCCCCCGCATTCTGAGCAGCGGCAGCGCCTCGATCACTCGCAGTCGCGAGTTCGCGCGCACGGCCGCCGACAACGCCACGGACGTCCTCCATCCGCTGATCACGATCACCCGTGGTCTGCGGGTGCTGGCCGCGGCCGGACGGCAGAAGTGGGCCGCGACGCCCAAGGACAAGCGTGGCCCCACGCTGTTCGTCGTCGCGGCCTGCGTCTTCGCGTTCGCGCTCATGCCGTACGGGGGCCTGATCGCCCTGGTCACGGTGATGGGCGCGGCAGCCTGGGCGGGGCGCGAGCGGACCCCGGTGAAGAGCGGTCCCGGCGAGGCGGAGACCGCGCGGCTGCGGTCCCTGTACGAGGCGCTCGTGCCGTACTTCTCGGTGGCCGACGACCCCGGTCCGCTGTTCTCCCACGGCGGTGACTGGGAGAAGGCCTTCAGCGGCTACGAGTTCGACACCGACGGGCGGCTGACCCGTCTCCAGGTGACGTACCCCGCGTACTTCACCGACAGCGAGGCCGACTCCCGGGCCAGGATCGAGCGGCTGCTGCACGCCAAGTCCGGCCGCGGCCGCGAGTACCGCTTCGCCTGGGACGAGGAGGCCAACCGGCTCGTCATGAGCGTCCTCGGCGCCCTGCCCACCTCGATCGGCGCCCAGCGCTTCGTCACCGCCCCCGGCGAGACCGTACTTGGCTTCACGGACGGCGACGCGGTGCAGCGCACCGTTCCGGTGCACGACGGCGACGCCACCCGCGACGCCCCGCCGGTCGTCTGGCGGACCGGCGCCCGCTCCACCGAGCCGCATCTCCTGGTGGTCGGGCAGCCCGGCAGCGGCACCACGACCCTGCTGCGCTCCATCGCCCTCCAGGCGCTCCAGCACGGCGACATCCTAATCGTCGAAGGCAGCGGGACCGGCGAGTACGCGTTTCTGGCCGGGCGCGACGGCGTCCTGGCCGTGGAGTGCGGGCTCGCCGGCGCTCTGGCGACGCTGGAGTGGGCGGCCCACGAGACGGAACGCCGACTGAGCGCCGCGAACCGGGCCCGGCAGTCCGGCCACCCCGCGCCCGACGACACCCGGCGCCCGCTCTGGATCCTGCTGGACCGCCCCGGCGCCCTCGCCCACCTGGCCGTCGCCGGCGGCGGGCCCGATCCCCTGGAGCTGCTCCAGGTGCCGCTGCGGCACGGCAGGGCGGCCAACGTGACCGTCGTGCTGTCCGATCAGTTCGACGGCCTGGACGCCCTCGGCGAGACCGTACGAACGCACTGCCGGGCCCGGGTGGCGCTCGGCCACTGCTCCCGCGAGCAGGTGGAGTCGGTGCTCGGGACCGAGCCGCACACCACCCCGGCCCCCGATGTCCCGCCCGGCCGCGGCTACGCGCGGCTCGGCACCGGTCCGGTGCTCCGGCTCCAGGTCCCGGCCACGCCCGATCCGTACGACGAGGCGACCGGCGAGGCGGAGCGGCAGGCGGTCCTCGGGCTGCTCCCCGAACGGCAGGCACCCGTCGAGGCGGCCGTACCGGCCGAGACGGCCGCGCCGACCGGGACGAACGTCCCTGAGCCGGCGCTGCCGCGCGGCGTGGCCGTGGCCGTCGACGGCATGGCGGTCACCGACTGAGGGGATCCGCCCGAGGGGTGGCGGGGCGGCCACCCTTCACCCGCTTCCCGGGTCAGGCGACGAACGTACGCGGCGTCTCGGCCCCCACGCCCGCTCCCGACCCGACCAGTTGCGCCGCCGCCGCGAGCCGTACCGCAGCCTCGTCCGCGACCGGCCCCGCGACCGTGAACGGCAGCCGTACGTACCCCTCGAAGGCACCGTCGACCCCGAACCGGGGACCGGACGGAACGCGGACCCCGACCCGCTCCCCGGCCACCGCCAGCCGGGAGCCTGAGAGGCCGCCGGTCCGCACCCAGAGCGTCAGGCCGCCGTCCGGGACCGAGAAGTCCCAGTCGGGCAGCTCCCGGCGGACCGCGGTGACGAGCGCGTCCCGGTTCTCCCTCGCCTGTCCGCGCCGGACCTGCACGGCCTCCTCCCAGCCGCCGGTGCGCAACAGCCAGTTCAGGGCGAGCTGTTCCAGGACAGGGGTGCCCATGTCGGCGTAGGCGCGGGCGGCCACCAGGCTGCGGATCACGTCCGGGGCGGCGCGCACCCAGCCGATCCGCATGCCCGCCCAGAATGCCTTGCTCGCCGATCCGACCGTGATCACGGTGGAGCCCGCGGGATCGAAGGCGCAGACCCGTCGGGGCATCCGCACATCGGGGTCGAGGCAGAGCTCGGTCATGGTCTCGTCGACGACCAGGACCGTACCGGCGGAGCGGGCCGCGTCCACGAGGTCACGCCGCCGGTCCTCGTCGGCCAGCGCGCCGGTGGGGTTGTGGAAGTCGGCGACCACATAAGCGAGCCGCGGCGCCGCGTCCCGCAGCACCTGCCGCCACCGGTTCATGTCCCAGCCGCCGAGCCCCTCCTCCATCGCCACCGGCACCAGCCGGGCGCCCGCCTCCCGCATCAGCTGCAGGATGTTGGCGTAACTCGGGGACTCCACCGCGATCCGCTCGCCCCGGCCCGCGAAGAGGTGGCAGATCGCGTCGATCGCCCCCATCGCGCCGGTGGTGACCATGATCTGTTCGGGCATGGTCGGGATCCCGCGCCGGGTGTAGCGGTCCGCGATCATCTGCCGCAGCGCGGGCAGCCCGGCCGGGTAGTCGCCGTGGGTGTGGGCGTACGGAGCGAGCTCCTCGATGGCGCCCTGGAACGCCCGGGTCAGCCACGGCTCGGGGGCGGGCAGCGAGGCACAGCCCAGGTCGATCATCGAACCGAGGGCCTCCGGGGGCAGCGGTTCCAGTCCGCGCGCCGGCAGCGTGTTCCCGGCGGGCACGGCGGTCCAGCTGCCGGCTCCCCGCCGGGACTCCAGGAACCCCTCGGTCCGCAGCGCCTCGTAGGCGGCGGCGACGGTGGTGCGGCTGACGGAGAGGGCGAGCGCCAGTTCGCGTTCGGCTGGGAGCCTGGCGGCGACGGGCACCCGGCCTTCGAGGACGAGCAGACGGATCCCGTCGGCCAGCGCGCGATAGGCGGGCGGCTTGCGGGTGCCCGGTCCGGCGGGCCGGGGCTGCTGGGCCCGGAGCTGCCGGGCGAGCTGGGCCGCGCCCACTGCCGAAGTCCACTGAGCCATGGAAATCAGTCCACCTTCCTCGGATTGGCCATAGTTGGCAGCCAATCCCCTGCCACAGAGTGACACGCATCAGTCCACTACCACCACACCAGGGGGCACCTTTGTCCATCACAGCCGTCCCTCGCGGGGCGCACCTCACCCGTCGGCTGATCCAGCTGTACGTCGGTCTCGCGCTGTACGGGACAAGTGCGGCGCTGCTGGTCCGGGCCGGTCTGGGGCTCGAACCCTGGGGCGTGCTGCATCAGGGGCTCGCCGAGCGCACCGGCCTGTCCATCGGGGTCGTCTCGATCATCGTCGGCGCGGCCGTGCTGCTGCTGTGGATCCCGATCAGGCAGCGTCCGGGCCTGGGCACCGTCTCCAATGTCTTCGTCGTGGGCATAGCCATGGACGGCTCGCTGGCGCTGGTGCCCGACGTGCACGGCCTCGCCGCGCAGATCGCCGTGATGGCCGCGGGGGTCGTGGTCAACGGCGTCGCCACGGGGCTGTACATCGCGGCACGGTTCGGCCCCGGCCCTCGTGACGGGCTCATGACCGGGCTGCACCGGCTGACCGGCCGCTCGATCCGGCTGGTGCGGACGCTGCTGGAGGTGGCGGTCGTGGTGACCGGCTTCCTGCTCGGTGGCACCCTCGGCGCGGGCACGGTCGTGTACGCCCTGGCCATCGGCCCGCTCGCCCAGTTCTTCCTGCGCTTCTTCGCGGTCGGCGCGGAGACCGGGGCCGACGGGGGCGGCGCCGGGAAGGGCGAGGCCCGCGGGGAGGCCGTCGCATCCGCGCCGGACGACGGCGACGGTGCCGTCACCGCCCGGACACCGGAGCAGGCCATACTTCCGGAGTGACCTCAGTACGCCACCCCTATCTGGACCATCCCGCGACGATCCCCTTCGCCCATCGCGGCGGCGCGGCGGACGGGATCGAGAACACCACGGCCGCTTTCCGCCGGGCGGCCGACGCCGGGTACCGCTACTTCGAGACCGATGTGCACACCACGTCGGACGGCCGTCTGGTGGCCTTCCACGACTCCACCCTGGACCGGGTGACGGATGCCCGCGGCCGGATAGCCGAACTGCCGTGGAGCGAGGTGCGGCGGGCCAGGGTGGCGGGCCGGGAGCCGCTGCCGCTCTTCGAGGAACTCCTGGAGACCTTCCCCGGGGCCCGCTGGAACGTCGACATCAAGGCCGGGACCGCTCTGGCCCCGCTGATCGAACTTATCCGCCGGACGAACGCCTGGGACCGAGTGTGCGTCGGCTCCTTCTCGGAGGCCCGGGTCGCCAGGGCCCACCGGCTGGCGGGCCCCCGGCTCGCCACCTCCTACGGCGTCCGGGGGGTGCTGGGCCTGCGGCTGCGCTCGTACGGAATACCGGCGGCGCTGCGGGCCGGCGCGGTATGCGCGCAGGTGCCGGAGAGCCAGAACGGCGTCCGGGTGGTCGACCGGCGCTTCGTGCGAGAGGCGCACTCACGCGGGCTCCAGGTGCACGTCTGGACCGTGAACGAACCCGAGCGGATGGCCGCGCTCCTCGACCTCGGCGTGGATGGCATCATGACCGATCACATCGAGACGCTGCGCACGGTGCTGAGCGGACGGGGAGCCTGGGCCTGACACCGGCCGTGCGACGTCTTCACGGGGAGAGACGAGGGGGTGCGGGTTGAGCGCCGAGACCGCGGAAACCGCTGGACCGACGGAACCGACAGCGGATGCCGCCGAGGCCGCGAGCCGCAGACGTGAACAACACGGCTGGTATTTCTACGACTTCGCCTGCTCCGTCTACTCGACGAGCGTCCTGACGGTCTTCATCGGCCCCTATCTCACCTCGATAGCCAAGGCGGCCGCCGACGCCGACGGCTTCGTGCACCCGCTCGGCATTCCGGTCCGCGCCGGGTCGCTGTTCGCCTACGCGGTCTCGGTGTCCGTCGTGGTCGCGGTGATCATGATGCCGATCGTGGGCGCCGCCGCTGACCGTACGGGGCGCAAGAAGCCGCTGCTGGCGGCCGCCGCCTACACAGGAGCCGTCGCGACCGCCGGCATGTTCTTCCTGGACGGCCACCGCTATCTGCTGGGCGCCTTCCTCCTGATCGTGGCGAACGCCGCGATCTCGGTGTCGATGGTGCTCTACAACGCGTATCTGCCGCAGATCGCCGGACCGGAGGAGCGGGACACGGTCTCCTCGCGCGGCTGGGCCTTCGGATACACCTCGGGTGCGCTCGTCCTGGTCCTGAACCTGGTCCTGTACACGGGCCACGACTCCTTCGGCCTGTCCGAGTCCGACTCGGTGCGGATCTGCCTCGCGTCGGCGGGCCTGTGGTGGGGTGCCTTCACGATCGTGCCGCTGCGCAGGCTGCGCGACCGGCAGGTGGCGCCGGGCGGCGAGGGTGCGGTCGGTTCGGGGTGGCGGCAGCTGATGGCCACCCTGCGCGACATGCGCCGCCATCCGCTGACGCTCTCCTTCCTGCTGGCGTACCTAATCTACAACGACGGCGTGCAGACGGTGATCTCCCAGGCCTCGGTGTACGGCTCGGAGGAGCTGGACCTCGATCAGACGACCCTGATCACGGCGGTGCTGCTGGTGCAGGTGCTCGCGGTGGCCGGAGCGCTGGGGATGGGCCAGCTGGCCCGGTCGTACGGCGCGAAGCGCACGATCCTCGGCTCGCTCGTCGTCTGGACGCTGATTCTCGTCACCGGTTACTTCCTCCCCGCCGGGGCGCCGGTCTACTTCTATGCGCTGGCGTCGGCGATCGGCCTGGTCCTGGGCGGCAGCCAGGCACTGTCGCGCTCGCTGTTCTCCCATCTGGTGCCGCGCGGCAAGGAGGCCGAGTACTTCTCCGCGTACGAGATGAGCGACCGCGGACTGAGCTGGCTGGGGCCATTGGTGTTCGGACTCGCGTACCAGCTGACCGGCAGCTACCGGGATGCGATCATCTCGTTGGTGATCTTCTTCGTGGTCGGTTCCGTGCTGCTCGCGAGGGTGCCGGTACGGCGGGCCGTGGCGGCCGCCGGCAATCCCGTTCCGGAACGGATTTAGACGTTGAAGTCAAAGGCCGGTAGTGTACGCCTTTGGCCTGCCCGGAGGACCGTTACTGCGAGCGGAAGACACCGAACTGTTGGGTGACAACTTTCGTCAGATGTGACAAACCGGGCATCGCTGGGTACTTGAAACCCTGGGAAACCTGAAAAAGCAGCGGCACGACGGGCGACGCATGACCGGCAACGGGAATCTTTACCGCCGACCGGACGTTGACCGGATGACGACGACAGCGACACCTGTCCTGTGGGCGACAAGCCCGGGAGGCACGATTCATGAGTGAGCGAGCTCTCCGCGGCACGCGACTCGTGGTTACCAGCTACGAGACGGACCGCGGCATCGATCTGGCCCCGCGCCAGGCGGTGGAGTACGCATGCCAGAACGGACATCGATTTGAGATGCCGTTCTCGGTAGAGGCGGAAATTCCGCCGGAGTGGGAGTGCAAGGCGTGTGGCGCCATGGCACTCCTGGTGGACGGGGATGGCCCCGAGGAGAAGAAGGGCAAGCCTGCGCGTACGCACTGGGACATGCTCATGGAGCGGCGCACACGCGAGGAGCTGGAAGAAGTGCTCGCCGAGAGGCTTGCGGTTCTGCGCTCCGGAGCCATGAACATCGCCGTACACCCGCGGGACAGCAGGAAGTCTGCCTGACCGCGTAACACCTCGGTACGACAGAGCCGCGGGGGGGGGGGGGGGCGGGGGGGGGGGGCCCCCGCCCCGGGGGGGGGGGGGCCCCCCCCGGCCGGGGGGGGGGGGGGGGCGGG
>NZ_JBIWKI010000054.1:0-37383 GCF_044765565.1 Streptomyces sp. NPDC102437 | reverse complement strand
CGATTCCCGGTCGAAGCGGGATCCTGCTTTTCGCCTTCCAGTTCTTCGCTTTCGCGTTTCCCTTTCCGGCGGTTCCAACCTTACCAGACTCTTTTTCGTCCCGTTTCCGGTTCGAATCTGAATTCTGGTGACCGTTGGATTGGTCTTTGCCTTTTGGCTGATTCGACTTTATCAGAAACATTCGGCCGAAAAATCGGCTTCGTGATTCAGAGGAAGGAATCAACGGCTCTGCGGAAATTCGATTTCCGGTGAGAGCGAGATAGATATTAGCTGCTGGTGCCGGACGTGTCCAGTCCGACGCAACCGTTAAAATCTACCTCCCCGTGTCAGCCATGTCAATGGTTGTCTGGGGCGAGGAGGAGACTAGCAGGTCAGCGGGGTCGCGCGCACATCAGGCGGCGACCGGGAGCTCGGCGCTTCGTTCCGTGGGATCGACATCTCCGGCGTCTCCGGCTCGCGCGGCTCGGCCGCCCAGGATGTAGACGTAGGCAAGGAAGGCCAGCTCGGCCGCGATGCCGATGGTGATACGCCCCCAGGTCGGGAGGCCGGACGGGGTGACGAAGCCTTCGATGAGGCCGGAGACGAACAGGACCAGCGCGAGGCCGATGGCCATGCCGATCGCGGCACGGCCCTGTTGTGCCAGGGCTGAGCGCCGGCTGGTCGGGCCTGGGTCGATGACCGTCCAGCCAAGGCGCAGGCCCGTACCCGCGGCAACGAACACTGCGGTGAGTTCGAGCAGGCCGTGCGGGAGGATCAGCCCCAGGAAGGTGTCGAGCCGGCCGGCTGAGGACATCAGGCCGATGCCGACCGCGAGGTTGAGCACGTTGACGAACAGGATCCAGATCACCGGGATGCAGAGGAACGCTCCCAGGACCAGGCACATGGCTGCGGCCTGGGCATTGTTCGTCCACACCTGGGCGGCGAACGATGCGGCCGGATGGCTGGAGTAATACGTCTCGTACTCCCCGCCCGGGCTGGTCATGCGGCGGAGGTCCTCCGGGGCCGCGATGGCTGACTGGACTTCCGGATGCGTGCCGATCCACCAGCCGATGACTGCCGCCAGCAGCGTGGAGAGAACCGCGGTGGGTATCCACCAGTGCCTGGACCGGTAGACGGCGGCGGGGAAGCCGGCGGTGAGAAAACGGGTGGCGTCGCGCCAGGAGGCTCGGCGGGTGCCGGTGACCGTGGCTCGGGCACGGGCCACGAGTTGGGTGAGGCGTGCCGTGAGCATCGGGTCCGGGGGTCCGGACTGGAGGAGCGAGAGATGGGTGGCGGTGCGCTGGTAGAGCTCGACGAGTTCGTCGGCTTCCGTGCCGGTGAGCCGGCGCCCTCGGTGCAGGAGATGGTCCAGGCGGTCCCACTCGGTGCGGTGGGCGGTCACGAAGACATCGAGATCCATGGTCGGCTGCTGCTCCAGGCATGGGTGCGTACGGGTTCGTACTACGGCGGCGCGCTGCCGGTCAGCTTGGCAGACTGAGGCCCCGAGGGGCAGGGATGATCGGCGAAGGGTGGGGTGGCGATGAGTGAGCTCGTAACCGGGGACGCGGTCGTGCTGGGGCTGCGTCCGGCGAAACTTCCGAGTCGGGCGCTGGCGTTGGCCATCGATCTTGCCGTGGTGGGGGCGGCGTTCGTCCTGGTGTCGATCGGGCTGGCCATCGCGACGGCAACGTTGGACGAAGCGGCACTCGCGGCGGTGTCCGTGGCGGCCTTCCTGCTGGTGCTGGTGGGCGGGCCCATCGCGGTGGAGACGCTCAGCCACGGGCGTTCGCTGGGGAAGCTGGCGTGCGGACTTCGGGTGGTGCGGGACGACGGGGGGCCGATCCGATTCCGGCATGCGCTGGTGCGTGGGGCCATGGGGGTCGTCGAGATATTGATGACGTTCGGGGTTGTCGCGTGCATCGCCTCGCTGGTGTCGGCGCGGGGCCGGCGGCTCGGGGATGTGTTCGCGGGGACGCTCGTCGTACGGGAACGGGTGCCCGCGGGGCGGGCGGCGGCCGTGCCGCCTCCGCCGCCGTGGTTGGTCGGGCGGTTCGCGGGGCTGGATCTGTCGGCGGTGCCGGAGTCCCTTTGGTCGGCAGTGCGGCAGTACCTGACCCGTATGCATCAGCTGGATGCGCAGGTGGGGTGGTCGATGGCGGAGCGGCTGGCCGGGGAGCTGGCGACGCGGACCGGGGTGCCGGTGCCGGAGGGGGTGCCGGCCGGGGCGTATCTGGCGGCGGTGGTGAACGAGCGGCAGGCGCGGGATGCGCGGCGGGTGTTCGTGGCCGCTCAGGGCGGGGCTGCTCGTCGTGGTCCGGAGAGGCAGGACGGGCGGTCGGTGAGCGGGGCTCCGGTGAGCGGGGATGCCGGCGCCGGGGCGCCGGTGGGGGCTGTGCCTTTCGTGGGGGCTGCCGAAGCGGGTGCGCCTTTGCCGGCCCCGGGGGCGGGGGGTCGGGTGCCGCCTGCTGCCACGGGGTTCGCGCCGCCTGCCTAGAGCGGTGAGGGCGGGGAGTCCAGGTCTTCGAGCTCGATGCCCGGGGCTGCGAGGACCACGTCGCCGGCGATGTGGACGGTGTGCTGTTCGCCGGTGTCCAGGGCGCTGACCTGGTATTCGTCCACGGTCAGGGGGCCGTTGTCAGTGGCGTGCGCTTCACTGTTCACCAGGGCCCAGGACTGGTCGACGGTGCGGGGGGCGAGGACCGGGTCCGTGAAGGCGACGAGGCGGATGCGGGTCGCGGGGGAATCGGGGGTGAGGCGCAGGAGTCGTGCGGTCGCGATGAGGAATGCGGGGGATGTGCCGGTGAAGGCGTGGGCGCGGACATTGCCTTCGGTGGCATGAGTGCCGGTCGGATCGGTACGGACCCAGGTGACGCCTTCGAGGGCGGCGCCGCGGACCTGCCAGCTCGCGGCGTGGAGTTCGAGGCGGATGGGCCGTCCCAGTTCGTCGAGGGTGAGGTCGACGGAGCCGAGGTGGTCACCGGAGGGGGTGGTGGTCCGGGAGAGGTAGCGCCAGCCGGAGGGGCCGGGTGCGCATTGGAAGTGTTCTTCGCCGAGGGGAGTGTGATCGTGGGGATCGTGGAGCGAATATCGGCCGCGGGGCATGGGGTCCTTCGGGTTTCCTCGGGCTGAGCGGGCAGCGCGGTACGGGGCAGGCCCCCGACACGGGGGTGCGGGGGCCTGCGCTCGTAGCTGCTGCTGAAGCTGTTCCGTCTGTCAGCGGCCGGTCGTCACTGACCGGTGGTGACGTAAGCGGTCGCTGACGGGCGGGATCGTTACGGATCAGTAGCGGTAGTGGTCGGGCTTGTAGGGGCCGTCGACCTCGACACCGATGTACGCGGCCTGCTCGGGGCGGAGCGTCGTGAGCTTCACGCCGAGGGCGTCGAGGTGGAGACGGGCGACCTTCTCGTCCAAGTGCTTGGGCAGCACGTAGACATCGGTCGGGTACTCCTCGGGCTTGGTGAACAGCTCGATCTGGGCCAGGGTCTGGTCCGCGAACGAGTTGGACATGACGAACGAGGGGTGACCGGTGGCGTTGCCCAGGTTCAGCAGGCGGCCCTCGGAGAGCACGATGAGGACCTTGCCGTCGGGGAACGTCCAGGTGTGGACCTGCGGCTTGACCTCGTCCTTGACGATGCCGTCGATCTGCGCCAGGCCGGCCATGTCGATCTCGTTGTCGAAGTGGCCGATGTTCCCGACGATGGCCTGGTGCTTCATCTTGGCCATGTCGGCGGCCATGATGATGTCCTTGTTGCCCGTCGTGGTGACGAAGATGTCGGCCTGGCCGACGACGTCGTCGAGGGTGGCGACCTGGTAGCCGTCCATCGCCGCCTGCAGGGCGCAGATCGGGTCGATCTCCGTGATGATGACCCGGGCACCCTGGCCGCGCAGGGACTCCGCGCAGCCCTTGCCCACGTCGCCGTAGCCGCAGACGACGGCGGTCTTGCCGCCGATCAGGACGTCGGTGGCACGGTTGATGCCGTCGATCAGCGAGTGGCGGCAGCCGTACTTGTTGTCGAACTTGGACTTGGTGACCGCGTCGTTGACGTTGATCGCCGGGAAGAGGAGGGTGCCATCGCGGTGCATCTCGTACAGCCGGTGCACGCCGGTCGTGGTCTCCTCGGTGACACCGCGGATCTCGGACGCCAACTGGGTCCACTTCTGCGGGGACTCACCGAGGGTGCGGTTCAGCAGGGTGAGGATGTGGGCGTACTCCTCGCTGTCCGCTGTCGACGGGTCCGGGGCCGCACCGGCCTTCTCGAACTCCACGCCCTTGTGGACGAGGAGGGTGGCGTCACCACCGTCGTCGAGGATCATGTTCGGGCCGCCGGTGGGGGTGTTCGGCCAGGTCAGGGCCTGCTCCGTGCACCACCAGTACTCCTCCAGCGTCTCGCCCTTCCAGGCGAAGACCGGGACGCCCGCCGGGGCGTCCGGGGTGCCGTTCGGGCCGACGGCGATGGCCGCGGCGGCGTGGTCCTGGGTGGAGAAGATATTGCAGGAGGCCCAGCGGACCTCGGCGCCGAGGGCGACCAGGGTCTCGATCAGCACGGCGGTCTGCACGGTCATGTGCAGCGAACCGGTGATGCGGGCGCCGGCCAGCGGCTGCGTGGCGGCGTACTCCTTGCGGATCGACATCAGGCCGGGCATCTCGTGCTCGGCGAGGGTGATCTCCTTGCGGCCGAAGACCGCGAGGGAGAGGTCGGCGACCTTGAAGTCCTGTCGATTGGCGACCGTCGTCATAACGGGCTGCTCCTCGTAATGGGGTCGAGGTGGGGCACGGATGGCTCTGCGGCGGCGGGCACACGAATGCCCGGAGCTCGCAGCGCAGTCCGTCGGAGGCCCTCTCTCCCTCGGCCGGTCCGTGTGTACGGACCGATCGACCGCCATCAGCAGCGACGTCTGACACTGCCGTCGAATCTACACCGATCGGCCCAGTCGCTCCCAGTCCGCCCCAAGCCGAAACGTGGCCGGGGAGCGGTCGGGATGCTGTTGGGATGCGGTCGGACGACGTGCCGGGAGCGGGAGAGAGGGCGGGTGGAGGGGGTGGTCAGTGGCCGGATTCCGTCGGGGTGTCCGGGGTGTCGCCGGGGGCTCCGCCCGGGGCCTTGCCGGGGTTGGTGCCTGCCGCGGCGGCGGCCTCGCTGTAGATGTCCGGTTCCAGGTAGATGACCCGGGCGATCGGGACCGCCTCACGGATCCGGCTCTCGGCGGCGTTGATGGCGTTGGCGACCTCGGTGGCCGTGTCGTCGTGCTGCACCGCGATCTTGGCGGCGACGAGCAGTTCCTCCGGGCCGAGGTGGAGCGTACGCATGTGAATGACGCCGGTGACCGTGTCGCCGTCGACGACCGCGGCCTTGATCTTCTCGACCTGGTCGGTGCCGGCGGCCTCACCGAGCAGGAGGGACTTCGTCTCGGCGGCGAGCACGATCGCGATGATGATCAGCAGGGTGCCGATACAGAGGGTGCCGATGCCGTCCCAGACCCCGTTGCCGGTCGCGAGGGCCAGGCCGACACCCCCGAGGGCGAGGACCAGACCGATCAGTGCGCCGAGGTCCTCCAGCAGGACGACGGGGAGTTCGGGGGCCTTCGCCCGGCGGACGAACTCCTTCCAGGAGAGCGAACCGCGGGTCTGGTTGGACTCCTTGATGGCCGTGCGGAAGGAGAAGCCCTCGGCGATGATCGCGAAGACCAGCACACCGACCGGCCAGTACCAGGCCTCGATCTCATGCGGGTGCTTGATCTTCTCGTAGCCCTCGTACACCGCGAACATGCCACCGACCGAGAAGAGGACGATGGAGACGAGGAACGCGTAGATGTAGCGCTCGCGGCCGTAGCCGAAGGGGTGCTGGGGGGTGGCCTCGCGCTGGGCTTTCTTGCCGCCGAGCAGCAGCAGTCCCTGGTTGCCCGAGTCGGCGACCGAGTGGACGCTCTCCGCGAGCATCGACGACGAGCCACTGAACAGGAACGCCACGAATTTGGCCACTGCGATCGCTAGGTTGGCGCCGAGTGCCGCCACGATCGCCTTGGTTCCGCCTGACGCACTCATGGGTGCCTGGTGTCCCTTCTTCGGTGCTGCGGCCCTGGCGCCGCGGTACGGCCGGACATTGTTGCAGTCGCTGGTGCGGACGGTACGTCAGGCCACCACTGTGGCGCGGAACAGGGTGCCGGTACCGGACGCTTCGACCTTTTCGCCGGAGGGTACGAACACTGAGGCACCGGGGGTGAGGCCGAATTCGCCGACCTTCGGGGCCCCTCCGGTGCAGAGCAGGATCTGCGGAGTGTCCCTGGTCAGGTCGACGGGGGCGGCGCCGGGCGAGAGGTCGAAGCGGGAGAGCCGGAATTCGTCCACGGGCGTCTCGTACAGCTCCTCGCCGGAGGGTGAGGCCTCGGGGCGCAGGACGCCGGGCTCGGTCGCCTCGAAGCGGACGATGCGCAGCAGTTCGGGTACGTCGATGTGCTTGGGCGTGAGTCCGCAGCGCAGCACGTTGTCCGAGTTGGCCATGATCTCGACGCCGAGGCCGTCCAGGTAGGCGTGCGGGACGCCCGCGCCGAGAAACAGGGCTTCACCGGGCTGGAGTTCCACGTAGTTCAGCAGCATCGCCGCGATGACGCCGGGGTCGCCGGGGAAGTGGTGGGCGATGCGCGCGTACGGGGCGTGGGCGCCGCCGAGGCGTTCGGCGGCGGCCGCGGCCAGGTGCACCGTTTCGGCCATGTCCGCGGGGTCGGCGCCGAGGATCGCGGTGAGGACCTCGCGCAGGGCGGCCTCTTCGGGGTGGGCGCCGAGCAGGTCGACGTACGGCTTGAGCGCGTCGACGCCGAGCGCCGCCATCGCCTCGGCCGCCTCGGTGGGCGGGCGGAAGCCGCACAGGCCGGCGAAGGGGGTGAGCGCGCAGATCAGTTCGGGCTTGTGGTTGGCGTCCTTGTAGGTGCGGTGGGGCGCGTCGATCGGGACGGACCGGCGCTCCTCGTCCTCGTAACCCCGCTCGGCCTGCGCGCGGTCGGGGTGGACCTGGAGGGAGAGGGGGGCGCCGGCGGCGAGCAGTTTGAGGAGGAAGGGGAGGCGCGGGCCGAACTTCTCGACGGTTGCCCGGCCCAGTTCGCGCTCGGGGTCGGCGGCGATGACGTCGGTGAGGGGTTGTTGGGAGCCTGCCTCGCCGGTGGCGGTGCCGGTGCCGGTTGTGCGGGTGAGGAGCGACGGGGCGCCGGGGTGAGCGCCCATCCACATCTCGGCCTGGGGTTCGCCGGTGGGGGCGATGCCGAGCAGTTCGGGGATGGCGGTGGTGGAGCCCCAGGCGTAAGGGCGCACGGTGTTGGAGAGCCGGTCCATGGTCTTCGTCCTTGTGAGGTGCGTGGATCGGGGTGCGGTGCTCTGGTCGGCTCTGGTGGGGCCGGGGTTCTGGTGAGGGTGCGGTGGAGGGCCTCGGAGTGCGGTGCGGTCTTGGTCAGGCGCCGGTTGCCGATGCCAGTGCGAGGTAGACGGCGGCGAAGTCGGTGACCGCGAGCAGTTCGGCGAGGGCTTCGAGTTCGGTGCCCTCCTCGGGTTCGAGTTCGCTGATCGCCGTGTCGTGGCCGAGGGCCAGTTCGCGGGCGGCGGGGGCCGCGCTCAGGCCGCCGGTGGGACGGTCTCGGAGCAGTACGACGCGGGCGTGCAGCGGCTCCGGCTCGTCGACCCGGTCGCGGAAGAAGTCATCGGGGTCGGCCCCGGCGGCGAAGGTGCCCGCCAGTAGTGTGCCGTGGGCGGGGAGTGCCTCGGGCAGTTCCGCGGCGAGGGCGGGGCGGCCGGACAGTTCGGCCAGGACGGCGGCGAATCTGCGGCCGATCGGGGCGGCGGCGTCGCCCTCCGTCCAGATGAGGGGCAGGCTCTCGGCGAGTTCGGCCGCGAGGGTCTTGGCGGGGTTGCTGTACGTGGCGATGGCCGGGCCGCAGCGTTCCGCGGTGCGGTCCAGGCGGTCGGCGACGCTCTGCAGGGCCTCGGCGGGCGCAGTGAGCAGGCCGACCCGGTCCAGCAGCGCGAGCAGCGGGGTGAACAGGGCCCAGAGCGTGCCGGGGCCCGCGGCTGAGGTCTCGGCGTCGTACTCGCCGTGCGGGGCGGAGGCCATCGGTACGACGAGCCCGTGCGCCCCGTCGATCGCCTCGCGCAGCGGTGACAGGTGGGGGGCGACCGCGACGATGCTGCAGCCTCGGCGGTACGCCTGTTCTGCGAGGAGGGCGAGGCCAGGCTCGGAGCCGTCGGCCGTGACGATCAGCAGCAGGTCCACGGAGCCGGCCCAGCCGGGCAGGGCCCAGCGCATCGCGCCCGCGGCGGGGGCGACCCCGGTGGGGTGGATGCGGGTGACGGGTGCGGAGGCGCCCGCCAGGGCGGTGATCAGGTCGGCGACGCCGGACGCGGCGGTGCCGGAGCCGGCGACCAGCACGGCGCGGGGGCGGCCCTCCGGGTTCAGTTCCGCGATGCCCGCCTCGGCGGCGTGGCGGGCGGCGGCACGGACCCGGGCCCCGGCCTCGGCAGCGCCGCGGAGCAGGCCGCGGCGGTCGGCTCGGGCCAGGGCTTCCGGGGCGTCGAGCAGCGACTCGTCGAGCATGGGGACGGTCCTCCGATCACGTGCTGATCACCGTGCGGGGTGCGGGTCGGTGGGCGTTCCTGCGCCCGTACGCCGTTACTCGGGGCGGCGGGCCTCGTCGACGAGCAGGACGGGGATGCCGTCCCGTACCGGGTAGGCCAGGGCGCAGTCCTTGCCGGTGCAGACCAGTTCGGGGGTGGCGGCCGCCGTCCGGTCGTCGAGCGGGGAGTGGCAGGCCGGGCAGGCGAGGATCTCCAGGAGGCCGGCTTCGAGCGGCATGGGGTGGGTCCCTTCGGGCTACGGATCAGGCGACGTCAGCCTACCGCCGGGGGGCGGGGCGGGCCCGGGGGGCCCGGGGGTCCGGGGGCCCGGGGGCCCGGGGGCCCGGGGGGCGGGGGCGGAGGGGCGGGAGCGGAGGGGCGGGAGCGGAGGTGCGGGAGCGGGGACGGGTGCCGGTGCGGGAGCGGGGACGGGTGCCGGTGCGGGGCCGGGGGCGCCTGCGGCGGGCCCGTTCCCCTACCCGCCCCTTCCCGTAACCGGGGCGCTGCCCAGGACCCCGCTCCTCAAGCGCCGGAGGGGCTTGAATATGCCGGACGGGCCGCATTGGCGCCGGACCGGCTGGGGACGAACTCGGGGGCTCCGCCCCCGGAACCCCCGCTCCTCAAGCGCCGGAGGGGCGGGAATGCGTGCCGGAGGGGCCGGGACAGGTGCCGGAACGGCCGGAAGCCGTGTCGGACGGGCTGGAGTGGGCGCCCTAGAGGGTGGGTGTGTCAGGGGAGTCCGGGGTTCGGATCAGGCTCAGGACCTCGTCCCGCACCGCTGCCATCGTCTGTTCGCCGCGGGCTTCCACGTTCAGGCGCAGCAGGGGTTCCGTGTTGGAGGCCCGGAGGTTGAACCACCAGTCGGGGGTCGTGACCGTCAGGCCGTCCAGGTCGTCGGTCGTGACCCCGGTGCGGGTCTCGAAGGATGCGCGTACCGCTGCTGTGCGGGCCTTCTGGTCGGCGACCGTGGAGTTGATCTCGCCCGAGCCGGCGTAGCGGTCGTAGCGGGCGACCAGTTCGGACAGGGGGCCCGGCTGACCGCCCAGCGCGGCCAGGACGTGGAGCGCGGCGAGCATGCCCGTATCGGCGTTCCAGAAGTCGCGGAAGTAGTAGTGCGCGGAGTGCTCGCCGCCGAAGATCGCGCCGTGCTCGGCCATCTCGGCCTTGATGAAGGAGTGGCCCACTCGGGTACGGACCGGCGTGCCGCCGTTCTCGCGGACGACCTCGGGGACCGAGAGGGAGGTGATCAGGTTGTGGATGACGGTGCCCTTGCCGCCGTTGCGGGCGAGTTCCCGGGCCGCGACCAGCGCGGTGATCGCGGACGGCGAGACGCCCTCGCCGCGCTCGTCGACCACGAAGCAGCGGTCCGCGTCGCCGTCGAAGGCGAGGCCCAGGTCGGCGCCCTCGGCCACGACCCGGGCCTGGAGGTCGACGAGGTTCTTCGGGTCGAGTGGGTTGGCCTCGTGGTTGGGGAACGTACCGTCGAGTTCGAAGTACATCGGTACGAGGTCGACGGGCAGGTTCGCGAAGACGGTGGGGACGGTGTGGCCGCCCATGCCGTTGCCCGCGTCGACGACGACCTTCAGTGGCCGGACGGCCGTCAGGTCGACCAGGGACAGCAGGTGGGCCGCGTAGTCGGCCAGCGTGTCGCGCTCGGTGACGGTGCCGGGGGCGGCGACCGGCTGCGGGGCACCGGTCTCGGACCACTTCTCGATCAGGGCCCGGATCTCCAGGAGCCCGGTGTCCTGGCCCACGGGTGCGGCGCCCGCCCGGCAGAGTTTGATGCCGTTGTACTGCGCCGGGTTGTGCGACGCGGTGAACATCGCGCCGGGGAGGCCCAGGCTGCCCGAGGCGAAGTACAGCTGGTCGGTCGAGCAGAGGCCGATGAGTGTGACGTCCGCGCCGCGCGACGCGGCTCCGCGTGCGAAGGCTCCCGAGAGGCCGGGCGACGAGGGCCGCATGTCGTGGCCGGTCACGATCGCGTCCGCGTTCGTCACCTCGACGAACGCCGCCCCGAACTGCTCGGCCAGCGCTTCGTCCCACTGGTCGGGCACCACTCCGCGCACGTCGTACGCCTTCACGATCTGCGACAGATCAGCAGCCACGGGCCGGTCCTCCTGAGATTTCTGCGGACCGCCCAAACTACCCGGAGGGCTCGTGCCCGAGCTCAGGAGTCCGGTGAGCGCAGCACCCGCAGGTGACCGCGGCGCGCGACCTCCATCGGATCGGCGGCGTGCGGACCGCCGCTGCGGCCGGCCGCCCCGCGGTCCTGCGGCCGTGCCGCTTCCCGCACGGCGTTGGCGAGCGCTTCGAGGTCGTCACCGCTGGGGCGGGTGGGCGCGGAGGGGTCGGAGAGCCGGACGACCTCCCAGCCGCGTGGGGCCGTCAGCCGCTCACTGTGCTCGGCGCAGAGGTCGTAGCAGTGGGGCTCGGCGTAGGTGGCGAGCGGGCCGAGGACCGCAGTCGAGTCGGCATAGACGTACGTCAGTGTCGCGACGGCAGGGCGGCCGCACGCGGTGCGCGAACAGCGACGTACAGGGCTCACGATGTTGGACGGTACCGCACTCTTGAGCGGGCTGCGACGACTCTCCCTCAGCTCACCCCACCGTGTCGCCCTGTGTCCAGCGGCACGAACGCCTTCCGGACCCTCCTTCTGACCTGCGGGAGGACGGGAAAGTACGGGTCGTATCGGCAACGATTCCGGTCACCACTCGGTATAAAAGCTGTCATACAGCAGGAGATCAACGGTCAGGCGCGGTGCCTGAAACGTGCCCCTGGTTGGCCGGATTGTTCAGGATTGGACATGCCGATGCCTTGGACGGTGCTTGGGAAGATGCCTCGTCGGCCGGCGACGATCCATCTGCCCCGCCGAGGGTTACGCTGCGTCAGTGATGGACAGTCCCGTACCTCCGCACCCGTCCGAGCCGCGCCCACGCCGTCGTGACCGTCATGGCCGCGGCATGCGGGGGCCCGTCGCCCCGCCCCAGGTGCCGCTCTCGGTCAGCCGGGCGGAGAACTTCCGCGATCTCGTGCAGGACTCGGTGGAACGGCTGGAGCGGCGCTGGCCGCAGCTGGCCGACGTCGACTTCATGGTGCTCGACGTGCCGGGGACGCGGGAGGAGACCGTGCCGCTGGGGCGGGCGGTCTCGGCGGAGAAGGGCCGGCCGGCGCAGATCGTGGTCTACCGGCGGCCCGTCGAGATCCGTACGAAGGGCCGCGACGAGCGCGCCCTGCTGGTGCACGAGGTCGTGGTGGAGCAGGTCGCGGAGCTGCTCGGGCTCGCTCCGGAGTCCGTGGACCCGCGGTACGGGCAGGAGTAGCGGGAGCCCGGACCGGTGGACGGGCGGGCGGGGGCGGCGGGGGCCGTGCGTTGTCCGGTCCCCGCCCGTCCCGGGGCCGGTGGGTTGCACGGTCCGCCGCCCGTCAGGGCCGTGCGCTGTCCGGTCCCCCGCCCGTCCCGCTCAGTCGTCGAGGACCGACAGGTCCTGCTCGGCCGTGGGCACCTCTACGGTTCCGTTGTCGTCCGGCAGGGTCTGCACGGTGAACATCTGGATGCCGTCCTGTGTGACGGTGAGCGTGCGCGCGGCGTGGACCGGACCGCCCGACTCCGTCTCGACCGTCAGGGCGTAGCCGCCCTTGAGCCCGGACGGTACGGGCGGGGTGACCGCCAGCGTCGTACCGCCCTTGACCGTGTACTTCTTGACGGTCTGTTCGCCGCCCCCGCTGCCCGCCGACGCCGTGACCTTCACGGTCGCGGTGGCCCCCGGCGCGGTGAGCGAGAGGACCGAGCCCTTGTCCCGGTTGTCGGCCACGGTCGCCCGTGCGCCCACCGGGCCGGTCGCCGGGATGTAGCCGACCTCCTGCTTGTCGCCGGTGCCGCGAACCACGCGCAGTGCGGCGACCACCTGGGGGTTCTTCCCTCCCTTGGCCGGGGCCAGCAGCAGGGAGCCGGCCTCGCCCTTGGTGATGTCCTTCAGGTCGACGCCTGCGGTCATCCGGGACTTGACGTGGATGGCCTCGTTCCCGACCGGGGAGATCGCGCCGGTCTTGCCGATCAGTTTCACCGTCAGATCGGCGTCGTCGTCGCCCGTCGCGAAGGCCACGAGACGGACCGAGGTGGCGTCCGCGGGAATGCCGGGGAGCACCAGGGTGCCCGACGGGTCGGCGGAGGCGGCCAGCCAGTCGCTGCCGGTCTCCTCGTCCGCGGCCCTGACGACCGCGCCGACGCGCCCGGCACGGGTGGTGACGTGGACGGTGACGTCCTCGGTCGCCTCGCTGGTGAGCGTGGAGATCAGGACCGGGACGCTGGACCGGGCGGGCACCGTGATGCCCTCGCCGGTATCGGACTTGAGCGAGCCGTCCGGGCCGTACAGCTCGATGTCGGCGACGGCCGCGGTGTCGTCCGGGTTGGTCAGGTGGACGTAGTCCTCGCGGGACTTCGCGGTGCTCGCGGCCGGGAACCAGAAGTCCGTGTCGGGGCCGGTGCAGCTGACGCCGAGCAGGCCGCGGGAGCCACCGGCCTCGACCATGGTGGTCTGCTGGGTGGTCCAGCCGGGGGCCAGCCGGCCGGTGGCGGTGCCAAACAGTGCGGGGGCGCCGGAGCCGGACTCCTCGGCGATGGCCGGTTTGCCGGGCTCCTTGAGCGAGACGACCGGCTTTCCGGGGTCCGCCTTCTTCTCGCTCTTCTTCTCGTCCTTCTTCTCGCCGTCGGCCGTGGTGGAGGTGGCCTTCCGCAGCTCGGCATTGCCGGCCTCGCCACCGCTGCCGCCGCCCGCCGGGGTGAAGGAGGTGTAGGTCGTCTCCGCGAGGTCCGCGAGGCCGGGGGACGGGCAGAGCAGGCTGGACCGTTCCACCGGCAGCCGTGCGGCGGTCTTCGCCTCTGCCTCGCCCCCCTCGCCGGGCGCGGTGAGCGCGGCGAATCCGGTGACTGCGGCGAGGGCGACGGTGCCCGCGATGAGGGACAGGCTGGTGGACTTCACTCGGACTCGCCTCGCGATGCGTTACCGGTCGGCCACGGGTTCTGGCCCGGGGCGGGGTTCTCGTCGGGGTTCTGCGGGTCGTACCCGCCCCCCTGTGGGTCGTACTGGGCCTGTTGGCCGTACTGGGAGTGGGCCTGGGAGTCGTACGGGGCCTGGGCCCGGGGGTCGTACTGCTGCTGGGCGTAGCCGTACGGGTCGTAGGCGTTCTGCTGGTACGGGTCGGCGGCGAGGTGGTCCTGCTGCGTGCCGTACTGGCCGTCCTGACCGTCCTGGTACTGCTCGCCCTGGTACTGGTGGTAGCCGGCGTCCTGGTACTGCTGGGCGTCCCATTCGCCGTACTGCTGCTGCTCGCCGTACTGCTGCTGCGGCACGGCCGCGTACTGGCTGTCGTCGGCCTGGGGGGCGAAGGCGTCCTGGTCGTCGCCCCGGTGCGGTTGCTGCTCGGGGATCTGCTGGGCCGGGTCCTGCCGGTCCGGAGCCTGCTGGGCGGGGTCGTACTCCCCCGCCTGCTGCGACGGGATGTACTGCCCCGGCGCGTCCGGTGCCTCCCCGTCCGGGCCGGCCTCCGCTCCCGCCTCGGCTTCCGCCTGGGCGGCCGCGCGCAGCCTGCGGGCCCGCCGTCCCTCGCCGGCGACCGGCTCCGCGGGGACCGTCACGGTCTCCTCGGGCAGGTCGTCGTCGATCTCCCGGCGGCGGCCGGGCAGCGCGAGGACGAGCAGGACGACGGCCAGCGCGGACTGCGTCCAGATCCAGGCGGTGTGGGTGAACGGGGTGTCGTACGTGAGGTCGAGCGTGCCGCCCTCGGCGGGGAGTTCGAAGCCCTGGGCCCAGCCGTCGACGGTCTTCGGGGTCAGCGCCCGGCCGTCGAGCGTGGCCTGCCAGCCGGGGTCGGCGGCGTCCGCGATCCGCAGCACGCGGCCGGAGCCACCCGCCGGGATCTTGCTGTGCGCCTCGACGGGGAGGGAGCCGACGGGCAGCGGTTCCCCGTCGGTGCCGGACGGCATGATCATGACTCGGGCGACCTGGCGGTCGACCCGCCACAGCGCGCTGCCGTCCAGCTGGCTCAGCCGGCTGAGGCCCGGGGTCGCGTCGAGGACCCGGCTCATCTGCTTCGGGGCGCCGTCGCGGACCAGTACGTAACGGATCGCGAAGCCGCTGAGCTGGCTGCCCTGGTCGGCTCCGGAACCCGCGACCAGGTTGGCGACGACCTTGTCGAGGTGGCTGTTGCTGCCGCCCGCCTCGGTCAGTTCGGCGTCGCCGAGCCGCGCGCCGGAGCCGCGGACCAGGCTGTACGAGACGCCGGCGGGCGAGGTGCCGCCGAGGACCAGGGTGCGCGGCTGGTCGCGGGTGGTGCTCTCCTCCGCCACGAACGCGGGCACCTGCACCGGGTCGCGGCGCTCCAGCGGGCCCGACGCGCCGCCGATCATCCAGCTCACGGCGGCCAGTGCCGGGGCGAGCCCCGCGGCGAGGGCGATGAGCACGGCGACCGGCTGCCGCCAGCCGAAGCTGAGCTCGGCGACGCGTACCCGGGCGCCGTCCGCGCCGACCAGTGCGGCGGCGATCAGCGCGATGCCGTAGACGAGGGTGGCGGGACCGGCCCAGCCCGAGCCGTTGGCCAGCGCGGCGAAGACCAGCGCCACGAGCGCGACCGCCCACGCGGTGCGCACCGCGAACTGCCGCTCCCCGCGCAGCAGCGCGGCCAGCGCGGCGAGCACGATGCCCAGCAGCAGCACTCCGCCCGCGGCCTTGGGGCCGCCGGGGCTGAGGCCGAGCAGGTCGAATGCGGAGGCCGTGCCCGTACCGATGTCCAGGCCCGCCTCCTTCAGGAAGCCGGACGGGCTGGTGAGCAGCGAGAGCGACCAGGGCGCGAGGACGAGCAGCGGGGTGCCGATCGCGGCGAGGAAGCGGAGTCCGTACGCGGCGATGTCATCGCGGCGCAGGGCCAGCACGCCGATGCCGAGGACCACGGCGAGCGGCCAGACGATCGGCGTGAACGCCATCGCGAAGGTGAGGAGCAGGGTGTACGCCCAGGTGGCGCGCCAGCTGCCGCGGGCGTCACCGGCGGCGCGCATGCCGTGCGCGGAGACGGCGGCGCGGGCGATCAGCGGGAGCAGCACGGCCAGTACGGCGGTGCCGAGGCGGCCGGTCGCCAGGGCTCCGGTCGCGGCGGGCAGGAAGGCGTACGCGACGCTCGCCCAGGCCCGCAGCAGCCTCGATTCGAGCAGCGGCCGGGAGACGAAGTAGGCGGTGAGTCCGGCGAGCGGGACCGAGCAGACCAGCAGGAGCGTGAGCGCGAAGCCGGTCGAGCCGAGGAACAGCGCGGACAGGGCCGAGATCACGGCGAGGTAGGGCGGCGCGGTCTGTGTGCCGCCGGTGCCGACCGTGTGCCAGCCGTCCGCGTACTTGCTCCACAGGTCGGAGACGTCGGCGGGTGCGGGCAGGAGTGCGCCGCCGGCCAGCGCGCCGCCACCGAGAAGGCCGCGGCAGGCGACCAGCGAGACGAGGAGCAGCACGGCGAAGAGCACCGGGCCGGGCTTGCGCCCGATCCGCTTGAGCCGCGCGAACTGCTCGATCTCCAGGAAGTCGGCGTCGTCGCCGCCGGGGCCGGACTCCACGGCGCCGTGCCGGGAGCCGCCCGAATCGGCGTCGGAGCTGCCGAAGTTGCCGGCGACCTGGTCCACGGTGGCGCGGACGGTGGCGCCCGGCGGCGGGAAGAGGCCGCGCAGTTCGGCCTGGTCCACGGCGCCCTTGCCGCGGCTGCGCCGGGCCGCGAGGATCCGGCCGGGCCGCAGCAGGGTGCCGAAGAATCCGGCGACCTCGTCGAGTGCCTGGCCGGGCACCTTGCCGACGAGATAGGCGAGGGTGCGCAGCAGGGTGCCGACGACGAGCCGGAGCATCACCCAGGGCAGCGCCTTGGCGCGGGCGTTGACCAGCATCGTGTAGACGGCGCCGGCCTTGTCGACGCGGTGCGGTGAGGCGACGGAGCGTCCCGCGCAGTCGATGGGGCGGCGCTCGCGGGCGGAGGCCTCGGCGTGCCGCAGGACGGCGTCGGGGGCGACGAGCACCCGGTGTCCCGCGACGTGCGCGCGCCAGCACAGGTCGACGTCGTCACGCATCAGGGGGAGCCTGCGGTCGAACCCGCCGAGCTCCTCCCAGATGTCACGGCGGATCAGCATGCCGGCGGTGGAGACGGAGAGCACGGTACGGACCTGGTCGTGCTGGCCCTGGTCCTGCTCGCGGCGGTCGAGTCCGGTCCAGCGGCGTCCGCTGTTGGCGATGGAGACACCGACCTCCAGCAGCTGCTTGCGGTCGTACCAGCCGCGGAGCTTGGGGCCGACGATCGCGGCGTGCGGGTCGGTGTCGACGACGCGCAGCAGTTCGGCGAGCGCGTCGGGCTCGGGGGCGCAGTCGTCGTGGAGCAGCCAGAGCCACTGCACCGGTTCGCCGTGCGGCAGTTCGGGCAGGTCGTAGGCGTCGTCGCGCCAGCTCCTGCTGACGGGGTCCCAGCTGCTGGGGCGCTTCAGGTACGGCAGGTCCTCGGGGGTGAGGACACCGGCCGTGCGGGTCGCCTCGTCGACGGCGGTGCCGAAGCTCGTACGGCGCGCGAGGTGCAGGACCCGTTCGGCGCCGAGCGCCTCGGTGACCAGCCGCGCGGAGTCGTCGGCGCTGCCGGTGTCGGCGGCGACGATGTTCTGTACGGGGCGTTCCTGCCCGAGCAGCCCGGCGATCGCGTCGGGCAGCCAGCGTGCGCCGTCGTGGGAGACGAGCACGGCGGTGACGACGTGCCGGGGGAACTCTGGGGTGGCGGCGGCCGCGTACGGCGCCGCCGATTGGCTGTGCACGGACATCGAGGTACGGGCCCTCCGGCCGGGTCCGGGGGGCGTCACCCCGGGGGCTGCATCGGTGTACACGCGCGCCCTGTGGGGGCGTTGGCGCGTCTCGGACGGGGCCCCACACTAACGGTACGGATAACCACGATGGCGCCGAGCGCTCGAACGGGGCCGTGGCCGGGCGGGGGTGGAGCCGCGGCGGGGACGGCGACGGCCCGTCGTCTGCGGGCCGGGTGCAGGCGACGGGCCATGGTCGTTCGTGGTCCGGATGTCCGGTTGTCGGGCGGCGGTCTCCGGGTTGTCGCGCCACGGCCTCGGATCAGACGGCGGCCTTCTTCAGCCGGCGTCGTTCACGTTCGGAGAGGCCGCCCCAGATGCCGAAGCGCTCGTCATTGGAAAGGGCATATTCAAGGCATTCGGACCGGACCTCGCAGGCGAGACAGACCTTCTTGGCCTCGCGGGTGGATCCGCCCTTCTCGGGGAAGAAGGACTCGGGATCGGTCTGGGCGCACAGTGCGCGCTCCTGCCAGCCGAGTTCCTCGTCCGCGTCCTCGACCAGCAGTTGCTGGAACAGCTCGGTCATGTGCGCCCCTCGTCTGTCTCTTGCGTCCCGTGATGCGGCCGTTACTGATTGCGGCCGAACGACACGAGTGAAATTACAAGTGTGTAGCTCCAGGCCAGTCAAGCGAAGATCTGCTATCGGCCCCGGTATTCACCCTGCGGAACCAAGCCTATGCGGAAAGTGTGCAAATCACCAAAAACCTGACATATGCCATAGGCCCTGCCGCGCCCCGCTTCTCATTGGGTGAGACGACCGGAATCGCCCCGATGTTGCGATTCGACCACCGAAGCGATCAAGATCACATTCGGGTCACGGAGCCTCAATGACGTTTGGGGCCGCGGCTGGTGCGCCACATCTCCGGCGCGGTGGATGCATAAACCCTTCGCCACCTCCGGCAACCGGATGAGGTGAAACATTGCCACCAAATCGGGCATCGGGTTGACAGCGAAGTGCGCAGCCGGTCTCCTTGACTTCATGCCAGCGACCGCCGCGATGTACGCCACCCACGTCCGTGGGTTCCGCACCGCTGTCCAGGCCCGCTGTTGCTGTTCCAGCTGTCACAGCTGTTGATGCCCCCAGGGCGCCGGCTCTGACCCAGCTCCTCTCGCAGAACCTCTGCGCAGCGCTGTCGGCAGGTTTCTTCTCTTCCCTGCTTCCTGTCTCCGCGCGGCCGAGGCTCTCCGGTCTCCGTGACACCCCGCACATGCACCCCCATGCCGAGGAACCACCTCATCCATGAACAGCAACAGCGACCTCCAGATCGCCGGCGACATCCTCGAAGTCCAGCACCTCCTCCAGCCCGCCCGCGAGCACCCCGCCACCGTGGCCGAGTTCGCCGGGCTCGCCCGCTCCATCGCGGCCGACCGCGCGCAGTGGGCGCCTCTCGTCCGGTACGACACCACCACCCGCTGGTACCACCGGCTGCGCACTGTTCCCCAAACTCTCGGCTCCGCTGGAACAGGGGAGGCCCCACTCGGCTACGAGGTCTGGCTGCTCAGCTGGGTGCCCGGCCAGGGCAGCGGGCTCCACGACCACGGTCCGTCCTCCGGCGTACTGACCGTGCTGGAAGGCCGGTTGACCGAGCGCACCGAGCGCGCCACCCGGGCGCTGGACTCCGGCGCGCAGCGGGTCTTCGCGCCTGGTTACGCGCACGAAGTGGTCAACGACTCCTTCGAACCGGCCGTCAGTCTGCACATCTACTATCCGGGGCTGACCGAGATGCCGATGCACGCGGCGCAGTGCGCCCCGGCGGCCGCGGATGTCGTACCCGCCTGACAAACTGCTGTGCATGCGCATTGTGGTTCTGGCCGGCGGTATCGGTGGTGCTCGTTTTCTGCGTGGCCTCAAGCAGGCCGCGCCCGACGCGGACATCACGGTGATCGGCAACACCGGTGACGACATCCATCTGTTCGGGCTGAAGGTCTGCCCCGACCTCGACACCGTGATGTACACCCTCGGCGGTGGCATCAACGAGGAGCAGGGCTGGGGGCGTACGGACGAGAGCTTCCACGTCAAGGAGGAGCTCGCGGCGTACGGCGTGGGGCCTGAGTGGTTCGGCCTCGGCGACCGTGACTTCGCGACGCACATCGTCCGCACGCAGATGCTGGGCGCGGGCTATCCGCTGAGCGCCGTCACCGAGGCGCTCTGCGCGCGCTGGAAGCCGGGGGTCCGGCTGCTGCCGATGTCCGACGACCGGGTCGAGACGCATGTCGCGGTCGACATGGACGGCGAGCGCCGGGCGATCCACTTCCAGGAGTACTGGGTGAAGCTGCGTGCCTCGGTCGAGGCCCAGGCGATCGTGCCGGTCGGCGCCGAGCAGGCCAAGCCGGCTCCGGGGGTGCTGGAGGCCATCGCCGCAGCGGACGTGATCCTCTTCCCGCCGTCCAACCCCGTCGTGTCGGTGGGGACGATCCTCGCCGTGCCCGGGATCCGGGAGGCCATCGCCGAGGCCGGGGTGCCGGTCGTCGGCCTCTCCCCCATCGTCGGCGACGCGCCCGTGCGCGGCATGGCGGACAAGGTGCTCGCCGCGGTGGGCGTCGAGTCGACGGCGTCGGCCGTGGCCACGCACTACGGCTCCGGGCTGCTCGACGGCTGGCTCGTCGACACGGTGGACGCCGGGGCGGTCGGCGAGGTGGAGGCCGCGGGCATCCGCTGCCGTTCCGTGCCGCTGATGATGAGCGATGTCGACGCGACGGCCGAGATGGCCCGGCAGGCCCTGGCGCTGGCCGAGGAGGTACGGGCGTGAGCACCGGCGAGGCGCCCTCGTACCGGGTCTGGGCGCTGCCCGGCATGCCCGAGGTGCGGGCCGGGGACGACCTGGCGAAGCTGATCGCCGCGACCGGGCCGGATCTGGTCGACGGCGATGTCCTCCTGGTCACCTCGAAGATCGTCTCCAAGGCGGAGGGCCGGATCGTCGAGGCCACCGACCGCGAGGCTGCGATCGACGCCGAGACGGTACGGGTGGTGGCACGGCGTGGCACGCTGCGGATCGTGGAGAACCGGCAGGGTCTGGTCATGGCCGCGGCCGGGGTCGACGCCTCGAACACCCCCGCCGGGACGGTGCTGCTGCTGCCCGAGGACCCGGACGCCTCGGCGCGGGCGATCCGTGACGGGCTGCGGGACACGCTCGGCGTGGAGGTCGGGGTCGTCGTCACGGACACCTTCGGGCGCCCGTGGCGCAACGGGCTGACCGATGTGGCGATCGGGGCGGCCGGGGTCCGGGTGCTGGACGATCTGCGCGGCGGCACGGACGCGTACGGCAATCCGCTGAGCGCCACCGTGGTCGCCACCGCCGACGAGCTGGCCTCGGCCGGTGACCTGGTCAAGGGCAAGGCGGACGGGCTGCCCGTCGCGGTGGTGCGGGGGCTCGGCCATGTCGTGGACCCGGCGGACGCCGGTGGTGCCCGCGCGATGGTGCGGGTCGCGGCCGACGACATGTTCCGGCTCGGTACGTCGGAGGCGGTACGGGAGGCGGTGACCCTGCGGCGTACGGTCCGCGAGTTCACCGACGATCCGGTGGACCCGGGGGCGGTGCGACGGGCCGTGGCCGCGGCGGTGACGGCCCCCGCGCCGCATCACACGACGCCGTGGCGGTTCGTCCTGCTGGAGTCCGAGGAGTCGCGGACCCGGCTGCTCGACGCGATGCGGGACGCGTGGATCGCGGATCTGCGACGCGACGGGCAGAGCGAGGAGTCCGTCGCCAAGCGGGTGCGGCGCGGCGATGTGCTGCGCCGGGCGCCGTATCTGGTGGTGCCGTGCCTGGTGATGGACGGCTCCCACACGTACGGGGACGAGCGGCGGGACACCGCGGAGCGCGAGATGTTCGTGGTCGCCGCGGGGGCCGGCATCCAGAACTTCCTGGTGGCGCTGGCGGGTGAGCGGCTCGGCTCGGCGTGGGTGTCGTCGACGATGTTCTGCCGCTCCGTGGTGCGTGAGGTGCTGGAGCTGCCGGAGAGCTGGGATCCGCTGGGTGCGGTGGCGGTGGGTCGCGCGGCGGCCGACCCCGCGACGCGGCCGGTGCGGGACCCGGAGGGGTTCATCGAGGTGCGCTGAGGCGGGGCGCGGGCGGGTTCGTCGAGGTGCGCCGGGGTGGGTCCTCACGGGCGCGGGGTTCCGGCGGGTTCTACAGGCGGGCGATGTGGCCCGGGGTCATGCGCGGGGCGCGGCGGGCCGGGGTGTGGCCCGAGAGCAGGATGAGGCGGGTCGCCCGGTGGCGCTGCCCCTCGTACGGAGCGAGCAGGGCGAGCATCTCCTCGTCGTCGGCGTCCCGGTTGCCCGCCAGGGCGTGGCCGACGATGCCGGGAAGGTGGACATCGCCGACGGTGACCGCGTCCGCCGCGCCGTTCGAGCGCTGGAGCGTCTCGGCCGAGGTCCAGGGGCCGATCCCGGGGATAAGTTCCAGGCGGGCCATGGCCTCCGGGAGTTCCATGGCCGCAGCCTCCTCCAGGCGGCCGGCCACACGTACCGCGCGCAGGATCGTGCCCGAGCGTTTGGCGTCGACGCCCGCGCGGTGCCATTCCCAGGACGGGATCAGGGACCAGGTGCGGGCGTCGGGCATGACGTGCAGACCCAGCGCGGTGAACGCGGCGTGGTCCGTGGGGCCGGGCGCCGGGGTGCCGTACTTCCGGACCAGGAGCCGCCAGGCGCGGTAGGCCTCGTCGGTGGTGACCTTCTGTTCCAGGATCGAGGGGATCAGCGACTCCATGACCAGGCCGGTGCGCAGCAGGCGCAGGCCGGGGCGGCGGTGCCGGGTCAGGGCGAGCAGGCGGTGACGTGGGCGGAAGGCGTCCGGGTCGTCCGTCGCGCCGAGCAGCGTCGGGAGCCGGTCCAGCAGCCACGGCGCGCCGGGGCCCCAGCCCGCCGCCTCGATCCGGCCGCCCCGGGCGGTGAGGCGGAGGGTGCCGGGGCCTGCGGGTGTGCGGCTGGCCCGCCAGGCGGTGCCGTCACCGGTCATCCGGTACGTGGGGTCCGCGGGGCCGCGGCGCAGTGGGCCGACGACCAGGCGCAGGTCGAAGGGGCCGGGCGGGGTCCACTCACGGGTCAGCGTGTCCGCCGCCCGGGCCGCCGCCTGGTGCGGGACGGCCGCGCGCGGAGCGCTGTGGGGGGCGCTGTGGGGGGCGAATCTTCCTGCCACGGTGAGGTCCTCGGTCGTCGGGGTGCCTGTCGAGGGTAAGCGCTGTGGCCGGTGTCCGGCTGCCCGTCGGAGCGTGCGTCGTGAGGAGAAGCGCACCGTCTATTCGTCGGAGGAGAAGCGCACCGCCGCGTCCGGGAGGACCGCCCCGCACCAGATGCGGATGCCGTCGCGGAGTTCGTTGTCGGCGCCGACCCGGGCCCGGTCCCCGATCACCGCGCCCGTGAGCACCGTACGGCTGCCGATCCGCGCACCGGACCCGACCAGCGAGTCCTTGATCACGGCCCCTGGTTCGACGACCGCGCCGGCCAGTATCGCGGAGCCGTCGACCCGGGCTCCCGCGCCGATCAGGGCGCCCTCCGCGACCACCGTGCCGCCGCTGATCTTGGCGTCGTCGGCGACGGAGGCCGTCGGCAGCACGAGCGCCTCGCCGCACCTGCCGGGGACGGCCGGGGACGGGGCGCGGCCCAGGACCAGATCGGCGGAGCCGCGTACGAAGGCCTGGGGGGTGCCGAGGTCGAGCCAGTACGTGGAGTCGACCATGCCCTGGAGGTGCGCTCCGGAGGCGAGCAGTCCGGGGAAGGTCTCGCGCTCGACGGAGACCGGACGGCCGGCCGGGATCGTGTCGATGACCGAGCGGCGGAAGATGTACGCCCCCGCGTTGATCTGGTCGGTGACGATCTCCTCGGGCGTCTCGGGCTTCTCCAGGAAAGCGGTGACCCTGCCGCTGCCGTCCGTCGGCACGAGGCCGAAGGCGCGCGGGTCGTCGACGCGGGTGAGGTGGAGGGAGACGTCCGCTCCGGATTCGGTGTGCGAGGCGGCCAGGGCCCGGATGTCCAGGCCGGTGAGGATGTCACCGTTGAAGATGAGCACCGGGTCGTCCGGGCCCGAGGTCAGCCGGGACGCGACGTTGCGTATCGCCCCGCCGGTGCCGAGCGGTTCGCGTTCGGTGACGTACTCGATGTGCAGGCCGAGCGACGAGCCGTCGCCGAAGTACGGTTCGAAGACCTCTGCCAGGTACGACGTCGCGAGCACGATGTGCTCGACCCCGGCGGCACGGGCGCGCGCCAGCTGGTGGGTGAGGAACGGAACGCCCGCTGCCGGAACCATGGGTTTGGGCGTGTGCACCGTGAGCGGGCGCAGCCGGGTTCCCTTCCCACCGACCAGGAGGATCGCTTCTTTTGCCTCTGTCACAGCACTGACTCTGCTTCCTGCTGGGGCCTGGCCTGGTTTCGGCTGGCCAGTGTATGCAGACAGGTTCGGTCGTCCCCGGTCAGCGGCCCGCCGCGGTCCACAGCAGCTTCCCGTTCCGTCAGCGGCCCTGGAGCTTGGCGGAGCTGGTCCGGGCCGAACCGAGTTTCTTGTAGAGACGCGCTCCGGGGCAATCGGTTGCGAAGCCGTCCCGGTGGCCGGAGATGACGTTGAGTTTGACCTTCTTGCCCTTCTTGTACTTGTTCCCGCCGCCCGAGACGAGGGTGGCCTTGCCGCGCGGGTCGGCGCCGAACAGCCCGAGCTTCCAGGCGGTGAGCTTCGCGACTGCGTTCACCGCGGCGGCGGGCGGGTTGGAGTTGCCGAAGGTGCCGAGCACCGCGATGCCCATGCTGTTGGCGTTGAAGCCGAGCGTGTGCGCTCCCAGGACGGCCCTGGTGACGCCGCCCGCCCGTCCTTCGTAGATGTTTCCGCACTTGTCGACGGCGAAGTTGTAGCCGAGGTCGCGCCAGCCGCTGCTCTTGACGTGGTAGCGGTAGATGCCGCGCAGGACCGAGGGCGCCTGGGAGCACTTGTAGTTGTTGCCCGTGGCGCTGTGGTGGATGAAGGCGGCCTTGACCGTGCTCGTGTAGACGAACTTGCTCTCCCTGAGCTTCTCGTCGGCGCCCCAGCCCTTGCGGGTGACGATGGTCGGACGGGGGCCGATGTACGGCCGGGTGCCGGACGCGAGGCCGGCCTGTGCCTCGCCCTGCGCCTCGGACTGAGCCTTGTTCAGGGCGGGGAGCACGCTCGGGGAGAGGGGTGCGGTGCGTCCGTCCGCCGCGGCGTCGCCCTGGGCGCCCGGTGCGACGGCTGTGCCGGTGTCCGGCTCTGCCTGGGTGCCCGGCTCGGTCCCGTCGCCGGTCGCGGGGGATTGCTGCGGGTCCTCGCCGGGGTCGACGAGTTCGAGACGCAGCCCGCCGGGCAGCGGTACGGCGGAGCCGGTCCGGTCCTGCGGGTCCGGGGCCTCGGGGCGTACCCGGACCGCGACGGCGTCCGATTCGCCGACCCAGAGCGGGGCGGTGGAGCCCCGTACGGCCTCGGAATCGCGCTCGGCGGTACCGGGGTCGGCGGAGTGCTCGGCGTTGTGCGTCTCCAGGTCCTGCCAGTCGGACCACTCGCCGGTGCCGGTCGCGCGGGTGCGGACCTGGACGGTGCCGTGGAGTTCGGCGTCGGCGTCGTCCCAGACGACGCCGACCATGGAGAAGGGGTGGACCTCGCGCTCGGGCAGCCCCTGTTCGGGGGCGGCCGCGCGGGTGGGTTCGCCGGTGGACCGGTCGGGCGGCGCCGGCAAGGTCCGCATCGGCAGGGACTGCGTCGAGCCCGGCACGTCGACGGGCTCGGCAGACTCGGCGGGGACGGTGCTGGTGTCGGGGGCGGCGCCCGCGGGCACGGCCAGCGGCAGAACGAGTACGGCCGCACAGGTGACACCGATCGAGGATGCAATGAAGGCACGCATACGAATAATCCTGGGCATACACCGGCAACTACGGCCACCTGGACGGATCCGCGCAATTGACGGTCCGTCTGCCGATCCGGTGCAGCAGCCGCTGCTCCGTCCCGCCGGGCCGGCCGTCGCCGCGTAATCTTGCGCGGATGAACGCCACCGACCGAACCCCTGCCGACCTGCTGCGTTCCGCGCTCGCCTCGGACCCGGCCCGCCCCTTGGTCACTTTCTACGACGACGCCACCGGAGAACGCGTCGAACTGTCGGTGGCCACCTTCGCCAATTGGGTGGCCAAGACCGCCAATCTCCTCCAGGGCGATCTCGCCGCGGAGCCCGGCGACCGGCTGGCACTGCTGCTGCCCGCGCACTGGCAGTCCGCGGTCTGGCTGCTCGCCTGTTCCTCGGTCGGCGTGATCGCCGATGTGCAGGGCGACCCGGCCGGCGCCGACCTCGTGGTCAGCGGCCCGGACACGCTGGAGGCCGCTCGGGCCTGCCGCGGCGAGCGGGTCGCCCTGGCGCTGCGTCCGCTGGGCGGCAGGTTCCCGCGGACGCCCGAGGGTTTCGCGGACTACGCGGTGGAGGTGCCGAGCCAGGGCGACCGGTTCGCGCCGTTCGCCCCCGTGGACCCGGACGCCCCCGCGCTGGCGGTGGCCGGCGTCGAGCTGACGTCGGCGCAGTTGGTGGCGCGGGCCCGCGAGGACGCGGACGCACTCGGCCTGACCACCGGATCGCGGCTGCTCACGGGGCGTTCGTACGACACCTGGGAGGGGCTGGCCGCGGGGCTGTTCGCCCCGCTGGCCACCGGGGGCTCCGTGGTCCTGTGCCGGCACCTGGACCAGCTGGGCGAAGAGGGACTGGCGAAGCGCGTCGAGAGCGAACGGGTCACCAACAGCGCGGTATGACAGGCACCCTGAGGACCACTCGTCCGGCTCAAGCCGGGCCGAGTCCTCGGGGCTTCGCGTCAACTCCGGTACATGATCGGCGGTACTGACCACCGGAGACACAACCAAGCGTGAGGTTCAGCCGTCTACTTCTGCGACCGGCGGCCCGACGCGCCGCCGACCGTGAAGGATGGACGCAGACGTGAGCGAAAGCGCCGGCCCGCCGGACGACTCCGACGACTCGGCGGCGGGCGGGACCGGATCGCGGTCCGGGAACGGATCCGGCGCCTCCGCGGCCGGTCTCCGGCACCACTGGCTGCGCTGGACCGCGCTCGGCGCCTCGTTCGTCGTCCTGGTCGCGGCGGGCGTCGGCTGGTGGCTGTACAGGAAGCTCGACGGCAACATCAGGACCGACACCTCCGTGGCCGCCGAGCTCAAGGCGTACGAGCGGGAGCGGCCCGCCTCCGTGGTGCGCGACGCGGAGAACATCCTGCTCATCGGTTCGGACAGCCGGGCCGGTGACAACCGCAAGTACGGCCGTGACGACGGCGGCAGCCAACGCTCGGACACCACGATCCTGCTGCACCTCTCGGCGGACCGGAAGAGCGCCACCGCGATGTCCCTGCCGCGCGACCTGATGGTGTGGATCCCGGTCTGCCACCGGGCGGACGGCACGGCCACGAAGAAGCAATTCGCCCAGTTCAACTGGGCCTTCGAGTTCGGTGGCACCGCCTGCACGATCCGTACGGTCGAAAAGATGACCGGTGTCCGGATCGACCACCACATGGTCGTCGACTTCAACGGCTTCAAGGACATGGTGGACGCCGTGGACGGGGTCGAGGTCTGCCTGAAGAAGCCGGTCGACGACCCCGACGCCCATCTGAAGCTCCCCGCCGGGCGCCAGACGCTCCACGGCGAGCAGGCGCTGGGGTACGTACGGGCCCGGAAGTCGATCGGCAACGGCAGTGACACCGAACGGATGGATCGCCAGCAGCAGTTCCTGGGCGCGCTGGTGAACAAGGTGCAGAGCGACGGCGTCCTGCTCAACCCGACCCGCCTCTACCCGGTGCTGGACGCGGCCACCAAGGCGCTGACGACCGATCCCGGGCTGGACAGCCTCAAGGACCTGTACGAACTGGTACGCGGCATGCGCGACGTACCGACCGACAAGGTGCAGTTCCTGACGGTGCCCCGGCAGCCGTACGCCGCCAACCGGAACCGGGACGAACTCGTACAGCCCGACGCCAACCGGCTCTTCAAGCGACTGCGCGACGACGATCCGGTCGCCGTGGTCCCGGCGGACCGGCTCAAGCATGACGACGAGAAGAACAACGGGAAAAACAATGCCGCGGCCGATACCCCGGATGCTTCCGGCCCCACTCCCACACCGACTTATTCGGGCAACAACGCGGCGGCGGACCTGTGCAAGCAGTAAAGCAATTCCCAAACAGAAGCCGGTGATCGGCGTGTAATGAGCAGTATGACCAGTTGTAAGGACCGTGGAATTTGTCACGCACGTCGCTCGACGACGAACTGGGCCGATAGTGTGACGCGATCCGGTGCTGCCGGCCTCCTGGCCGCGCACTTCTGGAGCGAAAGATCGAGCGCCTGATCGGGGGAGGCGCCTCGCGTGGCACCGACGGAGGACTCAAGCAACCGTGGATGCGCAAAGCCGTGGGCGGGCGGACGGAATCGACCCCGCAGACCAGTGGGTACTCAACCCGCAAACCGGCGATTACGAACTGCGACTGAATCATTCCGGAGGGGATTCGGGAGAGCCTTCCCGTACTTCCGGTCCACGTGTCCCCAATAGCAGAGGGTCGTCGGCCCGTGACAGCGGTGGCGGACGCAGAAGCGCTTCCCGCGAGGGCAGCGGCGAGCGCCGGAATCCGGCCCGCGACGGCCAGGGGACGGGCTCGAAGCCCGAGGTGCCGGGGCAGCGCAGCCGCCGTTCGGCGGGCGGCGCGCGCGGCCAGGAGAGTTCCTCTCCGGCGGGCCGCCGCAGCCGCAAGGCCCCCAAGGCCCGCCGGAAGAAGGCGCTGCTGTGGACGGGCGGCACGATGGCCTTCGTGCTGGTCGGCCTGTCGGTGGGCGGCTACGCGCTGTACCAGCACTTCAACGGCAACCTGAACACGGTCGACGTGGGCGGGGCCGGCAACAAGAACGTCTTCGACAACGACGCCCCGATCAACATCCTGATCATCGGCACCGACAAGCGCACCGGCAAGGGCAACGAGGGCTACGGCGACAAGGGCAGCGTGGGCCACGCCGACACCAACATCCTCTTCCACGTCTCCGAGGACCGCACCAACGCGACGGCGCTGAGCATCCCCCGCGACCTGATCACCGACATCCCGGCCTGCAAGACCAGGCAGCCGGACGGCTCGGACAAGGTCATCCCGGGGACGCCGAACGTCCGCTTCAACCAGAGTCTCGGCCAGGAGGGCCGTAACGCGGGCTGCACCATGGACACGGTCAAGAAGATCACCGGCCTGAAGGTCGACCACTTCATGATGGTCGACTTCAACGCGGTGAAGGCGCTGTCCACGGCGGTCGGCGGGGTCGAGGTCTGCCTGGCCAAGCCGGTCAAGGACCCGGACTCGCACCTGGACCTGCCGGCCGGTGAGCACCGCATCCAGGGCGAGGACGCCCTGGCGTTCGTACGGACCCGGCACAGCTTCGGCAACCATGGCGACCTGGACCGGATCAAGATCCAGCAGCAGTTCATCGCCTCGATGATCCGGCAGATGCAGTCCGACTCCACCCTGACCAGCCCGACCAAGCTCTACAAGCTGGCGGACGCGGCGACCAAGGCACTCACCGTCGACACCGGCATCGGCACGGGGACGAAGCTGGCCTCGCTGGCCCAGGAGCTCGGCAAGGTCAACACGAAGAACATCACCTTCACCACGGTGCCGGTGCTCGACAACCCGGCCGAGAAGACACCGGTCACCGTCGTACTGAACCCGCCCAAGGCCGACGCGCTGTTCGCCATGATGCGCGACGACACCTCCCTGACCGAGGTGAAGTCGAAGAAGAAGGCCGCGAAGAGCAAGCAGGACGCGCTCCTCAAGGGATCCAAGGCCGCCGCGGGCGACGTACGCGTCGATGTGTACAACGGCGGCAAGGTCCCCGGTGCCGCGCAGACGACGGTGGTCTGGCTGCAGAACGAGCAGGGCGTACTCAAGTCCACGAACAAGGCGAACGCCCCGGCGAAGGTCGAGAAGACGACGCTGGAGTACGCGCCGAACCAGGCGGACCAGGCCCGCGCGCTGGCCGCCATGATGGGCCTGCCCGGCTCGGCCATGAAGCAGGGAACCACGGACGCCGAAGGGCTCCAGGCGATGGTGCTGACGCTGGGGGACGACTTCAAGGGCGCGGGCACACCCATCACCGGGCCGGCGAAGGTGCCGGCCGACATTCAGCAAGCAAACGCCGACAAGGCAGAGTGCGCCAAGTGACACCGGGTCACTGCGCGGAACAACGAGTCTGAGCAGCAGGGGGGTCCTGGTGGCACGGAGCGGTACGCCCGGGGAAGGGACGCGGCCACGCGTCCGGCAGGCCGGTCGACCCGGCCGGGACGGCGGTCTCCACACGGAGGCGCCGGAAGAGGAGCCGGGCTCCGGCGGAGGTGGCCGCCCAGCCGCCCCGGCGGAGAGCGGGCACCGGCGCGGTGGCCCGAAGCGGCACGGCAAGAAGGGCAAACGCCGGGTGCTGCGCTGGGTCGCGTCGGTGACCGCGCTGCTCATAATCGGCGGCGCCGGCGCCGGTTACCTCTACATCGAGCACCTGAACGGCAATCTCAAGAAGGCCGATCTGACCCTCGGCGACAAGAAGATGGCCGATCACAAGGCCAACGCCGCCGGTCAGACTCCGATGAACATCCTGCTCATAGGCTCGGACGCGCGGGACTCCAAGGAGAACCAGAAGCTCGGCGGGGCCAAGGACACCTTCGGTGCACCGCCCCTGGCCGATGTGCAGATGCTGCTCCACCTCTCCGCCGACCGCAGCAACATGTCGGTGATCAGCATGCCGCGCGACACGATGCTGAAGATCCCGAAGTGCACCGACCCGGAGACGAAGAAGGTCTACCCCGCGACCACCGGTCTGGAGATGACCAACGAGACGCTCGGCCGCGGCGGTCCCGGTTGCACGGTGGCCACCTGGTACGAGCTCACCGGCATCACCATCGACCACTTCATGATGATCGACTTCTCCGGTGTGATCTCGATGGCGGACGCGATCGGCGGCGTCCCGGTCTGCGTCAAGGGCAACGTCTACTCGCACACCAGCACCGGCAAGGGCTCCGGGCTGAAGCTGGAGAAGGGCACCACGAAGATCAAGGGCAAGCAGGCCCTCCAGTGGCTGCGCACCCGCTACGGCTTCGAGGACGGCACCGACCTCGGCCGTACCCACGCCCAGCACATGTACATGAACTCGATGGTCCGTGAGCTGCGCAAGGGCACCAAGCTCACCGACCCGGGCAAGCTGATGGACCTCGCCGAGGCGGCGACGAACGCGCTGACGGTCGACAAGGGCGACAACGGCCTCGGCTCGGTCAACAAGCTCTACGACCTCGCGGAGGAACTCAAGAAGGTGCCCACCAAGCGCATCACCATGACGACGATGCCGAACGTCTACGGGACGGGCACGCTCAAGGAGCGGGTGCTCCCCAAGCCCGGCGACGCCGACCAGCTCTTCCAGATGGTCCGCGACGACGTCCCGCTCGACGGCAAGGCGGCCAAGCGCAAGAAACCGGCCGCCGCCAAGAAGCCCACCGCGTCCCCCGCCGAGACCCCGGTGACCGTCCGCAACGGAACGCGCACCGAAGTCGACTACCCGGTCAAGGGCCGGGCGACTGCGGTCAAGGACCTGCTGGCCGGGAAGGGCTACAGCCAGACCACGATCGACTCGCAGAACACCGAGCCGGCGAAGCGGACCGGGATCCTCTTCCCCACCGTGGACATGGAGGGCAACGCCCAGGCGGTCGCCAAGGCGCTCGGCATCCCGCTGTCGGCGGTGAAGAAGTCGACCGACGTCTCCGGCATCACGCTGACCGTGGGGGCCGACTGGCGCGAGGACGGCGGCTACCACGCGCCCTCCGCCGAGGAGAAGACCCCGGACAGCGCACGGGCGCTCAACGGCGACGACGAGACGGCGTGCATGGACATCCAGCCGGGCTTCGGCTGGTAGCGCCCTTCAGCTGACAGCGCGCCGCGCACGACGCACCGCGGGGGCCTTCCGGCACATCGGAAGGCCCCCGCGGTTTCGTCGGGTGTCACACGGTGACGGCCGGCCGGCGGCTGGCGATGACCTTCTTCGCGAGCGAGCGGGGGCTGGTCAGGAAGCCGTACCCCCACGACATGTGCATGGTCGCGAGGGCCACCGGGATCTGGGCCCGCGCCTTCAGCGACAGGCCCTTGCCCGCCGGTACGGACCCGGCGACGATCGCCGCGACGTACCCGGCGGGGACGGCGAACGCCCACGGGGTGACGGCCGCGCCGACCACGATGCCCACCGCGATCGCGCAGACGGCGGTGGGCGGCGCCAGGTAGCGCAGGTTGATCGAGCCGGAGTGGTAGCGGGCGACGACGTGGCGCCAGCGGCCGTAGTCCTTGTACTGCTTGGCCAGCGCCCGCACGGAGGGGCGCGGCCGGTACTGCACCTTCAGTTCGGGCGAGAACCAGATCAGGCCGCCCGCCTCGCGGATGCGGAAGTTCAGCTCCCAGTCCTGGGCCCGGATGAACTCCACGTTGTAGCCGTCCGCCTTCTCCAGCGCCTCGCGGCGAAAGACGCCGAGGTAGACGGTCTCCGCCGGGCCGGCCTGGCCCCCGGTGTGGAAGGCCGCGTTGCCGACGCCGATCTTCGACGTCATGGCCGCGGCGACGGCGTCCTCCCAGGCGTTCTCGCCCTCGGCGTGCATGATGCCGCCCACGTTCTGCGCGCCGGTCTCCTCCAGGAGGCGGACGGCGGTCGCGATGTAGTTCGGCGAGAGCATGCCGTGTCCGTCGACCCGCACCACTATGGGGTGGCGGGAGGCCTTGATCGCGGCGTTGAGGGCTGCCGGAGTGCGGCCGGTGGGATTGGGGACGGTGTGGACCCGGGGGTCCTCGCGCACCAGCTCCGCGGCGATCTCGTCGGTGCGGTCCGTGGAGGGGCCCAGTGCGATGACCACCTCCATCTCACCCGCGTACTCCTGTTCCAGGATGTGCCGGACGGAGTTCCTGAGGTGACGTTCCTCGTCGAGCACCGGCATGATCACGGAGACGGCGGGGTACTGCGCGGCAGGCATGGTGGTCCTCGGGTGGTCCTCGGGTGGCGCCGGGGGTTCGCACCCCACCGGGCGGCGTTATTCGGCCGCCACGTTACCGCGAATGGGGGACACCGGGGCGCCCCGCCGGGTCGCGCACCGGGCCTTTGATCGTATGGACCTACTGTGCGAACGGTCCCCTCGCACCGCGGAGGTCTCCCCCGTGCCCACACCCCACCGCTCCCCCAGTCCCTCGCGTTCCCGTGCGGTTCCGCCCCGGCGCAGGTCCAGAAAGCAGGACGAGCGCCCACGCTGGGGCATGCGGATGGTGACCGGTCTCTCCGTGCTGGTGCTGGGCGCCGGCGGGGTCGGCCACGCGGTGGTGACCAATCTGGAGACCGGGATCGACCGGATCGATCCGTTCAAGGACATGAAGAACCGGCCACGCGCCGGGACCGGCATGAACCTGCTGCTCGTGGGCACCGACGGCCGCGACCGGATCACCCCGGAGGAGAAGCAGAAGTACCGGCTGGGCGGTGCACCGTGCCACTGCACCGACACGGTCATGCTGGTGCATCTGTCGGCGGACAAGAAGCGCGCGAGCATCGTCTCGCTGCCCCGCGACAGCTACGCCGAGGTCCCCGAGCACACCGACCGGAACACCGGTGTGCGGCACTCCGAGCACCCGCTGAAGCTGAACGCGGCCTATGCCGAGGGCGGGCCGAATCTGACCGTGCGGACCGTCGAGCACATGACGGGCGTCAAGGTCGACCACTATCTGGAGGTCGACTTCACCAGCTTCATGAAGACCGTGGACACCCTGGGCGGCGTGCAGATCTGCACGACCCGGCCACTGAAGGACTCGTACACCGGTCTCGATCTCGCCGCGGGCACCCATGAGCTGGACGGCGGGCAGGCCCTCCAGTACGTACGCTCCCGGCACATCGACGGGGCCGCCGACCTGGGCCGGATGCAGCGCCAGCAGAAGTTCCTCGCATCGCTGATCGCGCGGGCGACCAGCAGCGGTGTGCTGCTGAACCCGGTGAAGTTCCGGGACGTCGCCTCGACGACGCTGCGCTCGGTCCGGGCCGACAAGGGGTTCGGTACGGAGCAGCTGCTGGAGCTCGCCCAGGCGATGCGCGGTTTCTCCCCGGCCTCGTCCGAGTTCGCCTCCGTACCGGTGGGGAACGCCTCCTACCCGGTGAAGGGCATCGGCTCGACGGTCAGATGGGACGAGGCCAAGTCGAAGAGGCTCTTCCGGGCACTGCGCGAGGACAAGCCGCTCGCCCCCGCGCGGCCCCAGGAGCCGAAGGCACAGCCGGTCGACGTCGCCCCCGGGCAGGTCCGGGTCCAGGTCTACAACGGGACGCCGAAGGACGGCCTCGGCAAGACGGTCGACGACGGGCTGCGCGCCACCGGCTTCGACACCACACGCGCCCCGCTCAACGGTGAGCTGCACGCCCTCAAGCGCACCCTGATCAGCTACGACCCGCGCTGGGACCGGTCCGCGAGGTCACTGGCGGCCGCGCTGCCCGGGGCGGAGCTGCGGCCGGTGCGGGGGCAGGGGGCCACGATGCGGGTGACGGCGGGCGCGGACTTCGAGACGGTGCGGCGGGTACGGGCCGAGGAGAAGGACGCCGGCGAGTTCGGCACGGTGACGGGCGACCAGGTGGCCTGTCCGTGACGGTGGGGGCGCCGGGCTCAGGGCGGCTCGAAGTGCCCTGCGGCAGGGAGCCCCGCGACGCCGCGGGGCCTGCTGCCGGGCGCTCTCAGTCCTCGATGCCCTCCGCCGCGCGCTTCTCGCGCAGCTCCCGGATCGCCCGGCGGCGGGCGAGGCGGTGGGTGCGCCGGATCTGCGCCTCCTGGTAGCGCCGCTTGTCGCGCTCCGTCTCCGGTATCACCTGCGGTACGGGGCGCGGTTTGCCGTCCGCGTCGACCGCGGCGAACACCAGATAGGCGCTGCCGACCTGCTGGGCGGGGGTGGATTCGTTCCATCGCTCGGCCATGACCCGGACGCCGACCTCCATCGAGGAGCGGCCGGTCCAGTTCACCTGGGCGCGGACGTGAACGAGATCACCGACGCGGACCGGCTCCAGGAAGACCATCTCGTCCATCGAAGCCGTCACGGCGGGGCCGCCGGAATGCCGGCCGGCCACGGCGCCCGCCGCGTCGTCGACCAGTTTCATGATCACGCCACCGTGCACGGTGCCCAGCAGATTGGTGTCGCTGCCGGTCATGATGTGGCTGAGGGTGGTCCGGGAGGCGGCGGTCGGCTTGCCCGGAATGTCGCCCTCCGGGCGCGGGGCCTGATCTGTCATACCGTCCACCTTATGCGGGGGCTTCCGCCCGGCGGCAATGCATCAGCTTCGCAACAGCCCTGGTGCGATTTCTCGCACCCCCTGTAATACCGGCGTACCCGGCCTGCACACTGGACCGCATGAACGATTGGCCCGAGGGATGGTCCGACGACAACCGCGGCGGCAACCGCTACGGGCGGGGCAGCGGCGGTGAGCAGCCGGAGGGCGCCCGCTCGATGCCGCACGTCCAGCGCCGCCCCGCCCCGCAGCAGCGCCCCGCGCCGCCGAGGCAGCGGCCGATCCCCCAGCAGCCGGGCGGCTACGACAACGGTGGCCCGCAGTACGACAGCGGGTACAACACCGGTCAGGTCTACGGCGGCGGCAACGCCGGCGGCCGGGGCAACGGCCACGGGGGCGATCAGGGCGGCGGCGGTTACACACAGGGACGGCCGGCGCCCGACTGGCGCCGCCGGATCAAGATAGGCGCGCTGACCCTGGCGGTCGTGGTCCTCGGGGTCTCCATAGGCACGTACTTCTGGGCCGATTCCAAGCTCAAGCGCGAGGTGGACCTCTCCAAGGTCATCGAGCGGCCGGAGGGCGGCGACGGCACCAACTACCTGATCGTCGGGTCCGACAGCCGTGAGGGCATGACGGCCGAGGACAAGAAGAAGCTCCACACCGGCGGCCCGAAAGACCAAGGCCGCACCGACTCGATGATGATCCTGCACGACGGATCCAACGGGCCGACACTGATCTCCCTGCCGCGCGACTCGAACGTCGAGATCCCCTCGTTCAAGGGCTCCGACTCGGGCAAGCTCTACCCGGGCCGCGGCCGCTTCACCAAGCTGAACGCCGCGTACGCCATGGACGGCCCCGAACTCCTCGTCCGCACCGTCGAGTTCAACACCGGGCTGCGGATCGACCACTACTGCGAGATCGGCTTCGGCGGCTTCGCCAAGATCGTGGACGCGATCGGCGGCGTGGAGCTGGACATCCCCAAGGCCTTCAAGGACAAGAAGTCCGGCGCCGACTTCCAGGCGGGCAAGCAGACTCTGAACGGCGAGCAGTCCCTCGCCTTCGTCCGCACCCGCTACGCCTTCGCCCAGGCGGACCTGGCCCGTACGAAGAACCAGCAGAAGTTCCTCGCGGCGCTGGCGAGCCAGACGGCGACGCCGTCCACGATCCTCAACCCGTTCAAGCTGTACCCGACGATGGGGGCGGGCCTGGACACCCTGGTCGTGGACAAGGACATGTCGCTCTGGTCCCTGAGCCAGATGTTCTTCGCCATGAAGGACGTCACGGGCGGCGACGGCAAGTCGATGAACATGCCGATGTCGGGCTTCAGGAACGGCAACGTGGTCTGGGACAAGGCCAAGGTGAAGCAGCTGGTGGAGCAGCTGAAGAACGACGAGAAGGTCACCGTCACCGAGAACTGACGACGCCTGACACCAGGGCCCGGACGGCACCCCGTCCGGGCCCTGTTGCTGCTCGCCCACTCATTCGCTGAGGGTGACCGTCCATGCGCCAATGTGCCGAGGTCGCGGCCGGAGGCCGGAGGGTGGGGGGATGTGGGGAGGAGGGCACGGAACCTTGTCAGTGGCGGCGCCTACAGTCGCACGCATGACGCAGGAGCCACAGCCCCCGAACCTCATGCTCGACCTCGACGCACTCACCACGGCCGTCGGCGAGCAGCCCGACAGGCAGGCGGCATATCGCTTCATCCGCTCCTTCGCCCGCGACTGGAGCCGGAGCCCCCTCACCGAAACCGACGGCTACACCCCCGCCGAACTCGACGCGGCCCAGGCCCGGCTCGGCCTGCCCCTGCCTTCTGCGCTGCGCGAGGGCTACCGACTGCTCGGACGCCGAAAGGACCTGACCGACAATCAGGACACCCTGCTGGCCCCGCAGGACCTCTACGTGGACGAGGACCGCGGCGTGCTGGTCTTCCGCGTCGAGAACCAGTCCTGCGCCTACTGGGGCATACCCGTCACGGACCTCGCCCAGGACGACCCGCCCGTCGTGGTCCGCGCCGATCTCGTCCGGCCCACCGCCGATGACTGGGCCGCGTGGCTGAGCCGGGTCAGCGTCGCGTTCGTCGAGATGGTCCTGTCCGAGGCCCTGTGTGCCGATGAGGACCTGATGGGATGGGTGACCCACGACGACGACACCGGCCTGCCCGAGGACATCGCCGCCACTTTCCGGCGCCTGCCGCTCCCGGAGTACCCGATCAGCCAGCAGCCGGGCTCACGCTGGTACGCGCACGACGAGATCATCCTCCGTGACGATCGCGGGACCGCGATGTTCCGCGCCCGTACGGAGGCGGCCTTCGACCGCTTCGACGGCGAGGACGAGGAGTCCGAGGAGGACTGACAGGGGTCGCCCTGTCAGGGCCGGCGGCCGGGCGGGGTCAGCGCTCGGCCGCGTAGGAGACGAAGCCCGCCCAGGCGTCGGGGCCGAAGGCGAGGCGCGGGCCTTGAGTGTTCTTGGAGTCCCGGACGTGAACTCCGCTCCCGCCCGGCAGTTCACCGTGTTGCTCTCCCCCACACGCCGGGGCGCCAGGCTCGCCCGTCTCCTGGCCACGGCGCACCCGGGCGACTGGGGGATCGTCTGCGAACCGGCCGCGCACATCGTCGCCGAGCTGGCCGCCAATGCCGCCGTCCACGGCCGCGTACCCGGCCGGGACT
>NZ_JBIWKI010000053.1:0-38639 GCF_044765565.1 Streptomyces sp. NPDC102437 | reverse complement strand
GTCAGGGGCAGCTGCCGCGGAGGCGGCGAGCGTGGCCAGATGGCCGGCCATCCGCTCGATCCTCGCCCGATCGAACAGATCCGTCCGATACTCCAACACAGCTCGGAGTCCGTCCGACGACTCGACAACGGTCAGCGTCAGGTCGAACTTGGCCACACCCCGCTCGATCTCGACCGGCTCGACGTCCGCGCCCGCCAGCTGCCATGCCTCGCCGTCCGCGCTCCCCGGCGCCTGAAGGACGAACATGGTCTGGAACAACGGGTTGCGCGACAGATCCCGTTCCGGCGCCAGCTCCTCCACCAGCCGCTCGAACGGCAGGTCCTGGTGGTCGAAAGCGCCCAGGGCCGTGTCCTTGACGCGGTCGATCAGCTCGCCGAAGGTCGGGTCACCGGACAGGTCGGTCCGCATCACCAATGTGTTGACGAAGAAGCCGACGACATCCTCGATCTCGGCCCGGTTGCGGCCCGCGATCGGGGTTCCCACCGCGATGTCGTCCTGGCGGCAATAGCGTGCCAACACGACCTGGAACAACGACAGCAGGACCATGAACAGGCTCGCACCCTGCCGTCCCGCCGCCTCCCGCAACCGCTCAGCCACCTCGGCCGCTATCTCGAAGGTGACCACGTCGCCGGCGCCGCTCGCGTGCGCCGGGCGCTGACGGTCCGTGGGCAGCTCCAACGGTGTGGTATGGGCGAGGCGCTCGCGCCAGTACCCGAGCTGTCGCTCCAGCGCCGGCCCAGTGAGCTGGTCGCGCTGCCAGACGGCGAAGTCCGCATACCGCACCGGTAGGTCCGGGAGCGACGCTTCGCGCCCCCCGGCCAGGGCCGCCGCGTACAGCTCACGGAGTTCGCGCGCCAGGATGCCGGAGGACCAGCCGTCCGACACGATGTGATGTGCCGTCAGGAGCAGGTAGTGGTCGTCATCGGCAAGGCGTACGACGTCCGTCCGCAGCGGCCGGCCCGTCGTGAGGTCGAAGGGGCGCTTCGCTTCGCCGCGCAGCACCTCTCGGGCTCGTTCTTCGGCGTCCGCGTCTCCCTCGCCCCGCAGGTCGTGCACCGAAACTTCGACCGGCCAGGGCGCGTTGACCTCCTGGTGCGGCGTGCCGTCGTCGCCCGCCGTGAAGGCCGTGCGCAGCACCTCGTGCCGGGCCACCAGGCCGGACAGCGCCGTCTCCAGTGCTGTGACGTCGAGTAGGCCGCGTACCCGCAGCGCCGTGGGCACGAGATAGTCGGCGCTATCGGGGGTCAGGCGGTCCAGGAACCAGAGCCGCTGCTGTGCGAACGACAGCGGAAGCGGTCCGGCGGCGTCCTTGTCGGCACGTACGATCCGGTCCGCGTCCGCGTGCCGTCGCATACGGGACAGTAGCCGTGCCTCGATCGAGTTCTCGCCCATGATGATGTCTGTCCTCTGCTCTTCGGGTGGGCAACGGGTCTCTGCGCGGGGACAACGGGCCCCTGCGGGTGGGCAGGGGGCCGCTGAATTCAGGACGCCTGTTCCTGTGTGTCGAACAATTCGATGAGCTGTTCTTTGACACCGGTGACCGTCGGCGCCTGGAACAGGCGGCGCAGACCGATACGGACACCGGTCACCGCCTCGATGCGATTGACGAGCTGGATGGCGAGGAGGGAATGCCCTCCGATGTCGAAGAAGCGGTCGTGGATTCCGACCTTTTCGCGTCCGAGCACGCCGGCCATGATGTCGGCGATCTCCGCCTCGATGTCGTCCCGGGGCTCCACGAATTCCGCCGTGGTGTCGGCGTCGTCGGGGGCCGGCAGCGCAGAGTGGTCGACCTTGCCGTTCCGGTTGAGTGGGAGTTCGGGCAGTTCCACGAACGCGGACGGCATCATGGCCCGGGGCAGTCGCTCGGCCGCCCATGCCCGCAGCGCCTCGGCGTCCGTGTCCGCCGTACTGTCCGGCGCGGGTACGTGATAGGCGACGAGCCGTTTGTCGCCCGGGGCGTCCTCGCGGACGGTCACCGCGCACACCCCGACCGCGTCATGGGCGAGCAAGGCCGCCTCGATCTCACCGAGTTCGACCCGTACGCCGCGCAACTTCACCTGCCGGTCGATGCGTCCGAGCAGGTCGAGTTCGCCATCGGGGGTGAAGCGGCCGACGTCACCGGTGCGGTACATCCGGCCGCCGGTGAACGGGTCCGGTACGAAGCGTTCCGCGGTGAGTTCGGGCCGCTCGTGGTAGCCGCGCCCCACGCTGTCTCCGCCGAGATACACCTCGCCCAGCACTCCCGCGGGTACGGGCCGGCGGTCCGGGTCGAGGACGTACACGGTCTGGTTCACCATGGGCCGCCCCGCGAGGACCGGACCCTGGGGGTCGGTGCGCGAGGCCCGCCAGTACGTGGTGTCGACGGAGACCTCCGTCGCCCCGTACAGGTTGATCAGGTCGCCGGGGAATCGGTCGAGGAAGCGGGCCACCAAGGTCGGCTGAAGGGGTTCGCCGCTCGCGAAGGCGTAACGCAGGTGCGCGCAGTCTTCGGGCTCCGCCTGTGAGACGAACAGGTCCAGCAGGCTCGGCACGAAGTGCAGGCCGACCACCCGGTGGGCCCCCATCAGGCGTGACACCTCGGCCATGTCCAGCCGGTCGGAGCCGGGTACGAGCACGACCGTCGCCCCCTGCCACAGCGGCCAGAAGATTTCGTACGCCGACACGTCGAAGGACAGGGGCGTCGCCTGAAGGAAACCCTCGCCCGGCGCGAGCGGGAACGCGTCCTGCATCCCGGCCAGGTAGTTGACCACCCCTCGGTGCTCGATGCGGACGCCCTTCGGCCGCCCGGTCGAGCCGCTGGTGTAGATCAGGTAGGACAAGTCGCCGGGTGCTGCGACGGGCTCGGGTGCGGTGACCGGGAGGGTGTCCGGCAGGTCCGAGGCGCGGTCGACGGCCAGCAGGACCAGGCCCTCGGCCAGCAGGCCGGCGTGTGCGGTGTCGGTCACGACCAGTGGTGCACCGGAGTCCTCCACCAGGTAGGCCAGTCGTTCCGCCGGATGTTCCGGGTCGAGCGGAACATAGGCCGCACCGGCCTTCAGGATGCCGAGCAGCGTCCACACCAGGGCGGGGGACCGCTCCAGGCAGACGCCCACCGGGACGTCCGGTCCGATCCCCGGCTCGGCTCGCAGCCGGTGGGCCAACTGATTTGCCCGCCCGTCGAGTTCGCGGTAGGTCAGCTCTTCCGTGCCGCACACGACGGCGACGGCGTCCGGGGTGAGCGCCGCGCGCGCCTCGAACAGCTGATGCAGGGTGGCCGCGACGGGGACGGGCGCCGAGGTGGCGTTCCACTCGGTCACGATCCGGCGGCGCTCGTCCGTACCCAGCATCTCCAGCTCGGACAGCGCGCTGCGTGGACGCGCCGTCGCCGCGTCCAGCAGGTTGGTGAAGTGGTGCACGAGGCGCCGCGCGGTGGCCTCGGTGAAGAGGTCACCGGCGTAGACGACGGCGCCGTCCAGAGTACCGTCGGCCGCCTCGGCGAGGTACATCGACAGGTCGAACTTCGCGTCGCGGACAGGGGTCTCCAGGGGCTCCGCCGTCAGACCGGGCAGGCTCCACGCGTCCGCTCCGGGCGTGTTCTGGAGCGCGAACAGAGTCTGGAACAGCGGATTGCGGGACAGGTCACGGTCGGGAGCCAGCTCTTCGACAAGGCGCTCGAAGGGCAGGTCCTGGTGGTCGTACGCGCCCAGGGCCGTGTCCTTGACGCGGGCCAGCAACTCGGTGAACGCCGGATCGCCGGAGAGGTCGGTGCGCAGGACGAGAGTGTTGACGAAGAAGCCGATCAGGTCTTCGGTCTCGGCCCTGTTGCGGCCGGCGATGGGCGTACCCACCGCGACGTCCCGCTGTCCGCTGTAGCGGGCCAACAGCAGTTGGAACACCGACAGCAGGGTCATGAACAGGCTCGCCCCGCCGTCGGCGGCCACCGCCCTGGCACGTGCGGCGACGTCGGCGGGCACCGAGAACCGGACGACCTCACCCTTGCCGGTGCGCTGCGCGGGACGGGCATGGTCCGTCGGCAGCTCCAGCGGCTCCAGGTCCGCCAAACAAGCACGCCAGTAATTGAGCTGGCGTTCCAGCGGTTCGCCGGTCAGCCAGCCGCGCTGCCACAGCGCGTAGTCGGCGTACTGCACCGGCAGCGGTGCCGGGACCGGTCCCTTCTCCAGGGCCGCCGCGTACAGCGCGGACAACTCACGTACCAGCACGCCCACTGACCAGCCGTCGAAGGCGATGTGATGCACGGTGATCGCCAGGACCGCTTCCTCGTCGGCCAGTCGTACCAGCACCGCCCGCAGCATCGGGACGGTGCCGAGGTCCATTGGGCGCAGGGCGTCCTCGGTCACGACCGCCGCACAGGCGTCGTCCCGGGCCTGGGCGTCTGCGACGGCGCGCAGATCCCGTATCAGCACCGTCACCGGCCCCTCGGGGGAGATCGACTGGACCGGGGAGCCCGCTTCGTCCGTGCCGAACCGGGTGCGCAGGACCTCGTGGCGGGCAACCAGCGCGGTGAAGGCGGAGTTGAGTGCGTCCACATCGACCAGTCCGTGGACGCGGAAGGCGAACGGCAGCAGATATTCGGCCCTGTCCGGCTCCAACTGGTCCAGAAACCAAAGGCGTTGCTGAGCAAAGCTCAGTGGCAGTGGGGCACCGTCGCGCGGTACGGCGGGGATGCGGGCGATCCCGACGTCATCGAGGTCCGTCACCGCGGCGGCCAGCAGCGCCGGGGTCGGCGCGCTGAACAGGGTCCGCACGGGGACGTCCACGCCCAGCCGCCGGCGCAACCGCGACACGACCCGCGTCGCCAGCAACGAGTGGCCGCCCAGCGCGAAGAAGTCGTCGTCCACGCCGACCGTGTCGATGCCGAGCACCTCTGCCCAGACCTCGGCCACCGTCCGCTCGGTCCCGGTGCGCGGGGCCGTGTACGCGGCGCCCAGCTCGGACCGGTCGGAGGCGGGCGCGGGCAGTGCGCGGCGGTCCGTCTTGCCGTTCGGGGTGAGCGGGATGCGGTCCAGGGGCACGAACGCGGCGGGGATCATGTAGTCCGGCAGTTCGCGCCGGAGGTGGGCGCGCAGCGCGCCCGTCTCGACGGGCGGGTCCGCGACGACGTATGCCACCAGCCGCGGGTCGCCCGGTATGTCCTCGCGCAGCAGAACGGTGGCGAGCGAGACCGATGGGTGGGTGAGCAGCGCCGCCTCGATCTCACCGGGCTCGATGCGGTAGCCGCGCAGCTTGATCTGGTTGTCGCCCCGGCCGATGAACTCCAGATGCCCGTCAGGGTGCCACTTCGCGAGGTCGCCGGTGCGGTACACGCGCCGTGGCGTGCCGTCCAGCGCGACGACCTTGAACTTCTCGGCGGTCAGCTCGGGCCTGCCCAGATACCCTCGGGCCAGGCCGGGGCAGCTGATCCACATCTCACCCGGGACGCCTACCGGGACCGGCCGGCCGTGGCGGTCCACCACGAAGACCTTCGCGTTGGCGACCGGGCGCCCGATCGGCACGTGCTCGCCCGGACCGGTGATCCGCGCCGTCGCCGCCTCCTGCGCCGCCTCCGTCGGCCCGTAGCCGTTGACCAGCGGCACCGAGGTGTGGCGGAACCACTGGCGTACCTGCTCCCGCGGGAGCGCCTCGCCACCGAGTCGCACCAGCCGCAGTTCCGGGCCGAGGGAATCCGGCCCGTCGAGCTGGGCGGCGAGCGCACCGAACGCCGACGGGGTCAGCCAGGCCACCGTCACCTTGTTGGTGCGCAGCGCCTGCCCGAGCATCCCCGGGTCCCACGCGTCGTCGCGCAGTACCAGGGAAGCACCTGAGACGAGAGGCGCGAACAATTGCCCCACCGAGGAGTCGAAGGAGATCGACGCGAACTGCAGTACCCGGTCCTCGCAGGTGAGGTCGAGCTGCCGCCGGGTCTCCCGCATCCGTGCGCGCAGGGCGCCGTGGGTGATCTGGACGCCCTTCGGGCGGCCTGTCGAACCGCTCGTGTAGATCACGTACGCCAGATCGTCCGGCTTCGCCCCGGGCGCGGAACCGTCACCCGGGCGGACGGGCGGATCCGACGGCCAGGAGTCCTCCAGCAGCAGTAGCGGCGTAGCGGGGGGCAGCCGCTCGGCGTGCGAGGACCGGGTGACGATCAGCGGGGCTCCGCTGTCCTCGACCATGTAGGCGAGCCGTTCGGTCGGATACGTCGGGTCCAACGGCACATACGCGGCACCTGATTTGAGAATTCCGAGCAGCGCGCTCACCATGTCGGTGCCCCGGTCGAGGCAGACGGCGACCAGTGTCCCGGGACCGGCTCCGCGCTCGCGCAGCAGGGCGGCGATCCACTCGGCCCGCTCGTCCAGCTCGCGGTAGGTCAGATGATCCGAGCCGCAGGTGACAGCGGGGGAGTTCGGGCGTTCGGCGGCCCGGTCCTCGAAGAGCCGGTGCACGGTGACGGCGTCGGGGGCGTCGGTGTCCGCTCCGTTCCATGAGGTGAGTATCTGCCGCCGCTCCGAGGCCGTCAGCATCTCCAGGGCGGACAGCCGGGCGGTGGGGGCGTGAGCGGCCGCACCGAGCAGAGTCTCGAAGTGTCCGGCGAGCCGTACCATCGTGGCTTCGTCGAAGAGGTCGGTGGAGTAGACGATGGTGCCGTCCAGACCGCCGTCGTCGGCCTCCGTCGCGTAGAACGTGAAGTCGAACTTCGACTCCTGTGCGGCCACATCCAACTGGCGGACGCTGAGGCCGGGCAGCTCCCAGGATTGGTTGTCGGGTGTGTTCTGGAGGACGAACATGGTCTGGAACAATGGGTTCCGGGAGAGGTCCCGCTGTGGCGCCAGTTCCTCCACCAGCCGCTCGAAAGGCAGATCCTGGTGGTCGTAGGCACCGAGTGCGGTGTCCTTGACGCGGTCGATGAGTTCGGTGAACGTCGGGTCGCCCGACAGATCGGTACGCATGACCAGCGTATTCACGAAGAAGCCGACCATGTCCTCGATCTCGGCCCGGTTGCGGCCCGCGATCGGAGTGCCCACCGCGATGTCCTCCTGGCCGCTGTAGCGCGACAGCACGACCTGGAACACGGCGAGCAGCGTCATGAACAGGCTCGCGCCCGTGTCGTGCGCCAGTCTGCGGGCACCGTCGGCGGTCGCCGCGGGGATGCTGAAGGTGAGCATCGCCCCGTTGCCACTGCGCCGCGCCGGGCGCCTGCGGTCGGTGGGCAGCTCCAGCGGTGCGGTGCCCGCCAGCGTGTCACGCCAGTAGCCGAGTTGCGCGGACAGCTCATCACCGGTGAGCCATGCGCGCTGCCAGACCGCGAAATCGGCGTACTGCAGCGGAGTTTCGGGCAGATCAGCGGATATGCCCGTGACCCGCGCCGTGTACAACATGGTGAGCTCCCGCGAGATCACCCCCATTGACCATCCGTCGAAAGCTATGTGATGGATCGTCAGCGAGAGGAGGTGATCCGCCTCGTCCAGCCGGATCAGCAAGGCGCGGACCATCGGACCGATGGCGAGATCCACCGGCCGGAAGCCCTCGGTGTCCACGAGCGCGATGGCGGCCTCTTCCCGGGCACCGGCATCCGCGACGGACCGCAGGTCGTGTACGGCCAGCGGCAGCGGCCGGGGCTCGTCGATGAACTGACCGGGGGTGCCGTCCCCGTCGGTGACGAAACGGGTCCGCAACACCTCGTGCCGCGCCACCAGCTCCGACAGCGACGCCTCCAGCGCCGGCACGTCCAGCGGACCGCTGATGCGCAGCCCCATGGGGATGAGATATTCGGCGCGGCCCGGCTCCAGCTGATCCAGGAACCAGAGGCGGCGCTGCGCGAACGACAGCGGCAGAGGCCGCCCGTCACGGGCGGCGGCGGGGATTGCGGCCGTGACGTCGGGATCGGACGGTGAGACCAGGGCATCCGCGCCCTCGTCCATGTCCTCGTCGATGGACTCGAACAGCCGACGGGTCCGTCGCATGGCCTCATCGGCGAGGAACGATGCCACGGTCCGTACGGTCAAGGGCCCCTTTGCCGAAGGGGCCTGGAATTCCGAGCCGAACTCCATCGCCACCCGGCGGGCCATTTCCGCCGCCTGCTCCCCGGTGCCGCCCAGCAGGAAGAAGTCGGACTCCGCCGCCTTCACCTCGGTGCCGAGAACGGACCGCCACACGTCGGCGATACGGGCCTCGGCCGGCGAGAACTCACGCCCCGCTTCCCGGCCGGGTGCCGGCGCCGGCGGCACCATCGGATTCGTAGTCATGCGTCCACCAGTTCCTCGTCGTCGACCCGTAACGGAAGGCCCTCGGATGCTCAGCCGAATTCGATGCTCGCAGAGCGATCTTGACGAGATAACTGGTTACTTCTGCCCGTACGCGCGGCGGCCGAGGCGGAGTGCCCCGGCCGCCGCACTCGTGCCACGCCGTTCCCGCGCCGGTTCAGGCCGTGGCCGTGACCGGGGGCTCCTCCGGCGGCACGGTCCGGGCCGCCGCGCTCGCAGGGCCCGCCCCGCTGCTGTCTTCCGCAGCGTCGGTGGTGGCGCGTTCGGATGCCGTCCGCTTGCGCATTCCGGCCCATTCCCTGCTCATGCCAGGCACACCGATGGCGACCAGGTACAGCCCGCCCACGATCCACAGCGCCGTCGACGTGCCGGTCGCGGTCACCAGCCCCGCCCCCAGCAGTCCGCCGAACGGGATTCCCGCCCAGGTGACCGCCTGCGCCAGTGTCTTGACCCGGCCCAGCAGCGGTGTCGGGATCAGTTCGTACGTCACCGCACCCACGATCGGGTTGACGAAGCCGGACCCCAGGCCACCCACCGCGAGCACCGTCAGCACCAGCCACAGTGGTGCCCCCATAGCCATGGCGGCGAACCGGGGCAGGCCGCCCAGGGAGAAGCCGATCAGATAGACGGTGCGCCGTGGCAGTCGCTCGGCCACCCCGGCGGCCACCAGCGCGGCGATGATCGACGTCGCGGCGAAGACACTCACCACCAGGCCGATGGCCTCCGCGCCGTTCCCCGACTCCTTCGCCCACACCGGCAACAGCACCGACATGAATGCCTGGTCGAGGAGATTTGTCACCGCCAGCATGCCCACGATGGACCGCAGCAGCTTCGCGTCCCGCAGGAAGGTGGCACCCTGGCGCAGTTGAGAGAAGTAGCCGCCGCTCTCCTCGATCGGGGTCTCGTGCGGCTCGGGCACCGGGTCGGTGAGGGTCGTCGAGACGATCAGCGCCGACACCGCGAACAGTGCGGCGGTGATCCACAGCGCGTACAGGCTGCCGAACGCGGTGACGACCACGCCCGCGAGGGCCGGCCCGACGGTCGTCGCGGTCCGCTCGACAGCGGCCGAAAGACCGGTGCCCCGCTCGAGGGGTACGCGGGCGGCGCGGGTGGCCGACGGCACGAAGAGCCCCTTGGCGCCGTTGGCCGGCCCGTCGGCCGCGCCGACGACCGCGAGCAGGGCCAGCAGCACGCCGAAGGGCAGGCCGCCCGTCAGGTAGAGCAGCGGGGCGGTGGCCATCGCGGCAGTGGACAGGAGGTCGCCCGCCACACTGATCCGCTTGGGGCCGATGCGGTCGATGAGCGGGCCTGCCAGCGCCTGCGAGATCACGTACGGGACGATCTGGCAGAAGGCCACCAGACCGGTCTTGCCCACGCTGCCCGTGGTCGTCAGGACGAACCAGGGCAGGGCGATCGATAACACGCGGTTGGCCGACAGGGCCGCCGCGTTGGCCGACAGCATGCCGACCAGGCCGCGCAGGACCCTGGGGCCCGTGTCCGGCGCCGATATCCGTGAGCCGTTGTCCGCCGCCGTCCCGGCGGCTGTGTGCTGAGTGGCCATCGCTCTACTCCATGTCGGTGGGCTGGGTGACGCGCCGGTCCTCGCTGGTCGGGAACAACTGGAACTGGAAGGTGACCCGTGCCGCGTCCTGCGGCGTCTGCGCGTCGGCGGCCGCGGCGGCGGACGTACGCCTGCGGAGCAGGGCATGGATCTCCGCCGTCAACTCCTTGGCGTCGGCGGGCGTGAGGGCAAGCGCGTAGTCACCGAAGTCCTGCGCGTCGCGCCACTGGGGTGTGAGTGAAGGGGTCGCCTCGATCGCGGCCGTCAGGGCGTCGGACCAGACCCGGCCGAGGGCCTGGAGGTAGGCGATGCCGAGTCCCTCGCTGCCGTCCAGCGCCTCGCTGTCGGGCGCGACGGTATTCGCATGCGCCGCCTGCCACCAGCGCTCACGCCGCCCGCCCGGTGAGGCTGCCTCTGTGATGAAGCCGTACTCCGCGAGCTGGCGCAGGTGGTAGCTGGTCGCCCCGGTGTTCAGATTCAGCCGGCGAGCCACCGTGGTGGCCGTGGCCGGGCCCTCTGTCCGCAGGCTGGTGAGGATCTGAACCCGTAGTGGGTGGGCGATGCCGCGCAGGTTACGGGCGGTCAGATGTACCTGGGAGGGCTGCTGCGGTAGTTCCATGAGGTTCAAGCTAGACCACACAGGAGTCTGTGCATAGAAAGTTGTGCACAGAAGTCTGTGCAATATTTCGGCGCGCAGCTTCTTGCAACTCCTCCAGCGCTGCCGGGAGTTGCTTCTCGGTTGACGGCGCGATTCGTATGTGTGCCCTTCCGGCATGTGTCCGTATTGGAGCGCGTCGCGATGGGCGGCTCGCCGGCGGCCGCGCGTCAGCGAGACGGCACGGCAACGGAAACAGGCGTCACCGTCACCGTTGCTCCGCCGTGAGGCCGCGCGTGAGTTGGCCGCCGTGCGGTCGGTCCGGCGGTCGTAGGCGGGCGTGTCCAGTTCGGGGAATTCCACGGCGAGTTCGGTCCTCAAGTAGTGCCAGAACTTGTCCTCGAAGGTGGCCAGGGACAGCAGGCGGCCGTCGGCCGTGGTGAAGACGTCGTTGTCGCCCTGGACGAGTCCCGCTGCCGTGGGGTCCTCGAACTCGAGGAGGGGGAGGGCGAAGAGTGAGCACCAGGCCGTGATCGATTCGGTGAGGGAGACGTCGATGTGCTGCCCTTCGCCGTCCCCGGTCAGGGCGGCGGTCAGGGCGAGGGCGGCATGCATGGCGCCGGCCAGGTCGCCTATGCGGACGCCGGGGCGGGTGGGGGCGCCGTCGAGGCGGCCGGGGACGGCGAAGAAGCCGGAGAGGCCGAGGAAGTTGAGTTCGTGGCCGGGCTTCGCGGCGTACGGCCCGGTCTGTCCGTAGCCGGTGAGGGAGCACAGGACGAGCCGCGGGTTCGTTTCGTGCAGGGTGTCGAAGTCGAGGTCGAGACGGTCGAGAGCTCCAGGGCGGAAGCTCTCGACCACGGCGTCGGCGGTGCGGACGAGCCGCAGGAAGGCGTCCCGGCCCCGGCCGGTGCGCAGGTCCAGTGCCACGGAGCGCTTGTTGCGGTTGAGCGCCTCGAACAGGGGCGGTGCGACGCGCAGGGGGTCGCCGCCGGCGGGGTCCTCGACCTTGATGACGTCCGCGCCGAGGTCGGCCAGCATCGACGTGGCGTACGGGCCGGGCAGGAGACGGGAGAGGTCGAGGACGCGCTTGCCCGTGAGGGCCGACCAGGGCGGGGATGCGGCGGTCATGGTGGAGGACCTTCCGGACGAGACTGCGCGGATCAGTGGTTGAAGGCCAGGAGCTTGGCGATGCCGTTGCGCTGGATCTCGGAGGTGCCGGTGAGGACGCGGAACATGCGGATCTTGCGGAAGAGGTACTCGATCTCGTTGCCCTGCGTGAGTCCGTCCTTGCCGTGGATCTGCACGGCTTCGTCGAGGATGCGGAAGGCGGACTCGGCGACGAACAGCTTGCACATGAGGGCCTCCGCGTGGACCTCGCGGCCCTCGCCAGCGCTGCCAGCGCGGTGTACGTCATGGAGCGCGCGGCGTAGAAGTCGGTGGCCATGTCGGCGACCTTGTGCTGGATGGCCTGCATCATCAGCAGGGGTTGTCCGCCGGCGACCTTCCGGGTGCGGGTCCGGTCCAGGGTCAGGGCGATGGCGCGGCGGGTGGCGCCGAGGACGGTGGGGCAGTGCAGCAGCCGGTTGGTGGTCACCCGGCCGAGCGCGATGCGCATGCCCTTGCCCTCCTCGCCGAGGAGGTTGGCGGCGGGGACGTAGCAGTCGTCCAGGACGATGTCGCTCTCGATGTGCGCGCCGGACATCGGGGTCGCTCCGTCCTCGACGCGGCAGCCGGGGCTGTCGAGGTCCACCAGGAAGGCGGAGAACAGCGGCTTGTCGCCTTCCGATTCACCCGTGCCGGCCATGCGGGCGACGACGATCGAAAAGTCGGCGAACGGGCCGGCGGAGGAGAAGACCTTGTGACCGGTGAGCCGATAGCCGTCCCCGTCGGCCACGGCGACGGTGCGCATGGATCGGACGTCGGAGCCGGCGTCGGTCTCGGTGAGGGAGAAGCAGCAGGCCCGCTCACCGCGGATCAGCGGCAGCAGGTACGTGTCCAGCTGCTGGGGGGTGGCGTGCTTGAGGATGTCGCCGGCGCGCAGCGGTCCGCCCATGTCACCGAGAACGCTGTGGGCCAGGACGCGCCCCACGACCTGTGGTGGATTCCGAACGACGCCTACGGCTCCTACCTGGCCAGCGGCATCCACGGCCAGCGGCTCTTCGTCTCACCCGGCCTCGACCTCGTCGCCGTTCACTTCGGCTCGCAGGTCATCTCCCCGGACGTGGCGGTCGCTCCGCTCGTCCAGGCGTTCCTGCGGATCGGGACCCACCTCGAATCGACTCGGTGAACTTCCTGTGAATCAGGCCGCGGTGACAGCGGCCCTGCCGCAGATCCGGGCATCGACCCCTGCCGTGGGACCCGGATCTCTCAGGAACTTCCCAGAATCTCTCCGGAGGTGATCAGGGCGGGCTGACAGCGTCGGCAACTGTTCCGATACGCCTCGACCGACGTGGAGCGTTTGCTGTGGCCACATTCCTTTCCCGGCTGGGCCGGTTCTCCTTCCGGAGGCGCTGGCTGGTCGCGTTGCTGTGGGTGGTTCTGCTGGTGGGGACGGGGGTGATGGCCGGGCGGGCTCCCGCCCCGCCGCCCAACGACTTCTCGATGCCCGGCACGGAGGCGCAGCAGGCCTACGACCTCCTGGACAAGAACTTCCCCGAGCTGAACGCCGACGGCGCGACGGCCCGGGTCGTGTTCCGGGCCGAGGACGGCAAGATCACCGACCCCGAGGCGAAGAAGGCCATCCAGGAGACGGTCCGGGAACTGGGCGACGATCCGCAGGTCGTACGGGTCACCGACCCGTACGCCACCCGGTCGGTGAGCGCTGACGGCTCCACCGTCTACGCGCAGGTCTCCTACGAGGTACCCGCCTCGAAGCTGGAGGAGAGCTCGCGCACCGCGCTGCAGGACACTGTGGAGAAGGCGGGCTCGACGGAGCTGACGGTCGAGGTCGGCGGCAACGCCGTCACCGCGGTCGCCGGCGGCCGTTCCTCCGAGGCCCTGGGCCTGGCGGTGGCCGCCGTGGTGCTGGTCATCACCTTCGGCTCACTGCTCGCGGCAGGGCTTCCGCTGCTCACCGCCATCCTCGGCGTGGGCATCGGCGGACTGGCGATCAAGGTGCTGGCGGAGCCGCTCGGGCTCGGCTCGACCACAAGCGGCCTCGCCACCATGATCAGCCTCGCCGTCGGCATCGACTACGCTCTGTTCGTAGTCTCCCGCTACCGCGCCGAACTCGCCCGCGGCCGCAGCCGTAAGAAGGCGGCCAGGCACGCGGTCGGCACCGCCGGATCGGCAGTCGTATTTGCAGGGCTGACCGTGGTCATCGCCCTCGCCGGGTTAGCGGTGGTCGGCATTCCGCTGCTCACGCAGATGGGACTCGCCGCGGCCGGTACCGTCGTCATCGCAGTGCTCATCGCCGTCACGCTGATCCCCGCGCTGCTCGGGATCTGCGGCCGCCGGATCGGTCCGGCCCGCGCGAAGCGGCGTCGCGGCGAGGACGACAGTCCGAAGGCGGCCATGGGCGTGCGCTGGGCCCGGTTCGTCGTCCAGCGACCGGTCGCCGTCCTCCTGAGAGGCATCGCTCTGCTCAGCATAATCGCCGTGCCGGCGGCTTCGCTGCAGATGGGACTGCCGGGCGACGAGAGCAAGCCCGCCTCCACCACGCAGCGCCGCGCGTATGACATGGTCGCCGACGGCTTCGGCCCCGGCTACAACGGTCCGCTGACTGTTGTCGTCCAGGCCAAGGAAGGCGGCAGTGCCAAGGCCACTGCCCAGAGTGTGACCAAAGACATCCGCGACAGGAAGGACGTCGCCGCAGTCGGACAGCCGAGGCTGAGCAAGTCCGGCGACACCGCCGTTCTCAATGTCGTCCCGGCGACCGCGCCGTCAAGCACCGAAACGGCCGACCTCGTGCACGCACTGCGCGACCCGGCACTCGCGAGTGACAGTGACGCCCACGTCCTGGTCGCCGGATCGACGGCGATGAACGTGGACGTCTCGCAGAAACTGTCCGACGCACTGCTCCCGTACCTGGCACTCGTGGTCGGCCTGGCGTTCCTGCTGCTCATCGCCGTCTTCCGCTCCCTCCTCGTCCCGCTCAAGGCAGCCCTGGGCTTCCTGCTCTCCGTCCTTGCCGGCCTCGGCGCGGTGGTCGCGGTGTTCCAGTGGGGCTGGTTGTCCTCGGTCTTCGGGGTCGCGGTACCAGGACCGGTGATGTCGATGATGCCGATCTTCATGGTGGGCGTCGTCTTCGGACTCGCCATGGACTACGAGGTGTTCCTCGTGACGCGGATGCGCGAGGCGTACGTCCACGGGCAGTCGCCGAAGGACTCCGTGGTCAGCGGATTCGAGCACAGCGCGCGCGTGGTGACCGCGGCGGCCGTGATCATGATCTCGGTGTTCGCGTCCTTCATGGGCAGCGACGAGCAGATGCTCAAGACCATCGGCTTCGGTCTCGCCGCCGCCGTCCTCTTCGATGCCTTCGTCGTCCGCATGGCGCTCGTCCCCGCCGTCCTCGCCCTGCTCGGCCGGCGCGCCTGGCAGCTGCCCCGATGGCTGGACCGGTCCGTGCCCGACCTGGACGTCGAGGGCGAGCGGCTTGAGCGGGACCAGGCCGATCCCACGCGCACAGGCGACGAAGCGTCACCCGACGGCTGCCGGGACCTGGTCGTCGAAACCGCGGGAAGCGGCAGCGGCCACTGAGCCCGCGCCCCTGACCGGGGCCAACGCGCCTCGATCCCGCATCCGCGTCCACACGCTCGCGTCCACGCGTCCACGTTCACGCACTCGTGTCGACGCGCCAGGACCAGCCCGGCGTGTCGACGCGCCCGTGTCCACGGGGCGGCGGCCCCCTCCCGCCGCCCCGTACCCCTCTCCCGTACCCCGCTATCTCGTCCACAGGAGCCTGCCCATGTCCTCCGCCCCGCTGTCCCCTCGTCCTCCCGGCCCGCCCTGGCGCCACGCCCTCGAAGGAGCCCTCTCCGTCGCGACCGCCGTCCTGGCGATGACCGCCGCCGCATCGGCGGCACTGACCGTCCTCGGCGCCGGAGCGATCGCTCCCGTCTCCCGCTTGGTGCCGATGATGGTGAGTATGGCCGTCGGTGGCGGCGTCACCGTGGAATCGGCGCCCGCCGCCGAGTCCGCCGACGGCGGCGGCCTGGGCGGCGGCCTCGGCGGCGGGCTGCTCGGGGGACTGGGCGGCGGCGGTGGAGGCATGAGCCTCGGCCTGACCGGTGAGGCGGCGGTGACACCACTGATGCTGACGTTCCTCGGCACGGCCGTCCTGGCGATCGGCTTCTTCCGGCCCCTGCGCCGACGGCAGCGGCCTGCCCCGGCGCTGCTGTGGGCCCGGTGCGGCGGTGCGCTCGTGACCTCGGCAGTGGTCCTCCCGATCCTGGCCGGCATGGCCCAGGGCACGGCCCGGCTGCCGGAGAGCGTGACGGAGCGCTTCGGCAAGGGCGCCTCGTCCGGAGCGTTCAGCCGGTTCGGAGGCGGCGGGGGCGGAGGTCTCACCAAGGGCCTGTCGTCGGTGATGTACGAGACCGACACCGCGGCGACCGTCTTCTTCGGCCTGATGTGGGTCGGCGCCGTCTTCGCCCTCGGCTGCCTCGCGGCCCGTCGTACGACCCTGCCGCGCCCGGTCGCCCTCAGCCGCCTGCGCCTGAAGTGGAACGCCGTCACCTCCACTCTGACCGGGATCGGAGCCGTGCTGTGCTGCTCGACTCTCGTCGTCGCGCTCCTCGCCGCGGCCGCGGACCTGACCGGCCGGGGGCAGGCGGCCAAGGCGGCGGGCCTGCTGCTGCTCCTCGGGCCCAATCTGATCGCCGTTCTGCTCACCGCCGGCCTCGGCACCTCCTGGCAGGCGGGCATGGAACGACTGCAGCCCGAAGGCGGCGGGATGCTCGGCATGCTCGGTGGCGCGGGTGCGGCTCAGGGCGACGCGGCGGGCAAGGACAAGTCCATCGACCTCGGAGGCTGGTCGGGCGCCGGAGTGCCGCTGTGGCTGATCGCCATGGTTTTCATGCTGCTCCTCCTGGTGATCGCCGGGTACCTGGCCTCCGCCCGCACCCCGGCTCGCACCCCGCGCGAGGACTCCGAGGCACTGCTCGACCGCCACGCGGAGATCGCCCTGCGGACAGGCGTCGCGGTGGGCGTCTCAGCTCTGTTGCTTCCCCTGCTCGCGCAGGGGTCGGTGCGGATCGGCATCAGTCTCATGGGCAACGAGATGGGCGGCATGACCGCGGAACTGGACGGAGGGATGGGACTGTCCGCACTGACCGGCTTTGTCCTGGCCGCCCTCGCCTCGTACGCTGGCAGCCGCCTGCACAGTCGGCGTGCCCGGCGTTCGGACATCGCCCCGCAGCGGCCCGGCAACACGAACCGACGACCGGCCGCCACCCGGGTCCCGTCGGACACGGTGTCGTGAGCCCCATGTGATCTCCTGACAAGCCTCTACCAGCCCAGCCCAGCCCAGCCCAGCCCAGCCTCAGCCACCCGTCCCCAGTCCCCGGCCCGTGAAGGCGGCGATCCACACCATGGCGGCATCCGCACCTACCCCGCACTCCGTGGGTCGCCCCGGCCGGCACCACCTGCTCGTCGTCGACGACGAGCCCACCGTCCGGGAACTGCTGCGCACCGCACTGAGCTATGCCGGCTTCGACGTCGACGCCGCCGCCACCGGTCAGGAAGCCCTCGACCTTGCCGCGGCCCGCACGCCGGATCTCGTTCTGCTCGACGTGATGCTCCCGGACATGGACGGCTTCGAGGTGATCCGCCGCCTGCGGGCCCAGCCCCGCTCACCCCTGCCCGGCCGCGGCGGAGACGTGCCCGTCCTCTTCGTCACCGCACGCGACGACCGCCAGGACCGGCTCCACGGCCTGAGCCTCGGCGGCGACGACTACGTCACCAAGCCCTTCGACCTAGAAGAACTGATCGCCCGCATCCACGCCGTACTGCGCCGTACCCGGGGGTGCGGTGACGGTCGTCCGGCCGGGGGTTGATCGACACAGGAGAGCGCGCGGACCGGAGTGAGGCGGGTAGGGGGCCCAAAACTCCGGGCCGGCTCCAGCCGGACGGATCAAGCCATCCGAGGCCCGCTCGCTGTCGCCTCGGCGGTGGAGATTCCGGCTCCGGTTTCATGTTCTCGGACCAATGCGACGGACGGGGCGCCGCGCCCGCGTCCGAGGAAAGGTGGACAAGGGATCCGAGTTGCAGCCTCGAAGCCCTCTTGCCTCCGTGCCGCCTCAACACCGCACAGGGGAGTACACAATTGATTCGGCACGTGCGCCGGAGGCCGGTGAGCCTTCTTCCGGTGGCGCTCGAGATCATGGCTCGCTCATGCTGGAAGCAGGAGGGTCCGCGGTGGCTCGGACACTCCTCGTCTGCGATCACCCTCGGTTACTATGCTCACTTCATGCCGGAGGCGGGCAGCAAGGGGCTCGGCGCCATCGACAGGGCCCTCGGGGAGCGGGGAGGCCGGCAGGCCAATCGAGCCCCCCGGATTCTCCCCAGCATCGTTGACCGCGACTTCTTGCCCTGCGCCCCCGGTGCATTGATCCATGGATTACAAGGCTGAAGAGATGGGTGGCCTGGGAAAGTGTTGGATGAGGTTGTAGCGACCCGCTACGTCACGCCCCTGCGGGAGGGCGGATCGCTTCCCGGGATCGTCGAGGCCGACGACCTCGGCACCTATGTCATGAAATTCACCGGCGCCGGACAGGGGCGCAAGACTCTGGTCGCGGAGGTCATCTGCGGGCAGCTCGGCCGCCGGCTCGGGCTGCGGGTGCCCGACCTCGTGCAGATCCAGCTCGACCCGGTCATCGGGCTCGCCGAGCCCGACCAGGAGGTGCAGGAGCTCCTGAAGGCCAGCGGCGGGCTCAACCTCGGGATGGACTTCCTGCCCGGCTCGATCGGCTTCGACTCCCTCGCTTACCAGGTGGACCCGCGGGAGGCCGGACGGGTCGTCTGGTTCGACGCGCTGATCAACAACGTCGACCGGTCCTGGCGCAACCCGAACATGCTGGTCTGGCACGGCGACCTGTGGCTCATCGACCACGGCGCCACCATGATCTGGCACCACAACTGGCCCGGCGCCCAGGCGTCCGCCGCCAAGCCGTACAACGCCTCCGACCACGCGCTCGCCCCGTTCGCGCCCGACATCGCGGCGGCCGCCGCCGAGCTCGCCCCGCTGGTCACCGAGGAGCTGCTCACCGAGGTCGCCGCCGACGTCCCCGACGAGTGGCTGGTGGACGAGCCGGGCTTCGACTCCACCGACGAGCTGCGCCGCGCCTATGTGGACGCGCTGCTGCCGCGCGCCGCGACCATCCACGAGCGGATCACGATGGACGGGCCCGCCGAGCCCAAGCCGTCCCAGGCCCCCGGCTGGCTCACCGACCACCTCACCCCCTGGCCGCACCCCGCCAAGAAGAAGAACGACAAGGACGGCCGGCCGTGAGTGAGCGCGATGTCTTCGAGTACGCACTGCTGCGCGTCGTGCCGCGGGTGCAGCGCGGCGAGTTCTTCAACGCGGGCGTGGTCGTCTACTGCCGTGCACGGAGCTTCGTGGCCGCCCGCACCCATCTGGACGAGACCAAGCTGAGGGCCCTGGACCCGGACGCCGACGTGATCGGAGTACGCGCCGCCCTGCACGCCGTCGAGGGAGTCTGCCGCGGCGGTACGGACGCGGGCCAGGCGGGTGGTGACGACGCAGGCCGCCGCTTCCGGTGGCTGATCGCGCCGCGCTCCACCGTCGTCCAGCCGAGCCCCGTGCACAGCGGCCTCACGGCCGACCCGGAGGCCGAGGTCGAGCGGCTGCTCGACCTGCTGGTGCGCTGACCTCCGGGGCCTCGGGTGCCGCCCGCGACCACCGCGCGGGCGGTGCCGCCGGGTGTGACATGCGCCCCGGCGGCCGTGGGCCGTTGACACCGGGTGCCAGGGCTTCTAGCGTCTCGTCTGCTGAAGGTACTAAGCGGTTGCTCAGCCATCGGGAAGGTTCCGCGCACACGAGGTCCGTGCCGGGGGTGCCCCGATGTCCCGCTGAGCGGCGATCCAAGGGCGAGGAGAACAAGCATGTCTACCACCGAGCAGCGCGTCGCCGTCGTGACCGGAGCGGCGCGGGGCATTGGCGCCGCCACCGCGGTACGCCTGGCGGCCGAGGGCCGCGCCGTCGCCGTACTCGACCTCGACGAGGCGGCCTGCAAGGACACCGTCGAGAAGATCACTGCCGCCGGGGGCACCGCCCTCGCGGTCGGCTGCGATGTGTCGGACAGCGCCCAGGTGGAAGCCGCGGTCGCGCGGGTCGCCGCCGAGCTCGGCGCCCCGACGATCCTGGTCAACAACGCGGGTGTGCTCCGCGACAACCTGCTCTTCAAGATGACCGAGTCCGACTGGGACATCGTGATGAACGTGCACCTCAAGGGTGCGTTCCTGATGGCCAAGGCTGTTCAGAAGCACATGGTGGACGCCAAGTTCGGCCGGATCGTCTCGCTCTCCTCCTCCTCGGCGCTCGGCAACCGCGGCCAGGCCAACTACTCCGCCGTCAAGGCCGGTCTCCAGGGCTTCACCAAGACCCTCGCCAAGGAGCTCGGCAAGTTCGGCATCACGGCCAACGCCGTCGCCCCCGGCTTCATCGTCACCGAGATGACCGCCCAGACCGCGGCCCGGGTCGGCATGGGCTTCGAGGAGTTCCAGGCCGCCGCCGCCACCCAGATCCCGGTGCAGCGCGTCGGCCGCCCCGAAGACATCGCCAACGCCATCGCCTTCTTCACGGGCGACGAGGCGGGCTTCGTCTCCGGTCAGGTCATGTACGTCGCCGGCGGACCGCTCAACTGACCCGAAGGGCTACGGACATCATGACTGTGCAGGACAGCGGGAAGGTCGCGCTCATCACGGGCGGGAGCCGCGGCATCGGCTACGGCATCGCCGAGGCGCTGGTGGCCCGCGGCGACCGGGTGTGCATCACCGGACGGGGCGAGGACGCCCTCAAGGAGGCCGTCGAGCGGCTGGGTGCCGACCGGGCGATCGCCGTGGCGGGCAAGGCGCACGACGAGGCGCACCGGACGGTGGCCGTCGAGCGCACCATGGAGGCGTTCGGCCGGGTCGACTTCCTGATCAACAACGCCGGTACGAACCCGGTCTTCGGGCCGATCGCGGAGCTCGACCTCAATGTCGTCCGCAAGGTCTTCGAGACCAATGTGATCTCGGCGCTCGGCTTCGCGCAGCAGACCTGGAAGGTCTGGCAGAAGGAGAACGGCGGGGCGATCGTCAACATCGCCTCGGTCGCCGGGATCTCCGCCTCGCCCTTCGTCGGTGCCTACGGCATCAGCAAGGCGGCCATGGTCAATCTGACCCTTCAGCTGGCGCACGAGTTCGCCCCGGTCGTCCGGGTCAACACCATCGCACCCGCGGTCGTGAAGACCAAGTTCGCCCAGGCGCTGTACGAGGGCCGTGAGGAGGAGGCCGCGGCAGCCTACCCGCTCGGCCGGCTGGGAGTGCCGGAGGACATCGGCGGTGCCGCCGCGTTCCTCACGTCCAGCCAGTCCGACTGGATCACGGGGCAGACGCTGGTGGTCGACGGCGGAATTTTCCTGAATGCGGGCGTGGGCTGAGAACAGCCTGAGCGGATTTGGCCCTGATTGACTCAAGTGCCCTGTCGGGCCCGTGGATTGACCCGACGGGGCACTGCGGTATGGTCTGCCGACCCATGGCTGATCGAGGAGCGTTCACGTGTTCTACCGGGCCAGTCTGCAGGCAGCTGCAGCCCTTGCTTCCCTTTCTCTGCTGGCCGGCTGCGGACTTCTTTCCGACAGCGGTTCGGAAGTCGAGCAGAAGATAGTCGTCGGTACGACCAGTGAGCCATCCACCCTCGATCCGGCGGCGGCGTGGGACAACTCCTGGGAGCTGATGCGAAATGTCTTCCAGACCCTGATGAGCTACCCCAGCGGCAGCACGAAGCCCGAGCCCGACGCCGCGGAATGGTGCAAGTTCACCGACACCACCAGCACCTCCTACCGGTGCAAGCTCCGCGCGGGCCTGAAATTCTCCAATGGGGACAAGCTCGACGCCGAGGCGGTGAAGTATTCCATCGACCGGATCACGGCCCTCAAGGTCAAGGGCGGCCCGGTCGGCATGCTCGGCTCGCTCGACCGGATCGAGACCAAGGGGGACGACATTGTCGTCTTCCACCTCACCAAGCCGGATGCCACCTTCCCCTTCATTCTCACCACACCCGCGATGTCGTTGGTGGCGCCCAGCGCCTATTCCGAGCACAAGCTCCGCAGTGACGGAAAGATCACCGGTTCCGGCCCGTACCTGCTTGATTCGTACAAGCCGGGGAAGAGTGCCGAACTGGTGAAGAACCCGGACTACAAGGGCTACGCCAAGCGCAAGAACGACGCCGTGACCATTCGGTACTTCAAGGATTCCGCGCCCGTGGTCGCGGCGCTGCGGAAGAAGGAGATCGACGCGATCTACCGGGGTCTGACCGCCGAGGAGGTCGTCAGCCTGGAGGAGAACAAGGACAAGGAAAGCAATCTGCAGATCGTCGAGACGGTCGGCGCGGACATCCGCTTCCTGGTCTTCAACCCGAAGGACCCGGCGGCGGGGAACGTCGCCGTACGGCGGGCCATCGCCCAGCTCGTCGACCGCGACGCCCTCGTGGCCAAGGTCTACCAGGGCACGGCCGAACCGCTGTACTCCATGGTCCCCAAGGGCATAGCCGGGCACACCACCAGCTTCTTCGACGCCTATGGCGACCCGGACCAGGGCAAGGCCAAGCAGATCCTGACCAAGGCGGGCATCACCAAGCCGGTCGACCTGACGCTCTGGTTCACCACCGACCGGTACGGCTCCTCCACCGCCTCCGAGTTCGACGAGCTGAAGCGGCAGCTGGAGAGCTCCGGCCTCTTCAGGATCACGCTGAAGAGCAAGCCCTGGAAGACGTTCCAGGAGGGCTTCACCAAGGGCGAGTACCCCGCCTTCGGCCGCGGCTGGTTCCCGGACTTCCCGGACCCCGACAACTTCATCGCCCCGTTCCTCGGCAAGGACAGCATCACCGGGATGCCGTACATGAAGAACGAGATCACCAAGGAACTGCTGCCGCAGACCCGCAAGGAGAGCGACCGGGGCGCGGTCAGCAAGCAGTTCGAACGGGCGCAGAAGATCCTGGTCGACGACGTGCGGGTCCTGCCGCTGTGGCAGGGCAAGCTGTACGTCGCCTCCGGCGAGGACATCGGCGGTGGCGAGCGCGCCCTGGACCCGCAGACGGTCATGCAGATGTGGGAGCTGTACCGCAAGGCCAGCTGGTAGCCCGGAGCCGGACCGGCGGGGCGCGTTGTCAGTGGCCCCCGGTAGGTTCTCGGTTGAAAAGCTGATTGCTTACCGGAGGTTGTTGAAGTGACCGACACCGACCTGCTGCCCGAGTCCTGGCGCGGCGTCCTCGGCGAAGAGCTGCAGAAGCCGTACTTCAAGGAGCTCACCGAGTTCGTCGAGGAGGAGCGGGCCAAGGGGCCGGTCTACCCGCCGCGCGACCAGGTCTTCGCCGCGCTGGAGGCCACGCCCTACGACAAGGTGAAGGTCCTCGTCCTCGGCCAGGACCCGTACCACGGGGAGGGGCAGGGGCACGGGCTGTGCTTCTCCGTGCGGCCGGGTGTGAAGACGCCGCCGTCCCTGCGGAACATCTACAAGGAGATGAAGGAGGAGCTCGGCCTGCCGGTCCCGGACAACGGGTATCTGATGCCGTGGGCCGAACAGGGTGTGCTCCTGCTCAACGCCGTGCTGACGGTCCGCGCGGGCGAGGCCAACTCGCACAAGGGCAAGGGCTGGGAGAAGTTCACCGACGCCGTGATCCGCGCCGTCGCCTCGCGGCCCGACCCGGCGGTCTTCGTGCTCTGGGGCAACTACGCCCAGAAGAAGCTCCCGCTGATCGACGAGGAGCGCCATGCGGTGGTGAAGGGGGCACACCCCTCGCCGCTGTCGGCCAAGAAGTTCTTCGGCTCCAGCCCGTTCCGGCAGATCAACGCGGCGGTGGCCGCGCAGGGGCACGAGGCGATCGACTGGCGCATCCCCGATCTGGGCTGACCGGCGGTTTCGCCCCGGCCGGCGGCGGGCGTCCGGCGACCGGCCGGGGACGCCCGCCCGAGCCTCAGCGGGATTCGCCGCCGCTGCGGCTAGCGTCGAGCGCGGAACGGGGGACGAGCTCGCAGGGAGGTCGCAGTGACGGAGCAGCGGGAGGCGTCCAAGGACGCTGTCATGACCAGAATCGGCCAGGCGGTCATGCTGCTGCACGGCGGCGACCGGGAAGAGGCCCGCAATCGTTTCGGCGAGCTCTGGTCGGAGATCGGCGAGGGCGGCGACGCCCTGCACCGGTGCACCCTCGCCCACTACATGGCCGACACCCAGGACGATCCGGGTGACGAACTGGCCTGGGACCTGAGGGCGTTGACCGCCGCCGGGGCGCTGACCGACGAGCGTGCGGCTCAGCACCCCGACGCGCCGGCGGTGCGGGCGTTCTACCCCTCGCTCCATCTCAATCTCGCGGCGGACTATCTGAAGCTCCGGCGCCCCGATGCGGCGCGGATCCATCTGGACCGGGCGCGTGCCGCCTCCGGGGTGCTCGCGGAGGACGGGGCGGACGACGGGTACGGGGGAGGGGTGCGGGCGGCGATCGCGCGACTGGAGCTGCGGCTGCGCGAGCTGTGAGGGTGGCCCGTCCACGACGGACGGGCCACCTCTCGGTTCTTCCGTCGGGGCTCAGTGGCCGTAGGTGTTGGCGCAGATCCGGGACTGGGGGCTGCCCGCGGGCCAGCGCCCGTACCCCCGCCCCAGTGCGCAGACGTCCGTCCCGGCGACCGGGGCGGGCAGGGCCGGGGCGGGTACGGTCGCGGCGGGCGGCACACCGTGCGGCCGGGGCGGCGCGGCGGCCGTGCGTCGCTGCTGCCGGGGTGCGCGGGGCACGGGGCGGCGGGTGTCCGGCGGTTCTGCATGAGCGGGGCGGGACGCGGAGGCGGACGGCTCGGGGCTCGGCACGGCCTCCAGGGAGTCGTGGACCGGAGGCAGCACGATCTGCGGTGCCAGGTGCTGGGCCGGCCCGCTGGCCCGGGGCCGGGGCGGAACGTCGGGTTGCGGCTGCACGGACACGCAGCCGGACAGCGCCGTGACGGCGACGCCCATCAGGAGACTCACGGTGATTCTGGTTCGTTGCACCTGATCAACTCTGCTGTGCGGGACGGGCTCCGGGGGAACCGGAAAGCCGGGATTGGCCCGCAAGAGTGACACCTGCCGGTGAGTGCGGCGGCCATGGTGACGCCATTGCTGTGGTGATGCCGGCCGTGGTGACACGTTGGGCGTGGTGCCCCGTGGCTCAGCGCGGCGCCCATCGCGGGCCCAGCATCCCGCCGAGCAGTTCGGTGAAGCCGGTGCGCAGCTCCTCCTCGTTCGGTACGGAGCGGTTGTACGACCCCGCGGCGCACGAGAACATCAGCCCCTCGCACCAGGCCACCAGGGAGAGCGTGTGCCGTTCGGGCTCGCTCGATCCGGCGGCCGTCATCAGCGCCTTCAGCGGTTCGCGGAACTGGCGGCCGGTCGCGTCGAAGAACTCCCGCAGTTCCGGGCGACGGGTCGCCTCCAGGGCGAGTTCGTAGCGGCAGAGGAGCAGTTCGGGATGGCGGGTGAGATAGCGGTGCAGCGCCCGCGCGAGACCGGCGACCAGTTCCTGCGCCCCGGCGGCCGGATCCGGCAGTTCGGCGGGGGCGAGCACCCGCGCCTCGCGTTCTGCCAGCCGTCGCACCGCCGCCTCCAGCAGGGACTGCCGGGTCCGCGCGTAGTTGGACGTCGAGCCCTGGGGGAGTCCGGCGCGCTCGTCCACCGCGCGGTGCGTCAGCCCGCGCATCCCGCGTTCGGCGAGGAGCGCGAGGGCGGTGTCGGCGATGAGGTCGGCCCGGGAGGTGCCGGTCGTGCGTGTGGCCATGGGGCCAACCTACCGCTGACACTACACCCGTAGTACGGTGAATGTGTCACTACAGGTGTAGTCCCGTCGCCCGGGGATTCCGGAGCGACAGGGCTGCGCGGATTGCTGGAGGAGCCATGGACAAGCCCCATGCCGTCGTCATCGGCAGCGGTATCGGCGGCCTCACCGCGGCGGTGGCCCTGCACGGCCGCGGTTGGCGGGTCGCCGTTCTGGAGCGCGCGGCCTCCCTGGAACCCGTCGGAGCCGGCATCTCTCTCGCGCCCAACTCCCAGCGGGCCCTGGACGTCATCGGCATGGGCGACGAGATCAGGGCGCTCGCCGCCTGGCAGGGCGAAGGAGGCATGCGCGCCCCGGGCGGCCGCTGGTTCTCCCGTACGGACAGCGCCGCGGCGACCGAGCGGTTCGGCGGCTCGATCGTCCTGCTGCACCGCGCCACTCTCGTCGACCGCCTCGTGTCCCGGCTGCCCGACGGCACCGTCCGAACCGGCGCCGAGGCGGAGCTGCTGGACCCGGGGACGGCGGCCGGCGCGCCCGCCGTGGTCGGGACGGCGGCCGGGAGGATCGAGGCCGACCTCGTCATCGGCGCCGACGGCATCAACTCGGAGGTACGGCGGGCACTCTTCCCGGACCACCCCGGACCCTCGTACGCCGGATTCACCACCTGGCGCGTCGTCGTACCCGCGCCCCAGCGGCCCTTCGCCCCGCACGAGACCTGGGGGCGCGGCGCACTCTGGGGCACCCAGCCGCTCAAGGACGGCCGCGTCTACGCCTACGGGGCCGCCGCCGCCCCGGCCGGTGCCCATGCCGCCGACGGCGAGAAGGCGGAGCTGATGCGCCGGTTCGGCAGCTGGCACGACCCGATCCCGGAGATCATCGCCGCCGCCGATCCCGGCCAGGTGCTCCGCAACGACGTCCACCACCTGCTCGATCCCCTGCCGTCCTTTCACCGGGGGCGCACCGTCCTCGTCGGCGACAGCGCGCACGCGATGACGCCGAGCCTCGGCCAGGGCGGCAACCAGGCCATCGAGGACGCGATCGTGCTCGCCCACCATCTGACGCCGGGCGGTGACCTCGGTGCGGGAGCGGCGGCGTACACCGCCGACCGGTTGCCCCGTACCTCGGCCATCGTCCGCAAGGCCGCACGGACCGCGCGTCTGATGCGGCTGACCAGCGCCCCCGCCGTCGCGACGCGTGACGCGCTGCTCTCCGTCGTCTCACGCGTCGGGCCCAGCCTCGTCCTGCGCACCTTCGACGGGATAGCCGACTGGCAGCCGCCGCAGCACACGTATGCTGCCCCTCGCGAGGCGGACACCGCGACGGTGGACGTCGAACAGTGAGAGGGAGACCCCTGTGAAGGTCGGCTGCATCGGGCTCGGCGACATCGCGCGGAAGGCGTATCTGCCGGTTCTGACGGCCCTGCCCGGCGTCGAACTGCATCTGCAGACCCGTACGCCCGCGACCCTGGCCGCGGTCGCCGAGGCCCACCGCATCCCGGCCGGGCAGCGCCACACCGACCTCGAATCGCTGATCGCCCAGGGGCTGGACGCCGCGTTCGTCCATGCCCCGACGGCCGTGCATCCGGAGATCGTGGCCCGGCTGCTGGAGTCCGGCGTCGCCACCTACGTCGACAAGCCGCTGGCCTACGGATTCGCCGATTCCCAGCGGCTGGTGAGCCTCGCCCAGGAGCGCGGAACGAGCCTCGCCGTCGGCTTCAACCGCAGATCCGTGCCCGGCTACGCCCAGTGCGCCGAGCACCCGCGCGAGCTGATCCTCATGCAGAAGAACCGGGTGGGCATGCCGGAGGACCCGCGCACCATGGTGCTCGACGACTTCATCCATGTCGTCGACACCCTCCGCTTCCTGGTGCCGGGACCGGTCGAGCACACCGCCGTGCAGGCCAGGATCCGCGAGGGCCTGATGCACCACGTGGTGCTCCAGCTGTCCGGTGACGGATTCACCGCCATCGGCACGATGAACCGGCTCAGCGGCTCGACCGAGGAACGGCTGGAGGTCTCCGGCCAGGACACCAAGCGCGAGGTCGTCAACCTCGCCGAGGTGATCGATCACAAGGGGCAGCCGAGCGTCCGGCGGCGCGGCGACTGGGTGTCGGTGGCCCGCCAGCGCGGCATCGAGCAGAGCGTGCTGTCGTTCCTGGACGCCGTCCGCGCCGGCGAGGTGCTGAGCGCCGCGGACGCCCTGCTGACCCATGAACTCTGCGAACGCATCCTGCGCGACCTGGACTGCGTCTAGCCAGGGCATGTCCGGCGGATCTGGGTCGGACGGACCCCGGAGGCCGACGAGCGGGCCCGGCGCCCCGGCCCGGCGCCCCTGCCCGGCGGCCGATGGGCCTGCGGATGCGTCGGGTCCCGCTCCGATGCAGGCTGGGGTGATGGGCCACCGGCCCGTGGAGGTGACCTCGTGAGACCTCACGACGAGCCAAAGGGCTGGGGCGCACTCCAGCCGCCGCCGGGCTACTACTCGGCCGACGGGCGGCCCCCCGACGAAATGCGGCGCGGTCTGATCCTCGACTGGGCGGTCAACCAGCGGATCGCGAGCGGCTGGCGGGTGGAATCCCGCTCCGGTACACAGGTCGTCATGGTCCGGGGGCACCGGCTGAACCATGTGCTGCACGCCATCCTGATGGTGTTCACCTGCTTCCTCTGGGGCGCCGTGTGGCTGGGACTGGCCGTGACCAACAAGGTCGAGCGGGTCTCGCTCACCGTCGACGCCCAGGGCAACATCGTCTCGGTCAACGGCCCCGATAGCCCGGCACTCACGGCCCCTGGTCCGGCACTCACGGCCCCGAACGCTCGGCCGGCCCGCCGACCGCGGCAGCCGCCTCGTCCGTCACGCCGGCCGGCCCGCCCCGGTCACGCCGCATGAGGGACCGGGTCGCTTCGACGGCGCAGAACAGGGCCAGCACCGCCGCCGCCCCCTGCGCCGGCCAGTCACCCAGCCGCACATAGAGCGTGGTGCCCGTCGCCAGCGGTACGTCGTACACGGCGGTCCCACTCGTCTCCGTACCGAGCGGAGCCCCGACCCGCGCTCCCTGCGGTCCGTACACCGTGCTGACGCCGGTGAGCGTGGCGTGCACCATCGGGCGGCCGTTCTCGGCGGCGCGCAGCGCCCCGAGCGAGGCATGCTGCTCGGGTGCCCAGCTGTGCTGGAACGTGGAGGTGGACGACTGGGCGATCAGCACCTGCGCACCGTCCTGGGTGAGCCGGCGGCTCATGTCGGGGAACGCGGACTCGAAGCAGACCAGCGGCCCGATGCGCAGCCCGTGCCCACCTTCGGCCTCAGGCAGTGACATGATCACCTGCCGGGTGCCCCGCAACCGGTCCTGGCCCGCCGCCCGGCCCAGGGACGTGACCCATCCGAGCACCGACCGGGCCGGGATGTACTCCCCGAACGGCACCAGCCGCATCTTGTCGTAGCGTTCCCCGGTCAGCCCGTCCGGACCCACAAGCACGGCCGACTTGAAGATACCTGTCCGGCCCGACCGGTCGGTCTGCCGGGCGTCCATGTTGACCAGCACATCCGCGCCCACCCGGCGAGAGAGGGCGGCGATCCGGGCGGTGATGTCCGGGTGCCGGTCGAGATCCACCGCCACACTGCTCTCGCCCCACACCACCAGGTCGAGATCGCGCCCGGCCAGGGAGCCGGTCAGCCGCTCGCTGAGGGCGAGCCGGCGCTCGACGCTGTGCGCCCCGGTGACCACACCCGGCTGGACGACGGCGATCCTGGCCACTCCCGACTCCTCGGGCTGCGGCGCCCAACTCGCCATCGCCCCCACGGCCAGAGCGCACACCACGATGCCCACCACGGCCACCGTACGGGCGGCCGCGGTCACGAAGAGCAGGGCGACAGCGGTGTTCACCGCCACCACCACGAGGCTCACCAGCCACACCCCGCCCACCGACGCCACCCGGAGCGCGGGAGCCACCTGCCACTGGCTGGCGCCGAGCAGCCCCCACGGGCCGCCGAGCGCCTCCCAGGACCGGGCCAGTTCGATCATCAGCCACCCGCAGGGCACCACGACGACCGCCAAGGCGGCGGCAGCTGCGGACACCCGCCCGCCCAGCATCCGGAAGACCAGCAGCCCCCAAGGGGCCCAGAGCAGACCGAGCAGGGCCGCCAGGATCAGGATGAAGACATGGAGGCTGGGCATCAGCCAGTTGTGCACCGCCAGCATGTAACCGGTGCCGCCGAGCCAGCCCTCCAGCGCTGCCCGGCGCCCCGTGCCGGCGGTCCGGATCAGGAGCAGCCACGGAACCAGGCCGACCCACGCGAGCCACCACAGGGAAGGAGCAGGAAACGCGAGTGCGGGCAGCGCGCCCGCGAGCACCGCCAGGCAGCCGCGCCACCGGCCGGACCGCAGCATCCGCGACCACTGTCCGCTCCGACCGGCCGGAATCCGCATGCCGCGCCTCCTCGTCCTGCCTGATGAGCAGTCTTCCCCCTTGTCCGCCGCTCCGCAGTTCTTCCCCGGCAAGGGAAGGCGGAAGCAGCGGTGGTGCGGCTCAGCCCGCGGTCGAGGGGCCTGCCGGGCCGCGCCACTTCTCGTGAACGGTAACGGTACGGATCCGCCAGCCGCTGTCCGTACGCGAGACCGAGAACGCGTACCGCCCGCCGGAGACGAAGTTCGGCGCGGTGGTCCGTACCTCCGCATTGCCCGAACCCGCCGTGGCGTTCTCCAGCCGCATCGGGTTCACGTAGTCGGCCAGCACCTCGGCACGGTCGCCCGGGTAGCCGTCGAGGTCCTGGAACCCGATCCGGCGGTTGACGACCAGATGCTGACGTACGGGGAAGAGCCGCATCGTACGCGCCAGCCACTCGGCGACCTCGTGCGCCGGCCCTTCGACACCACCGGCACCGCGGTAGTCGGCGCGGCCGTCCGGGGTGAACAGGGCCCGGTAGTCCGCCCATTCACCGTCGTCCACCGCCACCGCGTAGCCGGTGATCACTGCATCGATGGCCAGCCGGTCCATCACGGTCGCGAGGTCCACGCGCTGTGTCATCGGGTCAGTGTCCGCCCGCCGGCGTGCGAGGCCAAGAGGCGTGCACGCACGACGGGACGGCGCGGTGTCAGCAGGGCACCACGGCGACCGGGCCCAGCGCGTGCGTGAGCGTGGTCTGCGCGACGGGGGAGAGCCCCAGCCCGAGGGACTCGCCGCCCCGGCGCCGCCCGATCACGGTCAGCGCCGCGGTCGCCGAGGCCGTGACCAGGGTGCGTGAGGCGGAGCCGGCCACCGGTTCCCTGACGACTTCGACCTGCGAGTACTTCTCACGCCAGCCGGCGGTGAGCTCCGCGAGCGTGCGTTCGGCGGAGTCCGCCGCCGCGTCCCGGTCGAAGACGGGGCCGCCGGAGAGGATCGAGGAGAACATGGTCCAGCCGTGCACGATCCGCAGCCGCGTCCCGGGCCGGGAGGCGGCGGTCTCGAAGGCGAACTCGAGAACCGCCTCGCTGCTCTCGTCGGCGGCCACCCCCGCGACGATGTCGGAAAGCGTTCCCTCCACCGCCGTGTCCTCGTCCGAAGGCCCGCTGTGGACCACGACGACGGGGCACGCGGCCATCGACGCGGTGGCCAGGCTGTTGGAGCCCAGCATCAAGGACCGGAAGCCGCCCAGACCGCGTGAGCCGACCACCACCAGCGAGGCGTTCCGGCTGAGCGAAGTGAGGACCGCCGAAGGGTAGTCCAGCGGGGTCAGCGTCGACGGGTGCAGCTCCGGAGCGATCTCGGAGACCCTTCGCACGGACCGGTCGAGCAACTCCTGGGCCTCGCGCCGCAGCGTTTCCTGCTCGACGCGCCGGTCGGGCGTCCGGGCGTGCACGATCGTCAGGCCGAGCCCCCGCCGTACGGCTTCGTGGGCGGCCCAGTCGAGCGCCTCCTGGCTGTGCGTCGAGCCGTCGACCGCGGCGATCACGGGACGGTCGGTGCTGGTCATGGTTGCCTCCAGGTTCCGGCGATGGATGTCCCGGGCCGGTGCGCGTGAGCCGCGCACGGCGGGTGCTTTCGACCCTATCCGCACGGAAGATCCGGAACACACCGCCACCCGCGTCGAGCCGTGGCATGTGCCGGTGAGAGAGAAGCCGTGGCACGTGTCGATGAGAGCGAAGGAGGCCGACCCCGCGATTGTCAGTGCCGGGTGCGATCCTGCCCCCATGGACGAGCTGATGCGGCAGCGGCGCGTGTACGGCGCCGACCATGACGATCCCGATCCGGGGCCCCGGCCGGGGCACAGCTATCGGGAGTTGGTGGGCGGCCCGCTCGACGGCCTGCTGCTCGACGTGACGGGCTGGACGGACCGGGCGCTGCGCGAGGGCGCGGCGCTGAACACGGAGATCGGGCGATTCGGTCCGGGCGGCAGCGCGGAGTACGGGCCACGGGCCGGTGACACCGAACACTGGGACTGGCGGGGCGACACACCATGACCACGGAGCGGTTCAGCAGCACCAGTAGTGTCCGCCGAACCGCCGCGGGACGGCTCAGCCCGCCGATTCACCCGCGTGCGGGCTCAGCACACCCGCGGCCACTGGAGCGAACCGCAGCACGCCCAGCAGTGGATGCAGGCCCGGACATCGGCGACGACGGGCTGGAGCGCCTGCTCTCTGCTGACGCCGCGCGCGTTCTTTGCCATGCGGCAGCCGCCGACGTGGACCTCGGCGGGGCGCCCTGGCCGATGCCGCGCTCGACCACCCAGGCGGTCGACCACCGCCATGCCGAGAACGATGGCCGTCAGCAGCGGCAGGAGCTGATCCAGATCGGAACATCAACCCGGCGGGGCTGCGCCCCGACGAACAGCGTCCAGCAGCAAGGGCAGGTGGGCCGCGCGCTGAAGCCCACGGACGCGCCACCACACAGCCCGGCGGACATCCACCTCCGGGCGAGCGGTCGGCGCCTCCAGCCCGCGATAGGCAGCCTCGCTCACCGCAGCAGCCGCCCCATGGCCGCGAACCTCAGGGAATCCGCCTCGACTGTCCCGACGCGGCCCGGTTGAACCATGCCTGGCGGGATGTGCGCAGGTGATGTGCGACCCATGTCAGCAGCCCATGGCGGCCGAGCAGTCGGAATCGTACGAGATCCCTGGGGCGACCGGCCCCGGCATCACGAGAGAGCGCTGTCCCGTAGTGCGGCTTCTCGGCAGTCACTTGAGTCTCATCAGATGCTCGCTTCCGCAACCCACTTCGATGACCCAGCGTCCAACTTCATGACGGACGGCTGTCGATCACCCGGGAGAGCACGTGACGAAGAAGGACCAGAGGACGGACGCGGCGAGGGAGAAGGACCGCGAAAAGTGGATGGCGCGTTTCCAGGTACGGCTGGCCATGCAGCCGGGCGTGGACCGGGCAGTCGTGCTCCAGGCGGTCAAGGAGGTCACGGCCCACTGCGCGGATACGGGAGAGCACCCGCGGACTGCCTTCGGCGACCCGGACGCCTGCGCCGTGCAGGCCGCCGCGCGGCTGGTGCCGGCAGACCGGGCGGCGCGCGCGAGGCAGCACAACGCCGTGGTGGACGCGCTCGACTCCGTGCTCAAGAGGGCCGGGGACGTCGCCGGTCTGTGACCGGTTGAAGCGTCGGTCATGGCCTGGCGCACGGGCTCTGACACAGCCTCTGTCCGCCGGGGTTGCTGGGCAGCTCAGGCGGTTGGCGGAGCGCCGGAGCCGGTGACACCGATCTTGCGTTGCGCGCTGCTGGTGACAGACGGCCCGCGCCGCCTCGGTGACAACCATCGTGCTTCGCCCGGTGAAGCCGCAGGTCAGCCGGTGCCGCAGGTGACACCTGAGGACTGGTAACAAAGTGAGTTTGTAGCCGGGACGGGAATGACGGCGTGTCAGTTCTCGTTGATGCTGCCCGGATGACGGTGTGAGGAAGCCGAGACGAAGAGTGCGCGCAAGCCGTGGGAGGTCGAGGACGGGCTGTGGGAGCGGATCGAGCCGCTGCTGGCCGAACTGCGGGCGGCCGACATGCTCGACTTCTCCCGCGCCGCCGTCGACTCCGACCATCTGCTCGCGATTAGGGGTGGGCCGGCCACCGGCCCGTCCCTGGTGGACCAGACCGGCAGCTAGCATCACCTGATCCCCCGCACATCGCCCGTCGCGGCACCGAACACGGCTCCAGCCCGGGCATACACCGCTGGGTCGTCGAGGGCGCGATCGCACTGCTGCACTGGTTCCGCCGCCTGCGCATCCGCTGGGAACACGTCGGCGACATCCACCAAGCTTTCCCCCACCTTCTCGACGCGCGGTCATCTGGCTGCGGAGCGCGGGAGGGTGAAACGTGTGGCCCGGCCCTGGTTCCGGGCCACACGCATGTCCCGTCGCCTTGGCCGAGCCGGACATCGAGCCGTCCAAGACTTCAGTCGCACATTCAAGCCCGCCGCTTTCAGAGCTCACTGCAACCAATTTTGTGCGCTCAGAGAACACTTCGACTGCGTTGTCAGAAAAGCATCGCTTCTACGAACCTGTAACTTCTGAGTTCAAAGTCCTGTCTGCAACTGACGGTCCCGCCCACTGTTTCAAGGAAGTGAGACATGAGTTCTCAGGCGAAGGAATTCGGTTTTGGTATGCCGTGGGAGTCGTTGTACGGGTACAGTCAAGCCACCCAGGTCGGTGACACGGTTTACGTGTCAGGGCAGCTGTCCCATGACCGGCACGGCAACTTCGTGGGTGCAGGCGACTTCGAACTGCAGGTCCGAACCACGCTGGAGAATCTAGACCTGGTGCTGAGGCAGTTCGGGGCCGAGCGTAGCCAGATAGTGGAGACCACGGTGCTGGTGAGGAACCTGCGGGAGAACTTCGACACGACAGCACGCCTCCACGCCGAGTACTTCGGGGAGCACAGGCCCTCCAGCACGGTCATGGGCATTTCCGACCTGGCACTGCCGGACCAACTCGTGGAGATTGGCGCGCTCGTGCGTCTCGACGTGAAGCGATAGGTAGGAGGCTGGCCTGATTCCTTCGCTGAGCGTTTTCAACGAGGCCACTGATCGGGTGAGGCTGGCGAGAACGGGGCGAGGACCGCAACACACAAGGTTCCCATGCCGTTGGGGGAGGTGTTCGAAGTCTCAACCCACCGGCATGGGAGCCCTGTTGGTTCCCTATCCTGCCGCACTCGGCCTCCCGCATGCCCTGGTCGAGTGGGTCACGATGCTCATCGTCACCCGCGAGGGGGACCGCAGGTGCAAACTCCCGCCGCACCAGCGCTCGCTCGTCGCTCTGGTGTACCTGCGCCGCCACGACACCCTCACCCGGATCGCGGCCGGTTTCGGGATATCGGTCGGCACCACCCACGCCTACGTCACGGCTGTGACCGGCATGCTCGCCGACCGGGCGCCGGGCCTGCTCAAGACTCTGCGCGAGCATGATCCGGAGCCCTCACAAGGAGGCGCTAAGCGCCAAGGGCTCAAGCGGGCAACTGGGCTCACCGCAGCCGCTCTTATGGCGATTACCACGCTCCTTGGTGGCGCCAGCACAGCCCTCGCGATCGCCCCTACCGCCTCAGTGAATTCAACAGCAACACCTTCACAGCAACCACCCCCTGCACCCTCGGGAGGGCCTTCGCAATCAGATTACAATAAAGCGAGGAATCATAGCGACGAGGCTGGATATAGTAGCGGCTATAATGCCGGCCTTATCGATGGCAATGATTGCGCCTGGCATGGGGGGCGTCTAGGGAACTACTCGCGAAACGGCCAATTCGATGCAGGCTATTTGGTCGGCATTTGGGACGGCAGGACCAAGGTGAATTGCTCGGAGAAGCCTCCGCCCCCGAAACCCCCGTCTGGGCAGTCGACACCGCCGAGTACAACGACAACAACCTCCCGTCTGTGCTGTCGACACCGCCGACCACCTCAGCACCGCCGTCTCAGCAGTCGATCCCGCCTGGCAACGTGCAGGCCCCGCCCGAGCCGTCGGGCCCCGGTTCTTGCACGCCTGGATCTCTTGCCTGCGCCAGCGCGTGCGGCCAATTGTCGTGCTCCGGGAGCAACCCGGCTGGCCCGTCCATGAGCGAGGAGCAGGCGCCAAGCGTCCAGTCCCCGAGCGAGGAGCCGACGTCTCTGTTTGCCTGACGCGCAATCAGTGAGCTTCTTCAGCGTTGCCGCTCCAGTGTGAGGATGGCCTTGGCGATTGACGTCATGCGGTTGGGGCTGCAGCGGGACCTGCGGAAGATTCGCCAGGACTTCAGGTTCGCGACGCCGCGTTCGACGGGCGCTCGTGCTGCGGCCAGTGCCTGGTTGCGGTCTTTTCGGTGGAGGTGAGCTCCTGCAGGGGGCTTGCGCTTGATGCCGGTGGTCAGCCATGGGCCGGCGCCTTGGTAGGCGAGATCGGCCAGGATGGGAACGCCCTGGCGCTCGCAGATCCGGATGATCCGGTGGGTACGGGCGGCGGTCAGGTCGTGGGTGTGGCCCGGCAGGGCGGGTGAGAGCCACAGCAGCCGGCCGCCGGGGTCGGTGACGACCTGCACGTTCACGCCGTGGCGCCGGTGTTTGTGAGAGTAGTCGGCCCGGCCGTCGCCGGCCCGGTCGCACTCGGCGAGGGTCCCGTCGAGCAGGACGAAGTCGGGTTCGTGCTCGCGAAGCGTCTTCAGCAGACCTGGCCCGTTCGGCGAGCAGGTCGACGACCGCGTTGGTGTAGGCATGGGCGGTGGACTCGCTGAATCCCGGATCCGGCGGCGATCTTCGCCAGAGTGGATTGTTCGCGCAGGTACACCAGTGCCACCATCACGCGCTGGGAGGGACGGAGCTTGCATTGCCGGTCGCCCTCACGGGTGGTGATCAGCATGGTGACCCACTCCACGAGTGCATGCGGCAGGTCGAGTGCGGCAGGATGACCAACGAAGCCCCCGGGCAATGTGATTGAGACGTCAGACATCTCGATCAACAGCCCGGGGGCCTCGCTCGTTGCGCTTCGCGGCCCATCACTCGATCGGTGGCCAACTCGAAGAAGCTCATTGCGCGCAATGAGACGACCATGGCCGAGATCGGCAATCTGCCGCAATCTTCAGACGCTCGCCAGCTATTCGTCGCATCCTGGTCGTCCCCTCAGCACAGATAGGGCCCCCAGGGCGAGCCCGGACCGCGGGGGCCCGAAGGATCGCCTGGACCCGCCCCGGCTGCCGTGATCGTGGTCACCGATCACGAGCGTCGTGCTACGTGGACGTTCGGCGCCACGCTTGCTGCGCCGCCTGTCATCAGTGCTGTGCCGTTCGCCCGGGAGGACGGTCCGCTGACCGTCACCGCCGAGGAGGTCACCCGCACATTCGTGACGGTGCGGTTGTGGCGCACTCGGCCCGTCCTGGGATTGGGGCTGCTGCCTGCGGTGCCCGCTGCCAGGGTCGACGTACACCTCACGGCAACACCAATGCCGCCTTAGGACTTACGGGACAGCTCTTGGGGCAGGGCCTAGTACCACATGTAGAGGTGCCACTTCATGACCCCGTCGGTGCCAGGAAACTGTTCGCAGGATGCCCACCAGCTGGGGTGCTGGCTTATCCAGTAGCTGGCGGCGTCGTAGCAAGCCTGAGCGGTCCTGTGGCTGCTGTAGAAGTGCTTTACCGCGGACGCGCGCTGGGCCTCTACGGGGCTCTTGGTGTTGGCAGCAGCAGTGGAGGGCGCAGTAGCCGCCTGCGCCGGCGCTGCTACGCCACCCAACGTGATTGCGGTTCCAAGGGCGAGCCCAGCGAGGATATTGCGGGTGCGCATGATGCTGCCTTTCGTCGACGTCAACGAGCGGGTGTGTGCCTGCTGTTCGTGTTCTTGTCGAACGGAACCAACTGTGCTCGGCCAGCCTGGGGGAAACCTTGGGGAAACATTGAAACTGCAGGTCGCAGTGGCTCTTCCACGGCTTACTCCGGCAACGCGGGCCTACCTTAGGTGGACCGACGGCCCGCGCGGCGATCCGGACCATCTGATCCAGGCCGCTTTTCGCGCCCTGATCGCGGGCGTCGAGACACCGTCGCTGCCGCTCCTCGCCGGGCTGCTACGCAGCGAACAGGCACAGGCCTCGGAGCTGTTCGGACAGGGAGTCGACGAGCTCGGTTTCGGCTTCCATCCACCCGAGGACTACTGGGAGGGCCGACTGGCGCTCGCCCGCTGGTGGGCCGCCGAGATCGTCGGCGGATGGCTCGCCCCCGCCGATGGCGCCGAACTCATCGTCGAGAACGTCGCGGAGGCCTACGGGTAGTCCGAGGAGTTGGCACCCATGGTCGACGCGGTGCGGGCGCTCCAGGACTACGGCGGGCAACACTTCCCTGACGACATCCCCGCCCACCTGACCCGGGCCGCCCACGAACTCCTCGCCCGCATCCCGCCCCCGTCCACACCATCCTGAGAACACGACCGCACCAGACAATCAACGTGACCGAGGCGTTCGGATGCCGTCCGCTGCGGCGCCTCGGGCAGCAACCGGGGATCGGCCAGGGCGATACTTCTCGCCATGAGAGTCAGATGTCTGGAGATCATCCACCCCGACGGCGACATCCCCGTCACGGAATTCGACGGGATCCAGGTAGGCGGTGTCTACCCCGTTCTGGAGATGGTCACCTACGACATCGACTGCCAGATCCGCGTGCTCGGCCCCGATACGCCCGACCCTGGACTGCTCTGGGACCCCGCCTCCTTTGAGACAGTGGACTCCCGGATACCGCCCGGCTGGACTCTGGTGATCGCCAATGGCCGCCCCCGCCTCACCGACGCCCGATGGCAGCGCCCTGGCTTCTGGACCGACTACGCCCACGGCGACCCGCAGGCCCTGGCTGACTACGAGCACGTGAAGCACGAGCTCCTCGCCGCCACCCCGCCAGGCGAGCACTGACCCCTTCGCCCAGGTGCCCTCTCCCGCATCCGAACGGGCAGGCCAGCAACCCGACGGGGACGGACCGGATCAACTGAGACAACGCCGACATCTGTGCTGCTGGAGAAGCCAGACCAACTGAGAAACTTGCACCCTGGCGTCTCAGCCAATCTGGTCGTCGCAGGTTGCGGCCACCGGAGCGGACCAGATCATCTGCGACGGAACATCCAAGGAAGTTTCTGCGGTCGAGATCGTTTGGCAAACCGTCAAGATCATCTGACGCGGGACAGCTGGCTGAGAAGCATCGCTTGGCCCGGTACTGCGGAGGCGGGTCTTGCGGCTGTGGCCCGTTCGCTCGCGCGCCGGACCGCTAGGCACAGTAGTAGTTCGCTGGTGTCCCTAGTACTGCAACCGCATGTGGAGGTCATGGCCTCGGCGTTGGTAGTGGCAGCGGCGGGCTCGGGCTTGGCTGCGGCGCCGGAAGCGTGACCAGC